>JBGSTK010000151.1:0-1999 GCA_041736565.1 Phycisphaeraceae bacterium | reverse complement strand
CGCCAGCTTGACCGCGCGCGGCAATGGCCTGGGACAGGCGGTCCGCCTGCTCCTGCGCGCTGCGTGCCAACGCATCGGCCTCGTCACCAGTGCTCGCACCTTCGGCAGTACCCGGTGCGGCAGCCTCGGTCGGTGCCTGGGCGGTCGTGGATGGCTTGCCCAGCAGGCCCGTCATCGACTCGCCGCAACCGTTGATCGAAACGCAGACCACGCCAGCGAGCACGATGGCCCGCAGGGGATTGACGATGAAATGAGGGGTTGTTGGCATGATGCCTCCATGCATCGAGGTTAGTTTCAAACCGCGCTCATCCATGAGCATTGCGTCATTCTAGCCGGGCAGCGATGTCGCCGGAGCTACCGCGTCGCCGGGCCTTCAATATCACCGGCTCCGCGATGTCGTCCGTCAATGGCGCGCCGAAGCGCAGCGAACCCGCGACACGCCTTTATACTTCATCGGCCAGCACGACACAGAAGCATTCCAGATTCCGCAATCCATCGCCCAGGCTGTTGCGCTGCCGCCATTGCAGATGCATCAGCCGATCCAGCCAGCGCTGCGCCTTGGCGGGCGACACGCGTTTGAGCAGGTTCACAAACGGGCCGGTGGGCCCCCACATGCCCAACTGCTTGGGAATGGCATACGGGTCAGCCCCGCGCTGGCGCAAGGCCGCAGCATAGTAAAGCTGCCGCATCAAATCCGTCAGCGCAAACTGGATGGGCACATCGCTCTCGCCAGCGAGGTCCACCAACTCGTGGAGCTTGGACACCATCGCCGCCGCCGAGCCGCCCCCAGGCGTCGCCAACGCTTCGATCACCGCATTCTTAAAAGCCCAGGCCTTTTCGTCACTGCTGCGGCCGACCATCTGCTCGACCTGCGCCACATCGATCATCTGCCCCGGCTCCACCATCAACGCCAACTTGCCCAACTCACTGTCGAGCAGCATCAGGTCACTGCCCATGCGTTGCGACAGAGCTTTGGCAGCCGCGGGTGAAATCTTGCGGTCGTGAACGTCCAGCGACTGCTGCGCCACCCAGCCCGGAAGCTGAGCCGTGGGTAGAGGATCGCAACTGACGACCGCACCGACTTTCGCCACGGCTTTGTCGAAATTGCCCTTGTGCCACGTGCCGCAGCGCAGGATCAACAACGCCTGCTCCGCGGGGCTCTCGGCATAGCGATTCATGGCGTCGCGATAACGCTTGAGAAACTCATCAGCTTCATCGACGATGACAATCTTGAACGACTGCATGAGCGAATAGGTTCGCAGCTCGTCGAGCACATCCGCCAGCGGCGCGGTGGCACCGGGAAACAGAAAGGTTTCGAACGGGCCGTGCGCGGTTTCCATCACTTGCCGCAGCGTCTCGAGATGCTTGCGTTTGAGCATCTCCTCAACGCCGTTCAACACGACGATGCGCCAGTCCGGCGTGGGCTGGAAATCGCCTGCGGGTTTTCGTGACTCACGTTTGGCCATGATGGGCGGCATTCTACCGAGTCGGGGCAGCGGCGAGTTCGCCTCATAACTCCCTCTCCCGCGCCACGCGGGGGAGGGTTGGGGTGGGGGTGCTTCTCTATGGATAGCCCTCAGAGCCATGCCCCCACCCAGCCTCCCCCGCGCGGCGCGGGAGAGGTGCCGGAAACACAGCCCCTTACGCCGGCTCCAGATCGACATCGGCATTCAGGCCGTCGCAGAGGGTTTCGAGTTCCTGTCGCAGCTTACGCACCGGCACGTTTGATGGCACGGTCATGTCGATGTCCATGGTAAACAGCGGCTCGCCGGTGAACGGTGCCGACTGCAGGCGGGTGCTGAGTTCTTCGATGTTGACGCCGTGCTGTCGGAGCAGTTCGCTGATCTTGGCGACGATGCCGGGCTGATCGGCGGAGTAGGTCTTTAAGTGATAAGGCACGCCGCGCACCGCCTGCGCAGCGGGACCCTGCGGCGTGACGGACACCGTCAGCCCCAGCGCCTTGGCCGCAGCCTCGAAAGCCTGCCGCATGGCGGGGAGC
>JBGSTK010000141.1:0-11001 GCA_041736565.1 Phycisphaeraceae bacterium | reverse complement strand
CGCGCCGGATGAGACGGGTGCCTGGAAGTTTGAGGGCGGCACGACGCGGACGACGTTCACGGTCACTTTCTCCCCCACGCTGGAGCCGGGCGCAACGGTCTGGCTGGCGGCGTTCTGGACCAACCCGCGTGAGGAGTCAGGCCCGGCCTGCATGCCCGTGAGCGTGACCTTCGGCGCTGCGGCGCTCAACCAGAGCGGCACGCTGAAGTTGGCGGCTTGATCGATTCGACCCCGCAGGCGGGCGCTATGACCAGCGCCCGTCTGCTTTACTCAAATCCAGGGTGGGTGGCTCGCAGGATCACGCATCACTGGTGGTCTGGCTGTGGCACGCGGAGTCTTTGCCACGGGCACCCGGTGGTATCACATGCGTGCGAGGCATACGGATTGAACGCGAAGCCGCGATGACGCGAAGGAAGGCAGAAAGCGGGGAGGAACCACAAAGGGCACAGAGGCCACGAAGGATACAAGACCTGAGATGATCGATGCGGCTGGACCTGGCCGCATTCGGTGGGCTCGCCTGGATCGCTTGGCACCCTTCGCGTTTTCGCGTCTTCGTGTTCAACCATTGCTTTGGAACACCCGGAAAATGGGCTGAGCCGGGGGGTGATATTGGGGGTCGGCACCGAGGTCTGATTATGCTCGTAACGCGGGCGGCGGGCCGAGGTCGGGTGTCTCGGCGGGCGGAGTCAAATCACCGCGACGGCCGGCACGCCAGCGGGCGATCATGCCTTGTCGGGGAGCAAACACCATTGCCAGCACAAACAGCAGGCCCGCGACGGTTGCCATCATGCCTGCCGTGTTGGTGTCGCGGAAGCCGAACCAGGTGGGGACCGTGATCGCAGCGATGTGGCCCAGTACCGCACTGATGGCTGCGATGATGAGACTCAAGAGGATCATGACCCCCAGGCGTTGGGTCAGCAGGTGGGCAGCGGCTGCGGGCACGATGAGCATCGCGATGACCAGGATGCTGCCGATGGCCTCGAAGGAGGCGACGGTGGTGATGGCCACGAGGGTCGTCAACAGGTAGTGCATGAGCCGGGCGTTGATGCCCAGCGTGGTGGCGAGTGCCGGGTCAAAGGAGCTGATGTTGAACTCCTTGTAGAGGAGCAGCACGCAGAGGGTGTTTAGTGCCAGCACGCCCGCCAGCACCCAGGCTGCACGCGGCGCCTGGAGGCCCAGGAATTGCACCTGATCCAGCGGTGCCAGTTCGAGGGAACCGTAGAGGACGCAGCCGGGGTCGAGATCCATCGACTCGGGCGCGTGAACGATGAGGATCAGCCCCAGGGCGAAGAGAGTGGTGAAGACCACGCCCATGGCGGCCCCTTCGTTGACTTTGCCAAAGCTGTGGACCCACTGGATAAACAGGGCAGTCAGCACGCCCACCACGGCGGCACCGATGAACATGGTGAAACTCGAGCGGCTCTCGGTGATGAGATACGCGACGGCCAGCCCCGGCAACACCGCGTGACTGATGGCGTCGCCCATCATGCTCATCTTCCGCAACACCAGAAAATTGCCCAACAGCGCGCAGCAAAGCCCAGCGAGCATAGCGATGAGGATGATCCAGAAATCAAGCGGGTGAAGCATCATGGTTGTTCATTAAGTTCGAAACCAATTTCGGGCAAAAAGTTCCGGGGCACTGGGGCGGCTGAGCGTTTCTCATGCAACTCGTCGTCAACGTTCCGCCAGCGTCTGCTCCAGGCGGGTGACCAGCTCCGGTGACAGCACGTGTTCGATCTGGTCGGCATCACGGTCCACGTGGCTGGGGGCGATGTCGGCATGGGTCACCAGATAAAGCTCCCAAAGGCGGTGATTACGGACGATGCGCGTCGCCTCGGTTAACCCTGCCCAGGTCAGGCGGTAAGACTCTTTGCCGTGGTCGCTCGAAGCTGCCGACCGAGCAGCTCCGACGCGGGTGATAAGGCGCCGCGACTGTGCATCATTGAGTAGACGCCGCAGCAGATGGGCCGACCATGATCGCTCGCCCATGAGGTGCTTAAAGCTGATGGGGACATGCTCGAAATCGTGCTCGCCGGTGCCCGGTGTTCGGCCCGCTGCGGCAGTAGAGCCCTTGGTAGAGCCCCCGGTGGAGCCCGTGGTCAGGGTACGGGCCAACTCGGGAAAAGCGTGATCCGTCTGGGCCTCGATGGCTTCGTACATAGCGCGAAGGAGGTGCTGGCGACGCACGGTGCGCGTCAGTTGCCAATGGGCCAGAGCGCGCACAAGTACGCCGCGGGTGCTGCCCAGGAGCATGCTGATTCCAAAAAGTGTCGCTGCCACCAGGACGATCACAGCCCCTGCGGGCATACGCGGCAACAGGGCGCTCAAGCTTGAGCCCAGCCACCCGCTGATGCCGCCGATGAGAGCGGAGATCAGGATCATGCGCCCGAGATTCTCCGTCCAGAAGCGTGCGGCAGCGGGGGGGATGATCAACAGCGCGATGATGAGGATGAGCCCGACCGCCTGGAGGCCGATGACGGTGACGGCTGTGACAAGTGCGAGCATGGCCACATCCAGCCGGGTAATCGGCCAGCCTTGTGCTGCGGCGAAGCCTTCGTCAAAGCACAACAGCGTCATCTCCTTGTAGAGAAGTCCGCAGGCTACCGCCGTGGCCATTGCGACCCCGGCGATGAGCAGGAAGTCATCCCAGACCATCGAGGCTGTCTTGCCGTAGATGAAGGTTTCGAGTCCCGCAGCGGATCCCTGGGGCATCTGTTGGACCAATGCCAGCAGCGCCACGCCAATCCCGAAGAACACTGAGAGGACGATACCCATGGCCGCATCATCTTTGAGGCGGGTTTGACTGCGGATGATCACGACCGCCAGGACGCCGAGGCTGCCGAAGACCGCTGCCCCCGTCAACAGGCCCGGCAACCACTTGCCATCGCCACCGGCCAGCACCATGACGATAAACGCCCCCGCGATGCCGGGCAGCGTGGCGTGCGATAGAGCATCGCCCATCAGGGATCGCTTGCGCAGAAGAAGGAACGTGCCGATGATCCCAGCCGCCAACCCCAGCAACGTGGTGGAAAAGACGACTAAGCGGGTGTTGTAGTCGCGCAGCAGCAGCACCGCCAGGAACTGATCCCACGTCGGCACCTGCGTCCAGATTTGTTGGAGCATGTTCATGGTTGAACTCGAAGCCGGGACGGTCATCATGGTCACCCAGCGCGAGCCACCGCTTGCGCAGCTTCGTCGAGCAGTGTCAGCTTGCCGCCGTAGGTCTTGTGAAGGTTCTCACGGGTGAAGATCTCAGCCGTCGGCCCAGCCGCCACCACGCGCATGTTGAGCAGGATGACCCAGTCGAAGTACTCCGGCACCGTCGCCAGGTCGTGGTGCACGACCAACGCTGTACGTCCCGCGTTCTTGAGGTCATGCAGGATGCGCACGATCGCTTTCTCCGTCGCGGCGTCCACGGCAGCAAAGGGCTCATCCATGAAATAGAGCGAAGCTTCCTGCGCCAGGGCCCGTGCTAGAAAGACACGCTGTTGCTGACCGCCTGAGAGTTGGCTGATCTGCCGTTTGGCGAACTCCGCCATGCCCACCCGTTCCAGCGCCGCCATCGCCGCCGCCCGATGCGAGCGCGAGACGGGGCGGAACCAGCCGATCCTTCCGTAGCGACCCATCGCCACGACTTCCAGCGCGTTAATCGGAAAATCCCAGTCCACGGTTTCCCGTTGCGGCACGTAGCCCACTAGTTTCCGCTGCTTGCGGTATGGCTCGCCGTAAAAGCGCACCCGACCCGACGCCATCGGGATCAGTTCCAGACAAGCCTTGATCAACGTGCTTTTGCCCGCACCGTTGGGGCCGACGATGCCCACGAGCTTGCCTTCGGGGATGTCCAAGTCGATATCCCACAGCACGGGCTTGCGGTGGTAGGCCACGGTCATGTCGTGGATCGACAGCGGTGCGCGGGGAGCGTGTTCATCGCCCGTAGCGCGGGGTTGTACATCGACATTGAGAATTCCCGCAGTCATTGCTCATCGCTTTCTGGCCCGGTGAGTTTGCCTTGCATGCCTTTGGCCGGGGCTTGGCCACCCAGAGACCGGGTGATGGTGGTGACGTTGTGGTCGATCATGCCGATGTAGGTGCCCTCGTAGGTGCCGGGCTTGCCCATGGCGTCGGAAAACAGCGTGCCGCCGATGATCACGTCATGGCCGCGCGACGCAGCCCCTTCCAGCAGGGCCCTTACATTCTTGTCCTTGACGCTCGATTCGACGAAGACTGCCCCGATACGACGTTCCACGAGGAACACCACAAGTTCGTTGATATCGCGCACGCCCGCTTCGCTTTCCGTGCTGATGCCCTGAATGCCGCGAACCTCAATGTCATAGGCGCGGCCCAGATAGCTAAACGCATCGTGAGCCGTCACCAGCACCCGCTGTTGGGCCGGTATCGACGCCAGCGATTGGGCGGCATAGACATCGAGCTTTTCCAACTCCGCCAGGTACCGCTGGGCATTGGCCGCATAGATCTCGGCTCCTTCGGGATCGAAGTCGCTCATGGCCTTGGCCACGGAACGCACCGCCGACATCCACCCTTTGACATCCATCCAGATGTGCGGGTCATGATGCTTGCCCTCGGCATCGAGGAGGTATTGCCGCTCCAACAGGTCCGAGACCGCGTGAACGGGCTTCTCCTGGCCCAGCTTTTCGAGAATATGCGCCATCTTCCCTTCAAGCAGCAGGCCGTTGTAGAAAATGATGTGGGCGTCGTTGAGGGCGATGAGGTCGCCTCGGCTGGCCTTGTAGAGGTGCGGGTCGGTGCCTTGGGGCATCAGCCCGGTGACTTGGCCGCGCTGGCCGACCACCTGTTGGACGATGTCGGTGATCATGCCCGTGGTGGTGGTGATGCGGTAGGGCGGTCCGGCCGCGACCGTGGTGCCCGAGCGTGATGCATCCTCCGCACAACCGGCGGATACACCGGCGATTACCCCCGCGAATACCCACACCATGACCGCTAAGCCCATTCGCATCGCCATAACTCCAAGAATACATTTTGACTAGTCAAAATCGACGGGAATTCTATGCCGCTTTTGATGAGCGTCAAGTTCACCGAATGAATTGGATTACCCCACCCCGGGCCGTGCGCTAAGGCTCAAGCACGCCCGCCAACAGCAGTGCGCCGACGATGATCGCCAATGCCACGCGGTAGTAGCCGAAGATCGCCAGACCATGGCGATTGAGATAGGCCACCATCCATTTAACCGCCAGCACGGCTGAGAGGAAGGCGAAGATGAAACCCAACGCCAGAGGCACGGGGCCGTAGGCATGAAGCATGACCTCGTGATACTCAGCGAAGTCCTTGAACGTCGCGCCGCCCAGCGTGATGACGCCCAGGATGAACGAGAACTCCACCGCAGCCCGGAGCGACAAACCCATGAGCACGCCAGCGACGATGGTCACCAGGCTTCGACTTGTGCCGGGCCAGACGGCCACGCATTGCGCCAAGCCGATGACGACCGCCATGCTGGGTAGAAGGCCTTCGAGTTCGACTCCCTGGCGGGTCGATTTGCCCTTGCGCCACCACGCCACCGCCAGGATCGCCACCCCGCCGACCAACCACGCCGCGGTGACAGGCCAGAGACCAAAGAGATAGTGCTTGATCTGCTTTTCAAGCAGGACGACAGCGATCAAGGGAAGCAGCGCCACAAAAAGATTGATGGCCAGTCGCCGCCCGGCCGGGTCCTGCCCCAGCAGGCCGCGAGACATCTGACGAAAGCGGTGGTAGTAGAGCAGCAGCACCGCCAGGATGGCGCCGCCCTGGATGCAGATGGCATAGGCATTGGCGGCATCGTTGTTCTCGATGCCCATGGCACGCTGCGCGAGGATCAGATGCCCCGTGGAACTGATGGGCAAATATTCGGTGATGCCCTCGACGATACCCAACACAATCGCTTCAAGCCAGCCCATGTCAGTCGCTCCAAGGTTAGCGGGGCTGGCATTGTAGAGGGCGGATCAGATTGTCGTTGGGCAGTGGCGTGATTCCGGGAATCGCCATCACGTCGCCGAGCCAGTCACACGGTTCACCACAGCATCGACAGCCGACTCCGTGCCGCTGCCATCCGCGTCGTTGGCGGATTCGCCGGAGTTGACCACTTTGGCGGGGTTACGCTGAGGCAGCTCATCAGGCTTGGGCATGACGATGTTGTTGGCCAGTCCGACGAGGCCCAACGCACGGATGGTCCAGTAGGTCAGGTCGAACTCAAACCAGCGTAGGCCGTGGGCTGCGGAGCGCTGATGCGCGTGGTGGTTGTTGTGCCAACCTTCGCCAAAGGACACAAGCGCCACCCACCAGAGGTTGGTGGAAATATCGCTGGTCTCATAGTTGCGGTAGCCCCAGGTGTGGGCTGCGGAGTTCACGAACCACGTGCCGTGATAGACGATGACCGTCCGCAGGCAGACGCCCCAGATGACCCACGAAAGCCCGACAGCCTCGAAGCCCAGCAGGGGCATGCCCCACTGGCCGCCGGCATAGGTCAGGGCAACGAGCAGAAACTGGGGCACGAAGAAATAGTCATCGAGCATCTTGGTGATGCGGTCACGCTGCAGGTCCATCGCCGCAGCCTTGGGGTCGCGACCTTCGGGGTAATGCATGCACCACAGGGCATGAGCCCAGGTAAAGCCATGTTTCGGGGTGTGGGGGTCGAGTTCCTCATCGGAGTGCTTGTGGTGGATGCGATGGACGCCGACCCACTGCACGGGCCCGCCCTGCCAGGCCAGGCAGCCGATGGTGGTCAGGATGTACTCGAACCATTTTGGGGTGGTGAAGGATCGGTGGGTGAGGAGCCGGTGATAGCAGAGCGTGATGCCGACGCCGCCGGTGAGCCAGACGAACAGCAACATGACCGCCAAACCCGACCATGAGAACGTCCACGGTGCGGCCAGCGCAGCCAGGTGAATCGCGACGATGGCGATGGTGACTTTCCAGTCGATTCGCGGGAAATTGATGGAGCGCTTTTGCAGCTTGCCGTCGGTGGCGGCTGCGTCGGAAACTGGGCGATTGGGCATGAGTAACACGTCCTAAGGTGCTTGAGTGTGGTCAATGGGTCGCCCCCGGAGGCGCCCCCGGAAGCGTCGGCCCCCACGGGCCGCTTATTGGAAGGTTTCGAAAGTATAGCACGGATCGGGGGTTGGCATTCGAAAGCACGTGCCCACGACATTGGACGATTGGGTCCTCTGTAGGTAGGCTTTGGTCCCGCGTTGGTTAACAGGCAGCAGTCAACAACAAGCAACATTAAATTCAGAAGGTGCATCACATGGATAAGGTTCGCGTCGGCGTCGTGGGTTGTGGCAATATCTCCAACCAGTACTTCAACCACGCCAAGCTTTACGATTTCATCGAAATGGCTGCCGTGGCGGATCTCAACCACGATGTGGCCAAGGCCAAGGCTGCTGAGCACGGCATCAAGCGTGTGCTCTCCGTCGATGAGTTGATGCGCGATTACGCCATCGACATCGTGCTCAACCTCACCATTCCTGCCGCCCACGCCCAGGTCGCCCTGCAGGCCATCGAAAACGGCAAGCATACCTACAGCGAAAAGCCCTTTGGCCTGTCGCTGGAAGAGGGCAAGAAGATCATCGCTGCCGCGGATAAGGAGGGCGTTCGCCTCGGTTGCGCTCCGGACACGTTCTTCGGGGCTGGTCACCAAACAGCCCGCAAACTGCTCGACGATGGCGTCATCGGTCAGCCGCTTGTCGCCACCGCCTACATGCTCGGCCGCGGCCACGAATCCTGGCACCCCAATCCCGAGTTCTACTACAAGCCCGGCGGCGGCCCCATGCTCGATATGGGCCCCTATTACCTCACCGCCCTCCAGAACATGCTCGGCAAGATCAAGAGCGTCACGGGCTCAGCGGGCATCATGATCAACCCCCGCACCATCACCCACAAGGACAAGGATGGCAAGCCCGGGCCCAAGCACGGCCAGAAGATTACCGTCGAAACGCCCGACCACGTCACCGGCACCCTCAACTTCGCCAATGGTGTCATTGGCACGATCATCACGTCGTTTGCCATGGCGCACGCCCCCTATGACGGTGGCCACCCCATCACCATCTACGGCTCAGAGGGCACGATGCAGGTTCCCGACCCCAACGGCTTTGACGGTTCGGTCAAGGTACGCAAGCTGACGGACCCTGATTATGTCGAAGTGCCCATGACGCATCAGAAAGGTTTTGGCCGCATGGCGGGCGTGGCTGACATGGCCAAGGGTATCCGCGCCAATCGGCCTCACCGCGCCAGCGGCGCTCTGGCGTTCCAGACCCTGCAGGCCATGCTCGGATTCCTCGAATCCGCCCGCACCGGCAAGGCTGTGGAACTCACCGGCGCATTGGAACGGCCCGCAGCGCTGCCTACCGAACTGATCCCCGGCAAGATGGACTGAGCCCGCCCCCACGAGCCGGAAGCGTCAGCGACGGATTCCCCCCCCGGGGGGTTCGGCGGATGTCCCCAGTTCGTTTTTAACGCGAAGACGCGAAGGTCGCGATGGTCGCGAAGCAGGAAGATTGCGATAACCACTAAGGCACAAAGAGCACAAAGCGAAGCGGATGTTCAACGCCTTGCGGTAGCGGCGCGTAGACATCGGGGTATGGTATTGCGGTCACGCATCACTGGTGGTGGGGCTGTGGCATTTGCCACAGCCGCCCCGGCGTTCACCCGCTTGGAGGATCACGGTGCGGTTTGATTTTACTGATCGCTGTGCAGACCACCACAAAAGCGGTTACGCCCAGCGACCAGTAGAAATGTTGCGGCGAACCGTCCACTTCAAACGCGAAAAATGCTTGGACAGCCAGCAAGATCAAAATGATGGCAGCAAGAAAGATACGGAGCAGCCAGTTTTCCGAATAAAACACGGCGATCACCGCCAGCACAATTAGCCCACCGCCTAAGGATGTCATCGTGGACCTTACGTAAAAGGCTCATTTACCGGCCGCCTTTCTGCAGCATACCATCTGCAACGCTGGGCACTAGCGTGGATTCGCCGCATGCCAGTCTGCAACGAATGCCGGTATGGCTCGATCAATTGCCTCGTGCAGACTGCCCGGCCACGGTGTCTCATACGAGAAAGCCGGTCTCTCGGGCCACAGAACAGGACCAGCATACGCCACGGCCGACACTCTGCGCCCGTCCACAAGCACGGTCTTGGTCAGACGTAAACTGCACACAGCCCAATGGCGGGGCACCGCTGCCGCGCCAGATGGCAGATTCTCAAACTGCCACTCCGCGGTGACCTCAAGTACCCAGTCTTCCGACAGACCGTCCGTCCGCAGTTCCGGAAGAAGCGTATTTAGCGAATCGATCACATGCTTCCGAAGCGCTTCAGGCTCCCCTTCGCCTTGGGGTATAGCGTGGAAAAGGGGATGGCGATGGCGTACATCTGGCGCAACCACAGTGACTCGCACGCGATCAATTGCCTGGAGTCCTTGAAACGGAGCTCGGCTGTGATCCGCAGGAACACCATCGCGCGGGGCGCACCCAGCGACCAGCAAGGCAAGCACGATTACCAGAGGCAGTCTGACGATCATGTGTGAACTCCTATGCTCTGCCCCAGTTGGACGCACAGAGACGCGAAGAGTTTCACCCGCACCCTACCGACATTTCGAACTCGCGCCCGGTAATTGATTAACAGGCAGACATCATAACCCAGCCAGACAACGAGCCGGTCGCCTAAGCGGCGGGTGGCCAGCACAACAGCAAAAATACCAATCGTCGGCTGTGGCCCACCATATCCGAAATACGTTTCGAAGAATCACCAATCTTTCAAGAAGTACAAAAGGTCTTGTTTTTTCAAGGCTGACGTTGGCTCAATTCCTCATTCGTTGAATCCGACCATCCGGTCGCGAACATCTTACCGTCTCGAAAATGGATCGAGACTTCTCCCCTTTGGGTTCCTGGAGTTTCCAGCAACCACGTGACATCGATGTTGACCCACTGATAGATCAGGCGGCGAATGTCTCCCTCTGTTTCGATCTTGTCCGGCTTCCCGAACGTGTCGAGGACGCGCTGTTCCGTCCAGTCAGAGTCAACCTGCTTGAAGGGTTTCGCAAATTCTGAATATGACATGCCGCTGTCGACCCGACGCGATTCAATGAACTGCGGCAGGCGCGGAAGCACCATCAAGAGGTAGATCGCGATGAGCACTGCAGGAAATGTCCACCATCGTTTCATCATGTGTTGGACCAACAGTAGTTAGATGGATTCGCATAACAGCCCGGAAACGCTCCGGGGGTCGGTATAACATTCCCGCAGACGCGGGAGATGGTTGTTCGTGAGCCAGTTTAACATCCTCGTGAGCGGGCAACGAGTGCTTGAGTCGTTTGTTATCGGCCAGGTGGCTTTGCCGTGCGTTTGCATCCCTTCGCTGTGAGGTTGCGTCACTTGACCGCACGGTTACGTCCCTTGACCGCCCGGTTAGGTCGCTCAACCGGTTGGTTACGTCGCTCAACCTTACGGTTAAGTCGCTCAACCGCGCGGTTACGTGCCTCAACCGGTCGGTTACGTCGCTCGACGGCGCGGTTACGTCGCTCAACTGCTCGGTTACGTGCCTCAACCGTCCGGTTGTGTCGCTCAACCGCGCGGATAAGTCGCTTCGCCGGGCTGTTCAGGGGCTTGCGGAGCGAAGGAAGCGGCGCAACGAGCATGATTTCGCGCGAATTGGTTGGTTTGAATGAAGTGTGAGGTTCGTAACGCCGATGACGATTGCGACGCGACCACGTGGGTGGATGTTCCACCCTCGGAGGGCCGGGGGCCGGGGGCCGGGGGTTGCGAGTGTCTTCACACCAGGAGCTATCCATGGCTATTCCCAGGAAGGACTCGTTGCTCGTGCCGTATTCGATGAATATGAACGAGCGGATTAACGCCACGCCTGCTGTCTATGGGCTCACGCCCGATCAGGGCATCAAGTACCTTGCCCTGCATGAGGTGTATGTCGCAGCCGTGGAGGTTCTGGATCTGACTCGCGCCAACGGCGATCAATCGCAATCACTCACGGCTGCGCGT
>JBGSTK010000121.1:0-11604 GCA_041736565.1 Phycisphaeraceae bacterium | reverse complement strand
GAGGCAGTGCGCATCATCGAGGTTGTTAAGCACTGCACAATCGCCTACCCACTCAGTCACGCTATCCTTCTGTAGAATAACCAGTTAAGTGTCTCGCTGGCGAGAGGATGGGTGACGTGGAGACCCCTCGATGGTGGCTGGTCGGTAAGTAAGAACTAGCGTTTCGGATCGGGCGTACTTTGGCGGGTTGCTGCCGGTGATTTTTTGGATTCGGCATAAAGCGATACGGATGAACCAAGCCTCTGCAACGCTGGTCAATGGGTTGAAGTTCTGTAGGCTTTGGGTTTCCGCAAAAACTCCATAAGTTCAAGTTCACAATCACCTCCTATTGACTGATCAAACAAGGCCCTGACGCCTCCTCAGAAACGATTAGGTGACCACTGGCAGTGATTGATATCCCGGACGTCGACAATGGCGTGATAGTTGTCAAGCGTATATGAAGGATTAAGTTACGACGTTACAGGGTAGGTGGTTAGGAAGCCGTGGTGATCCTTGAGAACCAAGTCGACACACAATAGCTACGCGATTTTGGCAGAGCGAGGTTTTGTGGCTCCCGGTAGTGAAGGTAGTGTCCACGCCTCTGAGGATCGATGACTTGGACATGGGCTTGCGGACATTGCCCCTTGCGGCAAAGCTGCGCAATACTGGCTTTTCTTATGTAAAACGACGTCCGGTAGGAAAAACGTATGCGCTATCGGTAATAGCTCCAGATCGGCGGCCAGGCGTGAACGACCCCTGGTATGTGTTCGTTACCGATTCGCCGGACGGTTGGGTCACTCGCCATCTGGCATGCCGAGCTTCGCACAGAAAGGCCGACCCTTACCGAGGCGGTGTCCGTGATGTTGTCGGACGGGGGTTTTCTCCTCGATCCGAGGTATGAACGGTCATGAAACTCCCGCCCCGAAACTGGCTAACCATCGGCTACATTTGACCCTCGACGGCCACGATAGACAATAGATTCGTCGGTTGGCCGCTCACTTCTGCGGTCACCCAGCAACAGAGCCTCTTTCGTTATGCCGCTTTCGAATGACCAGATACCGAACGTGTCAGCCGTCGTGCCAACCGCGGCGTATGCAGCCGCCATCTTTCGCGAGTTCACCGATCGTGTTCCGGTCCACGTGAAGCGCTTTCCGACCGGCTTGGCTCACTACGTGTTCGACGTTTCCGATGATGCGGTCAATGTCGTGGTGCGGATCGCCCCGACGCGGCAGGCAGCCACGTTTGACAGTGCGATCTACTGGTCACGCCGCCTGCGACCGCTCGGTGTGCCGCTCCCGAAACTCCTCCATGTCGGCTCGTACGACGGCTTCGACTTCCTGATCATGGAACGGCTTCCCGGCGCCGATCTGGCTCACGTTTATGGCGAGTTGTCGCCGCTTCAGAAGCGAGAGATTGCCGCGGCCGTGGTCCGGGCACAGTCTATCGTTCAGGGGCTTCCGGCCGGCTCAGGCTACGGTTATGTACGGACGTGCGAGGGGCCGTTTGGCCACCCGACCTGGCGCGACGTGGTGATGGCCCACGTTGCTCGAAGTCGGGAGCGGATCAACGCCACCCACGTGGTTGACCGAGCGGTCGCCGATCGGATCGAACAGCGGCTGCATGACCTTGATCCGTACCTGAGGACCGTTCCCCCCGGCCCCTTCCTCGATGACACGACGACCAAGAACGTCATCTGCAACGGCGGCCGGCTCAGCGGAATCGTCGACGTCGATGAAGTCTGTTTCGGCGATCCGCTGTACACGCCCGCACTCACGTGTGCAGCACTGCTCGCTGACGGCCACGCGCCCGATTACGTTGATCACTGGCTGGAACTGCTCGCACCGGACGATAACGCCATGGCGGCGTTCCACCTTTACACTGCCGTGTTCTGCCTCGACCTGATCAGCGAAGCGGGCCAGATGTTCAACCGTGTGGAACCAGAGCCAGTGGACCAACTGCGGCTGCGGCGACTATGGACGGCCCTGAACGATAATCTAGAAAAGGCCAGCCCCGGATCGGCCACAACCTCGTAGCCTGCCGCTCAACGTCTTTACCGTTATGCCGCCTACGCCAAAATCAACTTCCGCTGACCAATTGACGATCCATCGCTACACGGAGTTGGATTGGCCCGCCGTCTGCCTGGTCCACGACGCCGCACGTGTTCAGGAACTCGCCGCAGGGGGAGTCGATCCGCGCGCGTTTCGGCCGATGACGGAGGCGGCCCAACCCGACGAGTTCTTCGACTCTGAGACGGCCGTGGCGTGCCTCGGCGATCGCGCCACCGGCTTCGTCTCGTGGAATGATGCCTACATCACGTGGCTGTACGTCGACCCGGGTGTCCAACGACGCGGGATCGGTCGTCGGCTGCTCAATCATGCCCTGCAGCAGATCGGTCCCGAAGCGTGGACGAACATGCTTGTCGGAAATGACCCGGCCCTGGCGCTGTATCGGCAAGCAGGCTTCGAAGTTGTTTGGGAACGGCGAGGGGATTGTGATGGGTTCCCGTGCACAGCGATGCGACTGGCGTTGCCAACCAGTCGCATGCGCGACCCTGACGTACACCGGCAGCCACCGGTAAAATGACCCGCCGCCGCATGGAATGGCGGCTGGCAACTGGGCCTTTTACGTCAGGTGCATCATTCCTCTGTGGTCTCGAACTGTCCTCGCTGTTCTCATGGCCATTCCGATATGGTTGGGTCTTTCATTCCTCAGTTATCTAGTGTTTTGTGGAGTCGTCGGGCCGTGGGGCGCTGCACTTGAGGGCGCGCGCGAGTCTGAAATCTCGATCATTGTGATATGGCTTGGCCGTGCATTTCCCTTCATTCTGATCGCTGGTGCGTTGTTCCTCGGATGGAGAATCGCGCCTCGACTGGACAGGAATGGCACTCAACCCGGCGGTGCAATTGGTGAGCGACAAAGGCGGTGGTGGTAATATTCCGTCGGAGCCGTCGTAGGCCTTCTCCCGCCCCCCTCGCAATTGAACGCGATCCGTTGCCTGTAGCCATGGAAGCACTCGCTGATCGAATCACGGCTGAGCTTCGGGTGCTCGTTGGGCAACCAATCGGCGACTGCTGGCGTGTTGCCAATATGCAAATCTTTGAGTTTGGCCCACGGCGGCAGATGCGCAACCGCCAGGTCGAGATGGTGGAAACTAGTGATATCAGTCTCCACATCCAGTGCCGTTGGCGGTTCGTGGACGGTCGCTCCATCCTCTTCGGGCGCGACGATCTCTCCTATCCTGCTGATGAGTCCACCCCGCCGGAGCTGTTCGATTGGGATAAAGCCGAGTCGGTCCTTGACGTTGCACAACGCACGTGGTTCGAGAAGCATCGCCCATCGCTGCCCGTGGTCAGCGAGGTGCAGGGCCATTCCTACGGTGGCTTCCGGATTGCGCTCACGGGTGGATATGCGCTCGAGTGCTTCCCATGCGATTCGCGGCGTGGCGAGTATTCAGAGCACTGGCGGCTGCTCGGGCACCGTGCCGACGACTCGCATTTTGTCGTCACAGGCGAAGGCGTTGAAGCGGGTCCTTGTGTGCCGACGGGCGACAGTTGAGCTCCCCTTCTGGAGCACTTCCGGCCTTGACATAGGAGATTACGGACTGACCAGACGGGGCTCTGCCCCGAACCCCGGCCTCCGGCGGCCCCCTGGAAGGGCTCGATGGGCCGGTTACGTGATCAGGCTGGTCTGGAGGTTCCGACGGCTTCGGGTCACTTCCGACGCTGCTCAATCTGGGTCCTGTTGGTTAGTTCACCCAGCGTTTCATGTCCGCTTGACACACCCTATCAAACTCCTAACATATGTAAGTCGGTCACTGCAAGGAGAACCGCCAATGCTCGTTCACCGCGCACCTTCCACGCCCTGCGCCACAAAACTTCATCCTCCACGCCTGTGGATTGAACTGAGTGCCGATGAGGTCGCCACGGCGATCCGCAACTACGCTCAAGCGGCCGGCGTGCAGATACCTGATGGTCAGGTTGAAGTCCGACACCGCGACCATCGCGAAATCCAAGGCGTTACGTTGATGGTCATGGAGCAGCATCAGCTACGGCTCATTTGACGCTTGCGGCAATATGGATATTCAACGAGTTCGATCCTCGTCCCAGTAGGGAGGGATATCGTGATCCCACACCGGTCTTGCCATCCGCTCGGTGGTGCGATGCACTGCATGTACAGTTTTGGCCAGACATGCGGGTGCATCTGCGTGGCCAACGTACTTAGTCATCACCATTTTCCGTCGGGAACACTTACACACGAGAGCAGGTTCAGAAGCTCCTAGGACTGGAACCGCAGGGCCGCGGCAACTGGGCCACTGGCCACACTCGGCACAACGACGACGCCATCTTTTCAACACTCGAAGAAATCGGTCGCATGGGGCCGTCTGCACGGCATCGCACTATCGCGATCTTGGCGCTGGGTCCAATTCGGGAACCTGCGAACGACGGGTGCGTCAAATCGAGCATGCATCTGCAATCCATCGTGTCGTTTGCCTTGCTGTGCTTAGCAGGGGTTTCGGGTTTCTCACCGGCCCCTGCGGCGGGGGCCGATGCCCCATCGCCGTGGGCCGCAGTCGAAGTCGTGTGGCTGGGTGAACAGCCAGCGAATGGAATTGACTCTGAACGGGTCGTTAAGCAACTGACCCCGCTTCGTGACCCGCAGGCATTTGGAGGGTTCGGCGTCGCTCAGATCGTGATCGATCCGCGCGGTCGGTTCGTGGCTGCGTCGTACTACCGCAACCCGATTAATCGACCCGGTACCGACTGGGATGCATGGGTCGTCGTTTGGGATTTGCAGCAAAGCAAGCGGTGGGTGATTCCTGATGCGTTTCATGTGTTCGATGTGTCGATGAAGGGGGCGGTCTTGTTGAGCCGGTACAAGGGCCGGACGACGATGCGACCGAAGGTTGAAGAACTGGTGCTGTGGGACTCCAACAGTCGCCAGACTCACCTATTGCGTTGGAAGGAACAGGAAGCTGAGGCAGAGGCGGGGCCTGATCATGTCGCGCCCAATCGCCCCCACGCGGCGCGCTTCAGTGAACTGGAATATGTGGTTGCGGTGCAGGGCGACGGCCACGTGGTGCGATATGAGACGCAACGTCAAACGGGACTGCCGACCGATGGTGCGCCGGTGGTGGTCGATCAGGTCTCGGGCGCGACGGGCGACGTGTGGCTGGTGATGCCCAGGCAGACCGTGATGCTGATGGCAAAGGTGGAAGGAGAGATGGCCGTCGTGTCGTACGTTCATGAGTCAAGAACACGGCGGCTGGTCGCTCGATCTGTGTATGGGTTGGACCGGCCGACCGTGCCCGGCGAGGTGGACGCCGCCAAACTGCACGGCATCATGGACGGTCTGACCCACTTCGGTCGAGGCGAACGTGTGATGGTGCCGGCCTACTGGCTCCACGGGATGACGCCCGAAGGACCGGTCCAAACGCTGATGCCGCTGGCCTCTGCCCAAGGCCAATGTATGGCGTGGGGAGAATCGGCTGATGTGGTGATCCGGCACCGCAAGGCCGATGCAGCCTGGCGGTTGGAGAATCCAGACCAACGCGCTCGTACAGCCCCCGCGTATGCGTTGTCGTACGATGGCGCGTGGTTTCTGACCGCGTCGAAACAGACGGACATCCAGGTTTTGGATGCCACCAACGGAGAACGGCTACGCGTGCTGCCGTACCCTATGGAGCGCTGAAGGTTGTATTTGGTGTTCCCTGGTGTTGCCAGCAAGTCGAAAACGGCGGCCGGGCTGCTGCAGCCGCGACGGACGCCTACGTCGGCCGCATGCTCAGCCTGACCAGTCTCGCGCCGGACATCATCGAGGCTGTCCTGCGCGGCGACGAGCCGGACGGCCTGAGCCCGGAGAAGCTGCGGAGGAACCTGCCAGTGCGATGGGAGGAGCGCGGGAGTTGTATAGGGAATCAGGATGATTCCAGGCGGGGCGAGGTCAGAGGCTTGGGATTAACATCACTCATGGCGCTGGGGCGGCCCCCTCGCGTTGCTCGCCGAGATTGTTCAGGTCGACCTTCTCGTCTAATCCGGGGAACAGCCCATCCTTCAACTCGTCCTGGATGACGATTGTTGGCTTGAACAGCACAACCAGTCGTCCTGAGGCTAGGATCGGTTCCCTTTGCTCGGCCGTGATCACAAGCTCTTCCACTTCGCCGCCGACTATGGCTAGGTTCTGCTTGCTCTGGAGCTTGGCGATCGTTTTCGACGTGCCGGTCCTCTCGGCCTGTTCGGGCTCGATATGCAGCGCAATGTGCTCCTGCGTTGCTCCAACCGTGGCCCGGATTACCCAGGACAGTCCCTTGTCCCCGCCGGTGGACATCAGTGCCTTGTCGCCGGCGAAAATGATGCTCCGTGGGATATTGATCGCTTTGCATTCGTCTGAAGCGTGGTTTGCTCGAATCAGTACATCGGTTTTAAGGTCGTCGATCAGCGTGTGTCCTGGTTTCAGTTCCAACTGCCTGAATGTCTGCTCGTCGAAGACCAGAACGCGCGATTCGATCGCCACCTGGACGCCGCTGTGCTCACGCAGCGATTGCAACACCTTCGCGATTCGCTCGTGGTTGTCTTCCGTCGTCAACACGTGGAGCGATGTATCGAGTGTCACCAGTTCATCTGTCCCCGCAGCCCGAGGGTGTTCGAATGTAATGGTCTGACGAATCAGTTCGACAATCGGCTCGAGCTGTTCGCTGGTCAGGTGGGGCCGGCCAATTAACTTCGGCACGTTGTACACCGCGAAAGTGCGTGCGTCGGCCGGCTCGGGTTGCTCGGCCACTGATACGCTGGAAAACATAAGGAAAGCGAAGAGAGCCACGACTGACTGACTTGTGCGTGCATGCATGACGTTACTCCGGTAATCCTGTGAACGGCGGCCCGAAAGTGCAGCGTTCGTCGGGGCAATAGCCTAGCCCCAAGGGCTACTGTATCGCGTGCTGGTCGGGATGGCCAAGCCGTGGCGTCGGACGATCCAGACGCGCGACCTGTCGGCCCTGCGAGACGCGGTGGCCAAGGCACGCCGACATCGGCGGCGGGTAGCGATGTAAACACTTTGTCACCGGTGCCAACTGATCACCCGTCGTTCGCACTCACGCTCTCGTTGCAGTGCCATTGCGGTGCCAAATGGCTTGCGGTGACGGTCATGTGACGATCATGTGAGCGTTTTTGGCACTGCAAGCCGTCAGGTGACGGGGGTTGTGATTGACGCCATCGCCAAGGGGCACCGCTGGCAGGCCCAGCTCGAATCGGGCGAGTACGCCAGCCTGGGGGACCTGGCCAAAGACGTCGGCTGCGACCCCACCTACGCCGGCCGCATGCTCAGCCTGACCAGTCTCGCGCCGGACATCATCGAGGCTGCCCTGCGCGGCGACAAACCCGATGGCCTGAGCCTGGAGAAGCTGCCGAAGAACTGGCCCGTAACGGTTGGAGGAACAGAGCGTGATTCAGGTTGATCTTGGTTCAAGGCCGTGGCCCGGGATCGACTTATCACCGGGCAATTGCCATGCCACCGCAAGACCCTGGCCTCAGCGCGATGTCGATGGCGGTTCGTCGCGCCATGCGCGAAGCGTGATGCGGAAGCGATCCTTGCCGATCTCCTCCGCCTCGGCTCCCCACGAGAGGTCGTTCATGCCAGCACCGAGCTGACAGCGCCAGGGGCTGGAGAGATCGTGGGGCGTGCTTGTGTCGCTGCCGCCCCAGCCGGACGAGATGGCCCGATGCCCCACCCGCAGTGCGTAGCGGCCCTCGGGGATCGCTGATCGCAGTACCGTCACGGAGATGAGCGTCGCCCCTTCGTACCCTATCTCCTCGGGGCTGGTCATCTGGTAGCAGACTACCGGTTCATCGAGGTTCACTTCCGTAGTGAAGCTGTCGCCGAGTCGGAGCTTGCCAAGGCCCAGTTGTTCGAGTTCAGCCTCGGTAGGCGGGTCGGGCTTCCATTTGTCCTGGCCGGTGATCTCCTTGGCGAGTTTCTCGATCTCATCGGTCGATGCGTCGGCTGCCCTGGCCAGAAAGTATGCAGCGCTCAGGTAAGCCATCGCCTGCTCTTCCATGCCCTTATCGAGCAGGTGCCGTGCGACACGCAGGTGGGCGTGCGTCGGCAGGCCAGTCGGCGGAGCGTTGAGCATCAGTTCTGTCAGCCGCTTGCTCTGCTCACTCGTCATGGCGCGGTCGAACGAGAGCAGCGTCGCCAGCGGCGGGGAGTCTTCGGTGAGCAGACGATCAATCGTGGGCTGTGTTTCTTCGCGCGTCATGCGGTCGCGGTACTCAATCACGATGCGTGCCGGCGCCATGTCCCCACCCAAGTTGTCGGGGCGCACCTGGTAGGCTTCGTAGATGCGAGAGCCCTTGTCCGCCGTGGTACGGAAGTGTCGCGACCAGATATCCTCGCCGATGTCGTCGCGCTCCGACCCGTGCCAGCCGGCTTTATTGAGGCGATCCCGCAGGTCGCGCAACGCGGCGACCGGATCGTCGGTCGGCATCATCCACACACTGCAATTGTGCACCAGCAGGCCGCTGCCACTGATCACGCGCACCAGGTCAGGCGAATCCGACAGAGGCAGATCGTCCGGCACCGGGCGGTAGGTAGGCCGGAACTCATCCGGCACATCGCCGAAGCTTGGGTGCTTGGCTGACCACTCGCCGAAGTTCTTGGCCAGTGATTCAGCCAGTTGATCAGCGATGTTCTCGATCATCAGCTTGTACCGCGCGCCGGCCGATTCGTATCCGGTGGTGGTGCTGCGATGTTGCAGTGTCGCGTTGACGTTGATTCGGACGATCGGCGGCGTGAGGTGATCGGTATAGCCGTGGCGCGAATCCCACGGGTCCTGCCCACCGTTCATGCTCACGGTCGCCTCGGCCCGCCGACCGGCGACCACCAGGCCGCTGGTGTCGAACCTTGGCATGTCGAGCGTCAGATAGAAGTCGTACAGCCGCCCGCCCTGGTTCGGCCAGTCGTCGCCATCGGCCACGTTATACACATCGACGGTGTCGACCACGGGCGCGGCGCGAAGGCGCTCGGCCACGCGTTCAGTCACCTTGCGCATCACCATGTGGTCCGAAAGATTGATGATCATCACCCGCCGCAGGTCGAGCATGGCCTGGCTGCTGCTGCTCACCGACGAACTGGCGGACAGGTTGTTGCTGGCTTCAATCTTCCCGGTCTGGAGTTCGAGATTCAGTGACGTGCCGCCCACCTCGACGTCGTCCAGCGGCACGAACGTGATGACCGCTAGCGCGGCCAGCACCAAGCCTGACGCCACCATCAGCGAGATCACCCACAGCCGGCGGAACCACTTACGTTTGACTGGTTGTCGATTGGTCATGTCATCCCCGGTAGGCCAAGTTCGTGTGATGTTCCCTACCCGCAGGGCAGTTGGCTCGCGGCCTTTGCGACCTAACTAGGTGCGATCCTAATACCCATCGGGTTGCGCTGCAATCTTTTGTCACCGGTGACACCGCCTCTAGACGCTCCACGCCGTCGCTCGCGCCCACGTACCCGAAACAAGGCCCATCGCGGTGCCACGAGGCGTTCACGGTTGGCAGCCCCACACCGAACCTGCCAGCAGCGCTTCGGCCGCCGCACACTCAATTCCCAACGGGGCCGACTCAGAAGCTGTGATTGTGCAATGACTATCTGATCGAATCACCGGCGGGGGCAAACCTGTTGCCGAGTTAACGCCACGGGGCCGGGAGCGGGCGGGGGCGGGTGTATCAAGTTTCCGAATTCGTTGTCCCGATACGACTACTGGTTATTTCATCATCCCACAAAAAAGGTTTGCCATGCGCAAGCGAAATCCCAAGGCAGCCAGTGCCTCCTCGTCTTCACCAACCAACTCCGTGACAAGATCAACGTCCGCTTCGGTTCACCCACCACCACCCCGGGCGGGCGGGCACTCAAGTTCTACGCCAACCTTCGTCTCGAAATGTACCGCACCACCGCCCTCAAAGACGGTGAAAACACCTACGGCCAACTCACTCACGTCAACGTGGTCAAAAACAAAGTCGGCCCCCCATTCCGCCGCGCCCAATTCGACCTCGTCTACGGCCTCGGCATCGACTACTACGCCGAACTCCTGGACCTCTCAGTCACCCTCGGCATCGTCCAGCAAGCGGGGGCATGGTTCTCCCTCAACGGTCAACAACTCGGCCAAGGCCGCAAAGCAGCCGTCGACTTCCTCCGCAACGACAAATCCCTCTGCTATCGCCTCTGGGACGAAGTCCTCACCCGCGCCATGCTCGAACGTGGCTTTAACGCAGACGGCACCGCCATCCCCGGCATGACTGAACCCCCCAGCCAAGTCCTCACCCTCGCTTTCACACCCACCCCCGAGCAAGTTGAAGACAACTCCGCCGAACTCGAAGAGGTGACAGCATGAGCAAGTCACTCCAAGGCAACGGGAACAAGTCCACCATGCACCGCGTGATCGCGGCCCAGCTGCGGGGCCTCTTCCCTCAATTCCGTGTGCTCGAAGAGCAATCACTCGACACCCGCCTCGACGGCCGCAAACAAACCCTCTACGTCGACCTGCTCATCAAAGAACTCAACGTCGCCATCGAATGCCACGGCCGCCAGCACTTCGAATTCGTAGCCCACTTCCACGGAACAGAGCAGCGGTTTCGTGAGCAGCAGCAGCGAGATCAAGAGAAGGTTCGCTGGCTCAAAGCGGCCAATTACGGCGTGGTGGTGGTGCGATTCGATGAGTACGAGTCGCTGACTAATGCGCGGCGATCATGACCTAAGGAAGGTCGCGAGCGGGAAGGCGAGTATGGGGAGCGGAATACGTGGATGGCGCGGCATGACAGACCAATGCACATTGGCCGGCATTGATCTGGCATGCCCTTGAATTCGCCATCCACAACAATCACCAAGGTCAGTTGGCGTCTCTTTTTCGGATCCAGCCGACTGCCATCGAGACCCATCGCATTATAGCACGACACTCGTTGATGACCGAACTAGGCAACTACGGACGTACTGGATTTCCCCACGTTCGGTGGGCGCGCCTGACGGACAGCATAATAGCTGTCCGAAAGGAGCAATTATGGTCAGACGCAAGTACACGCGTGAGTTCAAGGTTTCAGCGGTGAAGCTGGTGCAGGAGCAGGGCTACAGTCCCGGCGATGCGGCTAAGAGCCTGGGGGTGGACCCCAACTCGGTGCGCGAGTGGGTGGCCAAGCTCAGCGACCAGGCGGGGCTGACACCCACCGGCGAGGGGGCGATGGCGGCGGAGTTGCGTCGGCTGCGCAAGGAGAACCCGCAGCTACGAATGGAGCGTGAGATTTTAAAAAAAGCGGCGGCGTTCTTCGCCAAGGAGCAGTCATGAAGTTCGCCTTCATCAAAGAGCACCGTTGCACGTGGCCGGTGAAGGTGATGTGTCGTGTGCTGGTAGTGTCGCGCAGCGGATTCTTCGCGTGGCTGAGGCGTGCGCCCAGTCCCCGGGCCCTGCGACGTGATGCGCTGGCCAAGAAGATCCGAGCCGTGCACGACGAGCACCGCCGCGTCTACGGCAGCCCGCGTGTGCATGAGGCGCTCCTGGCCCAGGGGCAGCAGGTCTGCGTCAACACCGTCGCACGGGTGATGCGGGATGAGCAGATTCGCCCGAAAACCAAGCGGAAATTCGTGCCTCGC
>JBGSTK010000034.1:0-36398 GCA_041736565.1 Phycisphaeraceae bacterium | reverse complement strand
GTGTCGTCCTGCGTGGCGGTGTCCTGGATGCTCGTGCTCTGGTCGTCCATGTGCGGTTGCTCCTTACCGGGTGCCGGGTTGTTCTGGGCGGCGATGCGGGCCGACGTGGCCGAGTCAGCGCCGCTATCGACAAACGAGATTTCTTTGAGGACGGCCTGGCGAACCACGTGCAGCGGACCGGCAAAAGTCCGTCCGTTGACCGTGACGCTCTGACCGTTGGGAATCAGTTGGGCGTCCACCACCGCAGCGCCGATGCTGGCCTGCCAAGGAAAGCCGTTAACGGCGGACTTGGCGACATCGCGTGCCCACGATGTATCGCGACTGACCAAACCCTCGGCGAGGACTTGACCGTTCTCGACGATCACGCGCTGGGTGTGGCCCACGCCCTGACGCGGGTTGTGGTCCAGACGAACCGGAATGTCCTGACGCTCGATGGCCAGACCCTCAAGGTCCACCACCACCGGGTGCGGGAAGCCGGTGATCCGCATCAAGCCGCCGGTGTAGGCGATCATGCGAAAGCGCGGCATCCCCCCGGAAGCTCCCCCGGAAGTCCCCCCGGAAGTCTTCCCCGAATCATCTGCGGCCTCGACGGTCAGCGGGCAGCGGAAGCTGAGATAGTCAGGCTGCGTGGCGTTGTTCATTACCGTGGGCATCCGTGCCAAACTCCTCATCATCCGTGTCGGGTGTGGGTACTGCGACGTTCTCTGTCAGGCCGAGCTTCTGCATCAAGGTCCGTTCCTTGGCGCGTTGACGCAGTTCGGTTTCCCAATCGCGGCCCTGGCGTGCATACTCAACGGCCAGTGTCGTGGTGTTGCTGGCCAGGCGCGTCGCCTGGGCGTTGGCTTCCTTGGCCGGATCGACGTGCTCGGTGCCGTCAAAGAACCACTGCCGTCGCAAGTCGGACATGTGCCGCAAAGCGCGCAGACTCGCGAACTCCGGTGTGAGCATGGCTTCATCGATCCACGCCACAAAAATGCGGTCCAGCACGGCCTCAGCCAGGTGCGCCTGTTCAACGCGGATCGATTTGTAATAGGTCTGGTGGTCCAGACGACCCGAGGCGTAGTTGTAGCCCGAGGAGTTGCAGGCGGCGATGTTGTACGGAAGGTTCAGGCAACGCGCAATTTCGTTAAGAATCTCGCGCTTAAACTCGGCGTAACTGGTCGTGGGCTGCTGCGCTTCGATCTGACCCAGGCGCCAGCCGTCAGGCAGTACCGTCGCCATGCGCTTCTCCAGTTCGACCACATCCATGGGTTCCAGGGCCTGCGCTTCACCGTTGGCCGGCGAATCCGTAAACAGAACCGCCGCAAAATCCGCTGCCGTCTCAGCCGCTGCGATCACCGCCAGGGTGTAGCGACGCAACTGAGCAAACAGCGGTAGCGCCGGTGTGATCTCCGGAATGCCTCGGTGCTGACCCGGTCGGTCAGAACGGAACCAGTGGACCACCGCATCAGCATCGATCAGGTCCGCAGCCGTAAACCAATTGCTCAGGTCACCCGGATGCTGACGAAGCACGCTGTAACTCTGCGGGTTGCCGTAGGCGTCGAGGATGATGCCGTCAATCCCTGCCTCAAACAGCGGCATTGCCCCCATCGGCGAACTGACGCAATCGGCTTCGACAAGCTGCAAATCCAGCATCACCGGCGAATCCAGGTGAGGATTGGCCGTCAGGACGGCAAACGCCTCGCCGTCAGTTGCCTTGGCCAAGCGCATGGTGCGGAGTTTTTCAGCAAGGTTCACCGCCTTAGCCCACCGTGCAAACGCCTGCTCGACCCGGTTGTTAACGGCGCCATCCTCAGTGAGAAGCTGCAGACGCGGCCCGGTGCCGATGCAGTCGTTGGCCATGGTCAGCACAATGCCCTTGGCATAACTGTTGTTGGCCACTTCATAGCGGGCACGCTCGCGGAGTTTTTTGCGAACATCCGCTGAAGCAGCAGCATCAGCTGACAGCGCATCGGCCATGGCCCAGTGCCGGGCGTTGTCCGCCGTGGTCTGCGCCGCGTCGTACCGCGCCCGAAGCACAGCCGGGAGGGATCGTTTCTGAGAGGAAGCCTTCCTTTTCGTGGTGCGGAACGGCCACATCAGACGGTCCCTCCCGGGCTGACTTTGACCAGCTTCAGGCCCAGTCCCTTCGACCGGCTGGCACGCCTCGATGCCAGATACTTGTCGGCAGCGATCTGCTCAACCAGCGCATGCTGCTCGATACTGCCCGAGTCACCGGTCGCCTTCCTGGGGCCGGCGGCGTTGTTGCGGATCTGGGTATCGAGGTTGTCGGTTGACTCGGCCACGGACGTCTCCAAGGCATGTGTGCCCTATATTGGTTATCTATGCTCTTTCCCCCCAAGCGTCCCGCACAACAGCAAAGATTTGAGAAAAACATCAAATAGGTCTGCATGTAGAACATGAAGCTTTGGCCAATGGCTCTCGGCCCGTCGCCAGGGTCTGCTCATAGGTCGTGACCCGCCGCCCGCAATGGCGACACGCGCGACGTCGCAGCAGGCGGCCACCCAACGCACGCCGGGTGTAGAGCACGCGGAAGTGCCTGCAACCGCACGCCGCACACGCCAGCCCGCGACCAAGCGCAGCATCGGGCTCATTGTCGGTGGACCTGATTGCCATCACCTGCTCCTTTGCCGTTCAGACAACCGCAAGCGCTGACGAACCGGTGCGGCCCTCGCATCCGTGCCCGGCAACACCGCACCCTGGATCGACGCCGCCACTGCACACCCAACCAGACAGTCAAACCAGTGGTTGTCCGGCGCGCCAGCGCGAATCTTCCATTCGTCCACCACACGCCCCCCTACTCCCGAGGCCCGCGCCTCGGTCTTCACCCGGTACTCCGCCGTCAGATGCTCAGCAATAAGCTGATGCTCAACAGGCTTACGTCCAAACAGCGACAGACAGCCCGCATCACCCATCGCCACGGCAAGACGCGCGTGGACAAAGCTCTTCCAGTAGTTGGTGTCGATCACCGTGTGCCGAACCTGGCGACGGCCCTGCACGCTGGGGATGCGCCAATGATGACCCACCCGCTCGCCGGGCTTGCGCTTGTATTGACTAAACGGAACGCTCGACGCGCCGACGTAGCGCCCGTGACTGGGCATGATCAATCCGCCATGAGCGCTCTGACGACAGAACTGATAAACCACATCGGTCGACTGCCCCCAGTTGGCATCGATCAAACACCGCTCAATCCGCATCTCCCCCCCGCCCCCGGAAGTAGCCCCGGAAGTGCCCCCGGAACCCCCGGAAGCCCCTCGCCCGGGAGTGGTAGGCCCGCGCACGCCGGGGGAACTTCCGGGGGAACTTCCGGGGTCACGCCGCCAGCGGCGAGTCAGGTAATCGTTGGTGAGTTTCTCGAGGCCGGCGTAGATCGAACCTTCCAATCCCGCGCCCGGCGCCACGCGGGCCAGCGTCTTCTGCACCTCGCGCAGTGTGAAATAACTCCCCGCGGGCTGATCGGGATACGTGCCGTAATCCACCACGTACCCCGTAAAATCCTCTTCCCAGGCAACGACGGCGTAGAAGAGCATCTTGCCCTGTACATCGATGAACATCGTCAGATGACTGGCGCCGAAGGGGATCACATTCCGCGGGTGGCCGTTGGTCTTGGCGGCAATGGCCTCAGCGGTGAGCTGGTCCGAATCATCCTCGTCCTGCGGCATCGGCTCGTTCTGGTACTCGGCCCAGAAGGCGCGTTCATCCTGCAGGCGCAGGTTCATCGCATGCTGGATCGCTGAGAGTTCATCCTCGTTATGACGCTGCGGCCAGGCGATCACCGCACCGGCATCCATCTCCTCTCGGAACTGGCGATAGAACTCGGTTGCTTCCGATCCATCGCCGTCGTTGCGAAAGCTGTCGGCACGGATCTGTGCGTACTTATCCCAAAGCTTCTCGTTGGAGGGGAAGGCATAGACCAGCTTGGTGCGCTCGCCCTGCCAGGACGGGTGCTTATCGCGGTCGAGGATCTGATCGGCCATGTCGCCGGGACGGATCACCGTGCAGGGCATGATGCCCGAGATCTTCTGACCCGGTCCCGCCAGGTTCAGGATCGCGCCGTTAAGCGTCTCTAACCTGGCACGCACCTGCTGATCGCTCCGCGCTGACTCATCGGTCTGAGGATCATCGAGCACCACCAGTGATGGGCGCACCGCACGGCCATCGGCACGTTTGAACTTCATGCCGCGAATGCGACTCTCAATACCAGCCACGCGAACGATGACACCCGATGACACGCTGCCGGGCGTCGTCGGCAGCACGATCTCATCGGCTGTCCAAACGATCCGCGTGTGCTTGCCGTTACAAAGCTGGCCCTTGGCCCGGTTATGAATGCGCTCCAGGGCGTGGATCGGAAAGACCGCCTCGGGATAGTCCTCGAGCAGCTGCTCGTTGGTCTCGAACTCGACCTTGATGCTTTCGAGCATGTTGCGTGCGTGACCGGCATCGGAGCCGATCAGGCAGACGAACTCCCGTGCCCCGGTGAGCATCGCCCATATGCAGGCCGTTTCAGCCAGCGTCGTCTTGCCACTGCCACGTGGCATGGCCATGGCAAACACGCCGCCACGTAAGACGGCGGTTTCAATCTTGGCAATCACCTTCAAATGGTCTTGCGACCAGGGCAGGCTGAAGGTCTGTGGAAAGTAATGCTCGCAGAAGAACCGGAAGTCAGTGGCCGCCCGCGCCTTGCGCTGAGGATCGACCACCGCGGGGATCTCACCAATGTCACGGCCGATGGCCGACAGTTCCGCGTTACGGGCCCGCGCCGCTTCCTTGACCGCCTCATAGTCACGGACGGTTTCCTCCGGGGCCTCGGGGTTGTGCCGCAACCACACCAGCCACGCCGTGTAGCGCAGCAGGTCGATGTGCTTGTCGTCGCCGATGCGGTAGCCGGCCCGGTTGCGGTGACGACGCAGCTGCCGCTCACTGATCACCTCGCCCAGCGGGGTGGAGTTGAGCATTCGCGTCAGCATCGATGGCCGCAGGTTCCGCGGGTCAATCGCCATGCGCTGCCTCCCGCGTCAATTGTGCTACAGAACATTGTCGCGCCAGCCAGGCGGCGTAATGCACCAGGTTGATCGTGCACGGATTCCGGGGGTCCCGGGGGTCGGGATTCCGGGGGTCCCGGGGGTTGGTGGGCGCACCGGCCTCGATATCGGCGAGGATCATCGCTTCGGTGATCCGCCGGTTACCCGCCGCAGCGAGGATTTTTGCCGCGTCAGCAGGCGTCAGGGCCGTCATTCTGGGCGATTCTGCGGTCATATCTTTAGCCCCGTGGCGAGCTTGTGAAAATCTGTAACTTATTTGCCCACAATGGCTTAATGGCCTTGATGTTCCGTCAGAAGCATGGCTTAATGTGTCTGTAACAACAGCAGCCACAAGGAGATAGGCCATGACCACCAAGACCGCCAACAGCACCACCCAACGCGACTGGCACGACCTCAAGCCCGGCGATGTGATTCGCTTCGCCACCGGCTGGTACGAGGTCTTCGACGCCTACATCAGCAGCCGCGACACGGTGACGCTCAAGCTCATCATCAACTTCCGCATCGAAACCTACCGCGTACGAACTGGCGGCAAAGCCACCTGCCGCATCTGAAACCACAAGGAGACACAAACCATGCGACTGACGCGAATCGATTTTGAAGGCAAGCCCGGCCACCACGCCACCGCCCAACGGCGAACGGCTGGGGGTACCGCACCCAATGTGATGGTCGTCACCATCCTCACACCAGACATGCCCAACGGACGCGAACACCATGTCAAGGCCGATTGCCAGGACGACGTGTGGTCCATGGCCCAGTGCCTGCAGCAACACCTCGACGGCTGCCGGGGCACCAACAGCATGATCCACGACTACTACCGCGAGCTGCTTCGCCTCAGCGACCTCTAACACCACCAGGGAGTAAACGCCATGACCAACACCGCCAACGACAACACCATCACCAAGATCGCCAAGGAACAGATGAAGATCGAAACGCTCGAGACGCGCAAGCGCGACGCATTGGATTTCCACACCGTGGCGGTATGGGAGGCCAAGAGCGCCCTGCAGGCCGCCTACGACGCTGGCCGCGCCGATGCCAACGCCTGGCTCGTCGACGCCATGCGTGAGAACCTCTCGCCCGAAGCCGTCGCGGCCATCGCCTACTGGCTCCAGCCCGCCACCACCAACAACGATGACGTGAATCGCGAGCTCCGCTGGTTTTCCCAACAGCTGACCCAGGTCCTGGGCGGATCGAAACAGCAGAGCCGCATCGCAGAAGAACTGGGTTTGTGAAACCCGGATATGGGCCTGGCCAGCCCTCCTAAACCAAACACGGCCGCAGGAGCATCGACCATGAAGAGCAGCGAAGTCAACATCGGCGGAACGTACCTGGCAAAGGTCACCGACAAACTCGTCGCAGTGCGGATCGACCGGGAAAGCCAGCATGGGGGGTGGGAAGCGACCAACATGTCCACTAACAAGAAGGTCCGCATCAAGAGCGCCCAGCGCTTGCGTGGTCGAGCACCCGGTCGCGGCCCCACAGCCGTCGAGGCAGCGGCGGTCGCCCAGGCCATCGGCCATGCGCCGGTCAACGCACCCAAGGCGACCGACAATGACACCGGCGATGGCGAGGTTCAGGTCTTCCGGGCTACCAAGGGCGGGTCGTATCGTTGGCGGCGTGGATCGCATGTCGACACCAAGGGATACATGGCACGCAGCCAGGCCGAGCGGGCCGCTGCCAAAGCCAACCCAGGCGCTACGGTCCGCTTCGTCGGTGAGCCGACACCGGCGGCGGGTGATACCAAGCCCAAGACCCAGGGCGACACGGGCCAACGTGGCGCGACTCGGGGCCAACCCAAGGCCAACACCGCCAAACGCATGAGCCTGCTCGACGCCGCGGCCAAGGTCCTGACCGACGCCAGCCAGCCACTCACCACCAAGCAGATGATCGAGCTGATCACAACCCGGGGGCTGTGGTCGAGCCCAAACGGCAAGACGCCTTCGGCAACACTTTACTCCGCCATCCTCCGCGAACTGAAGATCAAAGCCGACGAGGCCCGCTTCGCCAAGGTCGAGCGAGGCCAGTTCACGGTCAATGACCGCCAGCAGGGAGCAACCGCGACCAGCCAGAAGTAAATGGCTGCTCCCCTGGCCGCTTACCACCCCGGATTGGAGCCGTTTGCGCTTCGCCGGGGTTTTGCTCTTGCACTGGCTAGTTAAGTGTGCTTTACCAGCGGACGACGCTGGTAACGCGAGCGTGACTAGTCTGAGTTCTGAAGTCCGTAGCTTCATTTCCACACCGCCTTCCCCTCTGCGCCCGTTATCGCGGGCGCTTTTTAAGTGGCGAAGATGTTGCCCCGCCATGCGTGGCCCACGGCCGTATCCGGGCTGCCTTTGAGCATGAACGAGCACTTGCCGATAGTAAGTACGACGGATATACTTTGTATAACCATCGGGAGCCCGGCCATGATCAAGACACTGACCAAGCACGGCAACAGCTACGCCATGGTGATCGACAAGCCCATCCTCGAATTGCTGCGGGCGACTCCTGAGACGCCCTTTGAGATCATTTCCGATGGCCGTTCGCTGGTGCTTACGCCGGTGCGCAACGCCAAAGAGGAAAAGCGGTTCAGCGACGCGGTGGCCATGGTCCACAAGCGATTCGGGACTGCCATGAAGAAACTGACAAAGTGACCCATGGTGTGCCGATACCGGCCACGGGCTACTGGTGCTGCCACGCGCCCACGCCTCGGGCCGCGCCGCTTCGACAAGCTTGAGTGCCCAAGTCCGCGACATCATCTCTCCACCGCCTTCCCCTCGGCGCCGGTTCCCGACGGCGCTGTTTCAGTGGCGACCAGGTTGCCGCGTGGCACCACGACCATCTGGCCGCCGAGCTGCACGGCTACATTGCGCGGCCCTGGACCGCGAGCTACGATCCGCACCACGCCCGTCTGGCCGTGGTAGGGCATGAATTGCGCCCAGGCCCTGGCGTAATGAATCCGCACGCGTTGTCCGACCTTTGGGTGAAAGATCACGACGATGCCTCCGCCTCGACGGGTTGGGCCAACGCATCGTCGCTGGCGGGGGCGGCAATGCGCTGGGCCTTCCGCCCCGTGAACTTCTCCCAGCGCTCCACGATCACATCGCAATACGCCTGGTCCAGCTCCATCAGGAACGCGCGACGCCCCGTCTGCTCGCAACCCATCAGCGTCGAACCGCTGCCGCCGAACAGGTCCAGCACGTTCTGTCCGGGCAGCGACGAATACTGGATCGAACGCACCGCCAACTCGACGGGTTTCTCGGTCAGATGGACCATGCTCTGCGGGTTGACCTTCTTGATGTGCCAGAGATCGGTGGCGTTGTTGGGCCCGTAAAAATGGTGGCCAGCGCCTTCTTTCCAACCGTAGAAACAAATCTCAAACGCTCCCATTAGGTCCTTGCGCGTGAGAACGGGATGCTGCTTATCCCACACGATGCCCTGGCTGAAGTAAAACCCGCAGGCCTTGAGCGGGCCGGGATAATTGCCCAGGTTGGCGTACCCGCCCCAGATGTAGAACGAGCCACCGGGCTTAAGTACACGTGACGCGTTGCCGAACCAGTCGAGCAGCAACTGATCAAACGCATCATCGGTGACGAAGTCGTTGGCCAGCGGACGATCCTTGGCACGCATTTTTTTGCGAGCCTTGGTCGGGTCGCCCACGCCGCGGGCCTGATCGAAGCCCTGGTGATGGAGCTGCGCCTTCTTGTTGCTAAACGAACTGAGACCGGCGGCGATGGCCGTGTTGCTGCGCGGCTCGACCTTCACGTTATACGGAGGGTCCATGTTCACCAGGTCAATGGTGTTGCCGTCCAGCAGCCGATCCAGATCCGCCACGCTGCTGCTGTCGCCGCACATGAGACGGTGGTCGCCCAGCACCCAGACATCGCCGGTCTGGGTGATCGGATCATCCGGCGGTTCGGGTATCGAGTCGGGGTCGGTCAGGCCCTCTGCCACGTCACCATCAAGCAGGTGGGCCAACTCATCCTCATCAAAGCCAAGAATGCTCAGGTCGTACTCCGCCTGCTGCAGGTCTTTGAGTTCGATGGGCAGAAGCTCGTAGTCCCACTCGGCCAGCGTCGCGGTCTGGTTGTCGGCGATGCGATAGGCCTTGACCTTCTCCGGCGGAAGATCGGTAGTTACGTGGACCGGCACCCTGGCCAGGCCCAGCTTCTTCGCCGCCTTCCAGCGGGTGTGGCCGACGATGATCACGCCGTCGGCATCCACCACGATCGGCTGGCGGAACCCGAACTCTTTTAGGCTGGCTGCCACGGCATCAACGGCATCGTCGTTGTCGCGCGGATTACCGGGATACGGCCTGATGGCCTCGATGGGCCGAAGTTCAACATCAAACGTTTTGGTCGTCATGGGTGCACCTCCGTGTGCGTTAAAGGGTGTCAAAAAAAAACCGGACAGCGGAAAGAAACTCTCCTCACGCTCGTGATTGTTCCCGCGGCCATTTTGGCAGTCTCGGGCGTCCAAGTACCTATTTAGCTGCCATTATGGCAGTCCCGGCGGCTTCGCCCACGTTGGCCCCTGTGGCCAAAGGCGCTGGGTGGTCGCGTCGTACCACCTCGTCCGCCGATCGCGACACGGGCCAACGTGGGCCAACGGCGCCGCCGACGTCGGTGCGAGCAGACGCCTCAAACTCGCCGCACCACCAGTGGCATGCCACCAGCGGGAAGTAGGCCACATCGAGTTCTCGCCATGCGGGAGGTGTTCGGCGGCAGTCGCCACCGCCTTGGATGGTGTCGCCCCCAATCGAGATCACATCCGGTTTATGGGCGGGCGGGTTGGGATGAAAGAACCGGCAACGGTCACAACGTTCTGGCATAACTGCATCCTTTCTGAAATCCGTCACGCGAATCCGTCACACCCCCCTCGCGTAGACGTGCACACGCACATTCATGGCGCGCGAGGGGGTATGTGACGGATTCATATATGAAGGGAGAGAGAGTGTGTATTTCCCTATATTTAAGCCTTTTTGCTGCGTCCGAATCCGTCACAAACGCGCCGTGACGGATTCGTGATGGATTCGCGTTTTCACTCCGTTTGTGCTCTCTAGCACGCCTGGACCGTGACGTTTCTGTGACGGATTCGTGACGGATTCGTGACGGATTCATGGCAGTCGATATCCTTGTGCGGGCTTGGTCTTGGTCGGGATTTCCATGGGGATGATGTCGCCCTGCGTCATCAGCGTGCCGAGGATCTGGTCGAAGTCGGCCTGCTTACAGCGCATGGCGCGCATGAGGTTGTTGCGAGTCATCTGTCGGTCGGGTGAATCCCGCAGCTTTCTAGTGAGCTTGAGGCACTCGGCGTGAAACGGGTTCTCCGCCACGTGCCCCGCGGCCATAAAGAGCATGCGCCGCGTCTGGTGCATCACGAACTGCGAGGCCCAGCGCACGGCCTCGATACCGATCGATGGCGACACGTGGTTCTCGCTGATTGCATAGAGCAGCGCCAGCTTGCGCGTCTGCTCACTGACGCGACCCCAGACGGTGGTGCCCACCGCATCGCTTTTGGATTCGGCCAGGGCGTATTGGGCTTCGGCCTCCTTGCGGGTCTCGATGAGCAGACGTCGGGCCTGATCGGTGTAGCTGACGATGGCTGGAACGGGATGGACCTCCACCAGATTGGCGCGATGGTCACCGGGGTGGAATTTCGACCACCAGCTGGCCGTGTCCATCACTCGCTTGGGCAGATCGCAGATCGATGGCTCCTGACCAGTGCCGCGCTGGCCGGCCTCGAGGATGATCATGCGGGCAAAGAAGCCATTGGTGAGCATCCGCTCGGAGAGCGCTTCGTAGTAATGGTTGGGGATAGCCGTACCGAAGATGACCAGGCTGGGCTGATCGATCACCCCCGGCCCCGGCGCTTTCCCGGGGCTGGGAATGCCGGCCTTGCGCCGCATGGGAAATACACTGTTGGACGACGAAAACATCGTCAGCAGCGTGCTCATGACCGCTTCGTGGCGGGCGTCTTTGGCTTTGTTGATCGACTGGAGCATGCCGTCGATCTCGTCGGTCTGAAAGAGCATGCTGGGCGTCTGGAAGAGCGCATCCTGAATGCCTTCGCCCGATGCGAAGCGCTCGCCCAGCGCATCGGCCAGCCCGATCTCGTTAAGGATGCGTGTGTTGATCTTTCGCGGCCAGTCCTTGCCCGAGGCGGAATGTGCCAGGCCAAGCAGGTAGATGTTGGTGCGGTTATCGCCGCTGTCACGCACCTTGCGGCCGGCCAGAAAGGCCATCAGGGACAGTGCCCCGGCAAACGCCATGACCTGGTTGGGATAGGGCGCCGTGGCCAGGCAGTGATCCATCACCTCGCTGACGAAGCCCGGCACACGCAGCATGTCAGTCGACATGGGTCCCGGGTCGGCAATGTCCGGTCCATCGGCGGCATTCTCGGCAATGTCGGCATTGTCCGACGCACCTGCGCGAATGTCGGCGCTATGCGACGCACCGGCGTTGATGTTCGCGGTGTCCGCCGTGCTATGGCCGATGACGCCGATCATGGCAGAGATGTCCACGCCGTCGGCGCTGTGCGTCGAACAATGCCCGGGTTGGCCGCCATAGCCTGACATTCGCAGTGATCGCGCCGCCTCTTCGAAATCGCCGCCGTGGTTGAGCAGTGCGTAGACGGCAAACGGCGAATAGCCGCGATTAGGCTCAAACGGTGCGGCATTGGATGAGAAAACGTAGAAGACCCGGTCTTTGAGCGTGGCCGAAGTGCCCGAATCCTTGCCGGGTCGGCGCCAGTACTCGTTATCTCCGGTTTTGATGCGAATCCAGCCGTGCTGTTGGAGCAGGGGGCGGGGATCTCCGCGGGTGTTGAAATCATCGCCGGGCCTGTCGGCGTTGTCGGCAGACATGGGCCTGGCGTGGGCGCTATGCGACGCACATTGGCCGATGTGCGAACGGTCGGCCGCATCTGGCTCGATGTCCGCGTCATCGGCGGACAATCCGGCGATGTGCGAAATATCCACCGACATCGGCCCGCCAGGCCCATTGTCCGACGAACAATCGCTTATGTGGGCGCTCTCTGGCCGAGAGCCGCCATTGTTGGAAATGTCTGCCCCACATGCGCGTTGTTTGACCGACACCGCCGTTGTCTGGCCCACAGCGTCGTTATGGGGCCGACAGCCGCCGTTGTTGGTAATGTCTGCCCCACATCCGCATTGTTCGGCCGAGATCGCGCCTCTCTGCCCCACAGCGCCATTGTGCGACCGACATTCGCGCGCATGCGTATTCTCTGCCGCACATGCGCCTTGTTCGACGGACAACGCGCCTCTCGGCCCCACAGCGCCATTGTGAGACGGACAATCGCGCATTTGCGGATTCTCTGCCAAACATCCGGGCTGTCCGACGGACATCGCACCTCTCTGGCCGACATTGCGACCATCGGTCAGACCATCAATGACCGACGGCAGGTATTCGTTGAGATCCCACGCCGCCTGGAGCAGCGTGTCGCGTTGTGCCACCGTCAACACGGGTGGGTCCGCAAGGTCGCCGTGGCCGAGGATATAGCCCATGGTCGGGGCACAAAGGAACAGCCCGCCTTCGCCGCGTGTCTCGATCAGCGTGGTGATCCTGTCGCCGACCTTCCGCTGGGCCAGTTTCAGGTTGCCGCAGACAGGCGCTTGGCAGCGATAGATGACGTGGAAGCCGCCCGAGGGCGTGGTTTCGATCACCAGGCGCTCACGCAATTCGACGGGCAGCTGCTCCCACCAAGCCGGGAACAGCTCGCCGCCGGCGTCGAAGTCGATGATCTCCGCATTGCCTGACACAGCGCCGCAGACGATGCAGATGGCGTCGGGTTTGTTCCGGGGGTTGGCCATCCAGGCGGACAGTTCGGCCTCGGTCGGTCTTGTCTGCCGATACCGCTTCCACGCGCCCACAGCCGGGCGCTTCTCGGCGCGTTTGGCCGGCAGCACGCACAAGCCGGCGCGGTGATAGGACATGGCCGCTTGGGTCAACATCAGAACGGCAACTCCGCGTCGGCAATTGGAACGTAGTCGGGCTCACCACCAGCCAGATCGCCGACGGTGACAGCGCCGGGGCGGTCGTCGAGCAGATGGTTGATGATCCTGTCGTATTTCTCGCCGGTCACGCTGCGGATGGTGATGGCACGCGCGGGCGCGAGCGATCCCGCCTCGGCCAGTTCGACTGCCTCGTCGGCGTCGCTCGGGCACGGGTCGTTGGAGCGTAAGCGCCACCATGCTTCCGCCTTCTGGCGCGCATAACTTCCGGGAGGATGCTCGATGCACACCCATTCGCTGCGGTAGTCGTTGAAACCGACGCGATAGTCGACACGCAGTGTGCGCGGGTGACCCTCAGGAGCGCCACGCTTGACATATGCCGAGTAAAACACGTCCTGGACTTCGTAGTCGGTGTCCGTCACCTGGCCCGTGAGAATCCCGGCCGTCGAAGCCTGGCGCTCGTGCTGCTCACGCTGCGGCGGCGGGAATTCATGACCGCATTCAGGACAGACGCTGTAGGCAGCGTGAATCAACGCATTGCACTGCGGGCATTCTTTGACCGGCGCCTCTCCGCCCCCCGACGTGCGATCCTCGAGCTTCAGTGCATCGACCGGACCATGGCGCATGATGTTGCCACTGAAGTCGAGGACCAGACAATTCTCTTTGCCCGGATGCAGACGGAAGCCCCTCCCTGCCGACTGGTAGAAAAGTCCCGGCGAGTTTGTCGGCCGCAGCATCGCCACACAGTCGATGTTGGGCGCATCAAAACCCGTCGTCAGCACGTTGACGTTGACCAGATACTTGAGGTCAGCGGCTTTGAAGCGTGCCAGCGTCTCGGTCCGCTCAAAGGGCAATGTCTCACCGCAGACGAAGCCGCAATGATGCCCCATCTCGCCCAGCACGCGCTGAATGTGCAGTGCGTGCTTCACGCCCGCAGCGAAGATCAGCACGCTGTGCCGGTCCTGCGTCTGTTCGACGATCTCCCGGCAGGCCGAGCGCACCAGGCCCTCTTCGTCCATCAGTGCCTCGACCTCACCGGCGATGAACTCACCGACGCGGATGTGAAGACCCGAGGTGTCCGCCTTGCGCCGGCCTGCCTTGCTCTTGAGCGGACATAGGTAGCCCTGCACGATCAGTTCGCGCACTCCCACTTCGTAACAGATGTGATTGAGCAGCCCGTCGGGCGGTGGCGCGCAGATGGTGCCCGTGGTCATGCGGTACGGCGTAGCGGTAAGGCCCACGAGGCGCACGTTGGGATTAACCAGCTTCGCCTCCTTGAGGAACTGCTGGTACATCCCATCGCCGGAGGGTGTGATAAGGTGCGCCTCATCCACCAGAATAAGGTCGAATCGATCCAGCTCCGCTGCGCGCCGATACACGCTTTGAATGCCGGCGACGATGATCGGGTGATCGGTGTCCCGGCTGCGCAGACCTGCGGAGTAGACGCCGATCTGGTGCCACAGATCCGGCGCCATGGCGTGGAGTTTGTCGGCGGCCTGCTCCAGCAGTTCCTTCACGTGCGCCAGGATCAGCACGCGCCCATCCCACAGCTTGAGGACGTCGCGGCAGATGGCGGCAATGATCAGGCTTTTGCCAGCGCCGGTGGGACACACCACGCAGGGATTGTCATCGCGCGTGCGCAGGTGGTCGTACACGGCGGCAACGGCCTCGGATTGGTAAGGTCGAAGCTCCATGCCTGCATCAGTTCCCGCAGTAGCCCAGACACTCAGCGCCAAACCCCCGGAAGCCCAGCGTCATCTGCCCTTTGTCCTCATCCGTTCTCAGGTCCACATCCTCCAATGGCACGCAAGCACGATGGAGGAAAACCTCACCGTTCATCCCGTCGGCGTGGCGGATCGCCCGGTCAACCTCGACGGCGTCAGCCCATTGCGCGGCATCGGCCCTGATCCGTCGCCACTCGTCATTGGTGTGGTAGGGGCAGCCGATACACGCCGACCGCGGCACGTGGCGATTCGGATAGTGCTCCAGGAGCCAGTCCTGGCACATCAGCCGCGTGTAGGGCCGATCGAGCATGTCCAGCGGCAGCCCCACCAGCGGGTAGACGTTGCGCTTCCAACGGTCAGGGCTCATCCGTACGCGTCGCATCTCATCGCTGCTGATGCCAAACCACTGGTCCACCGCGTCGGCCGGGGCACGCTCGCCCGGCTTGAGACCCAGCAATTCACGGCGAATGAACCGCTCAATGGGCAGGATCTTGTATTCACGCGTGCACTGACGACGTACCATGCCCTGCGAGCCATCGGGGTTGCGCACGAACAACGGCAGGCTCGCATAGCGCTGGCCTTTGGCGGAACTACCTCGCACAAACCCCTCAAGCGTGTGGCGGCGCAGGTCGCCGTTGGTCACCCGGTAAACGGGGATGCCGGCCGTGGCAGCCACGTCGGTGAGCCAGTCGAGGTGCTCATAGACTTCGTTCGGTTCCCACTGTGTGTCAGCGAACACCGCCGCATCAAGCCGGGGCAGTACGCCGCGACACGACATCAGCAGCACGGTGGTGGACTGCACGCCCGCACCGAGCGACAGCACTTTCAATCGATCTCTCATCCTGCTGCCTCGATGCCATGCGGCGCAATGCAGCGGGCTGAACCATCACGACCACCGCTGAGCATCACCGCCACGCCGGGGAGCAAATCTGCGGGCAGTACAGCGAGTGTCTGCGAATCAAAGACGGGCATGCCCAGCTCACGCGCCAGCAGGTATTCGATCTTCGCGCCCAGTGACGCCTCCCAACCCGGCAGCACGGCCAGGGCATCGCACTGCAGCAGCAGTACCACGTCAGCGCGCAGATAACTGGAGCGTGGCAGGTCGGTGCGACCGCCGAAGTTGTCGGCGGGGTTGACCACTTCCCAGCCTGCCCGCTCCAATCGCCGTGCGGCGGTATCAAAGACAGGGAAGTTGTGATTGGGCAGCCCGGTCATCGGGCCGCTGATGAAGATTCGCCTGGGCTTGCTCATGATTCAGTTGTTCTCCGGGTTCATGCGGACCTCGGGCGCTCCGCAAAGAGGGCAGCGGCGCAGTGGCAGTTCGTGAATGCCGACTTCGATCCGGCCGCCGGGTGTAACGCCGCATCGACGGGTGATCAGCAAATCGACCTGGTTGTCGTCCTCGTAGACCCCGCCGTGCTCCAGCGAGTCGAGTACCGCCTTTTGGATGTTGTCCAGATCGCGACGGCGTCGATCGGGTGGAAACGCGTCCATATCCAGCGCGATCCGCCCGCCCGAAGGCGGTTTGCGGATGCCACTTCCGATCCCCCGGGCCAGGAGGGCGCAGACGCGCTGGCGATACGCCCGGCCCTCCTGGCTGATGACCATCCGACCGCGATAGTGCCGCCAGTAATGATTCACCGACGGCGGATAGGGCAAAATCAATGTCTCCATTGCCACATCACCTCCATGTCAGCCGTTGTCGTGGCGTGGAATTCCGCTAGCGTTTCCAGGGCGGAGTGTTGCTGGTGACCGGCGCCTGCTGAGCCCCGCCCCCGCCCCCGGACGCGCCCGCCCCGGAGGTGACGCTCACCGTTCCACCGCCTAACTGACTCGCGGTCTTAGGCTCGTAGCCCTTGACCTCGTTGCTCAAATCGCCGGTGTCTTGGCGCTTACGGCACTTGACGGTGATCAGCAGTGGGATGTTGTGCAGTTCGACCGAGTCGCGCGGCTGCATCACGCCGGTGGCCCGACAGATGGCCGAGAGATTGCCCCGTGCGATCTTCACGGTCATCGCGTTGGGGTGGTTGATGCACAGTCGATCCCACACCTTGCGACCTCGGTACTCACCGTCCACCACTTCGAAGGTCAGTTCGAGGTAAGTGCCGTCGCCGTTCTTGGTCGGCTTCACCTCCGATGCGGTGATGGCCGCCATGTACTTGCCCGCCGGCAGCGGGTCGAAGGCGGTATTGGGCTCGACTTCGTGTGCATTAAATCCGTTGAGATGGGCCATGGATCAGGACTCCTTGTTGGGGGTGCTTGGGGTGGGGCTGCCACCGGCCAGGCGCAGGCCCGGTCCGGCTTCGGCGGTCACGTGGGTGGTGGTAAACAGCGCCTGCATCAGCGCCGACCAATCGAGGGGAAGTTGCGGGGGCAGTTTGTAGCGGTTCTTGGCCAGAACCACGTTGGTGGCCTCAGTGAGCAGCACGCGATGTGCGCCCTCACGACGTGCGTAGAGCACGCAATCGGCCCACTCGATAAACGGCGGGGCGATCCAATGCGGCAGGTCAGGTGATGCCATGAACTGATCGAACCCTTCGGGCGTGGTCATCTTCGTGTTGGCCGCGTGTGCCAGAAGAATGATCGCCACACCCTTGTCAGCCACGGCGTTGAGCATCGGCAGCAGATCGCGATAGACAATGTTGGCCACGATCTCACGGGCCTTGAAGTAACCGCCATGTGCGGTGCCCAGGGTGTTGGTGATGTCGTTGCGAGCCTTGCCGTCAAGGTCCAGCACGACATGCTCGGCGATGCGCTGGACTAACCAGTCGATGGTGTCGATGGCCAGGGCGTTGACACCGTGGCCCGCAGGCAGCTGCGTGAGTTCCACCAGCCACCGACGCATTTCCGGCCAGGAGGCCAGGTAGGGCGTGCGCGTCAGGCCGGGTACGGCACCGGCACCGTTTTCACAATCAATCAGGATCGCTTCGGCCGAGGCGGCGAAGGTCGTCTTCCCAACGCCCGGTTGGCCGTAGACGATCATCTTGGGCGGTGCCGGTGTGGTGCTCTTGATCAGCGTGTTTAACAGCGTCATCGAGTGCTCCTTGCAGGGTTTGGGTTTGGGTCTAAACGGTCAAAGGAAGAAGCCCGGGCGCACCACAGGCCGCCCGGGCACCGGGACATGCAGTTGCAGAATCACGCCACATCCAACAGGCGAATCTCCTCATAGCCCGTTGGCCATTGGTCACATTGACGACAGATCAGCAGACGACGAATCGCTGCCTCGTTGTCACGCTGCGCAATGGTCAGCGTGTCGTCGCTGATACGCCAGACACCGCAGCGAAATGGTTCCTTCTTCTCCACAGCCACCAGATGCACCGGAACGTTGCGGCCAATCACGCACGCCAGCACGGCGCGGTAGAACGCCATCTGCCGGTGGTAGCCGTAGCGTCGCGCATCAGCTTCAAACCAGGTGAGGTCATCGCAGGTCTTGAAGTCCACAATGCCGCGGTGCGGATGCAGCCAGTCGATGCGTATCTGGCATGGTGTGCCGCAGTACTCAACACGCAGGACGCCCTCGGATCGACCGTAAAGCAGCAGGTCCACCGCCTGGCTGTTCATCGCGACCCCGCCGGCCATCTGCTCGACCAGGTCCACCTGCTCATGACTGAGCACCGACTTCTCCTGCTCTGCGGCCCATTCGGCAAAGGCCTTGGTGCCCGAACCGAAGGGCCTGCTGGTCTTGGGGTTGATCGGACCGCCCAGCGCAAAACATGCTTCATAGACATCACGGCCTTCGAGGATTCGGACATGGGCCGCGCGACCGATCAGGTAGCTGGGCGAGTCGTTGTCCTCCACTAGCCCGATGCTCTTCTTGCGGTGCAGCCAGGGGCACTTGATGAAGTCCAGCAGTTGATGACTGCTCAGGTAGCGATTCGCCTTGGCGTGATACTCATCGGCGGGCTCGACTTCCAGAATGCTCAGGTCAATGTTGATGTCCATGGTGTTCCTTGTGTCTGCTATTTGCTTTCGCACCGCTGTGGGGGCCCCGACCTCCGTGCCAGGGCCCCCACTAAACCGCGCGATCCCTCTATCTGGTTACCTATGCTTTTCCGGAGCGAGCGTCCCGCTTTTGGGTGAAAATTTCTGAATTTTCAAAGATTGTGCGGATACCGGTCATCACGTTGGCCACCTGACGCCAGGACATACCGAGCTTGTGTGCGGCGGGCTTGCGCCCGATCTCCGCAACGCAAATCAGCAGTGCCCGCTCATTGGGATTGAGTTGGGCCATCAGGTGCTCAAGCGCATCACGCAGTTCAAGTTGCTCAATGGCCGAACTTTGGAAAACCTGCGCCAGTCGCCGACCATCGTCTTCCGGCAACACGTCGCCGAGGCTGGTGACGACACCGTCGTCCTCCACCTTGTTGCGTTCCAGCGAAATCGCCTTAAGGTTGAGGCACCGCTTACTGCGCCGGCGGTCACGCAGTTGCATTGCCACCCACGACGCGATGGCCTTGGTGACAAACGCCTCGAGGTTGCCCCGCACCGGGTCAAAGAGCCGTGCCCTCTCCATGAGGTAAAGCCGCATCCCCTGACGCAGGTCCTCGTAGTCTGAACCTGAAAAATCAGAGCGCCGACAGAGCTGGCGGGCTTTGATGCTGATGTGGGTGACGGTGAACGGTTCCGAGACGATTGAGTGATTGCAACCCATGATGGGCTCCGTGTAGGGGCCGGAGCCGGAGGCGGGTGTCAGTCGAAGGGCGCAGAACAACCGCGCTAACACAACGAAGGTCGTTGAGTATTCGTCGAACTTCGACGACACCCAACGACCTCCGCTTTGCGGCCAGTGCGTTAGCGAGTCAAGATCACGATGTTGTGACCACGCGTGCGGGTCACCCGTCAGATGGTTCGCTCCTCAACCGTGAGGCTAAAAGGCAAACCATGTTTGACAACTAGCTGGTCAATCCGCCCATCGCCGATTCGGGACAAGCGGTCGAGCAGGTCATTAGCCTGCGTTTTGAGTGCAAAGTCACTGCCGGATTTTGGGCGGTGGCCAGGCTCCGAATCCCCGAACCGAATCTCACGCACGATTCGTGGCGCCGGAGCAAAGACTGGGAGACCGGCCATCAGGATCAGATTCTCGATCCTTCCAAACTGCAGCGTGGACATCAGGTCCAGCAGCTGCTGCTGATTGGGGTGCAGGTCGTTGTAACGGGCTTCACTGGGCATGGGCAGCTTCCTCCCGGCCGGGCGCCTGACCACCATTGGCAACAAACCGCTCCACATCACCCACCGGGATCCGCCACCGGCCGCCGGTCCGAAACGCACGCGGGAAGCAGCCCCGGGTCAGCATTCGGGTCACGGTGTTGCGGTGCAGCTGGAGGGTCACCTCGACATCAGCCTTGGTCAGAAATCTCTCGACTCGCATTTTTTACTACTCCACGGATTGACTTGTACGGGATATGTTCGGTATCATAATGCGAGATTGTGCGATTGCAAGGGGTCAACGACCGAAATTTTGCCAGAATGTGCACTCCGGTGCACGCTGGTGCAGAAAGGGGCAAAAAAATGTCAGCCATCGGGCAAACCATCAGACGATTGCGGGAAGAGCGCGGCTGGACCCAGGCTCAGTTGGGCGAGCGCGTCGGCATCGACGGCACCAACATCGCCCGTCGCGAAGCCGGCCAGACTCGGGTCAAGGCCAACGAACGCTTCCTCTTTGCCAAAGCGTTCGACATGGCCGTGGTGGATTTCGACGAGCAATGGCGCAATTGGACTGTGGAGCGCACCAGGGGTGGGCGGGGAATCCCCATCATCAACCGCGCACCGGCAGGCGAGGTGATCGACTACGAGGAATACGGCGTCGATTCGGGCCAGGGTTACGAGTACGTTGATCGCGGCGATGTCGACGACGAATTGGCGTTCGGTGTCGTGGTGGTCGGCAACTCCATGGAGCCGCGACTGCGCGAGGGCGATTACCTGATCCTCAGTTACTGCGATCCGTACCGCGTCGATGACAAACTGCAGCCTGGCAAGATTGTGTTTGTGCGTTTCGCGGAGGACTGGCAGTCAGGCTGCACGCTGGCCCGGTTCTTCCTGGAAGCGGATGGTCGCGTGAGGCTGCAGAAGGACAATGCGGCCTACGCGCCGATTATCTGTGACCGCAATGCCATCCAAAGCATGGCGGTGGCGATTGAGCGAAGGGAAAAGCTGTAGACTATCGGCTCCCGTTAAGCGCTGGGTGGCGCCGAACGATCGATCGGAACTCGTCCGGGAGGGTTACGACCAATGAGCGACATCAAACTGTTCCGGCTGACCAACGGCTCTGCTGAGGAGCTCGTGGGCACGCCGGTCAAAGTGGAGAAGAAACTTCAGGCGCTGATCGAGAAGCACCTCGAGGCGTTCCTGCACGTTCGTTTTGTCGCCTCGGAGTACTCGACCGGTAAGACCCACGCGGGACGAATCGATACGCTCGGTATTGACGAGAATTTCTGCCCGACGATCATCGAATACAAGCGCAGCTCCAACGCCAACGTCATCAACCAGGGTCTGTTCTACCTCGACTGGCTGTTGGACCACAAGGCTGAGTTCGAACTGCTGGTGCAGCGGCAGTTTGGCCCAGATATCTCATCACGGCTCGATTGGAGCGCCCCGCGATTGCTTTGCATCGCCGAAGACTTCAACCGCTACGACGTTCACGCCATCCAGCAGATCAATCGCAACATTGAGTTGCTGCGCTACGTCCTGTTCGGCGATGACCTGCTGCTGCTTGATCTGGTCAACGTCGTCTCGGCCGATCCGATTGAGGACACTGAAGGTGACGTCGCCGGCCCCGGCCCCAAGCAATACACCACGCAGGAAGAGTACCTCGCGCGTGCCGAACCGCAGCTCAAGGACCTGTTCGATGCCGTGCGTGACCACATTCAGGGCCTCGGCGACGACGTGCAGATCAAGCCCCTCAAGTGGTACTTCGCCTGCAAGCGGCTGAAGAACTTCGCCACCATGCAGCTTCAGACCGGCAAGAACAGCCTGCTGATGTGGCTGCCGCTGAACCCCGAGGAGGTCACACTCGAAGACGGCTTCTCACGCGACGTGCGCGGCGTTGGGCACCACGGTACCGGCGATGTTGAGCTGACCATCCGCAATCTTGACGACCTTGAGAAGGCCAAGGCGCTGATCCAGAAGAGCTTTGAGGAAAATTGAACATATGGCCCGGAACGAAGCCAATTGCCTGATCCTCAGTTACTGCGATCCGTGCCGCGTCGATGACAAACCGAAGCCCGGCAAGATCGTCTTTGTGTGCTTCGCGGGGGATTGGCAGTCCGGCCGCACGCTAGTTAGGACCTTCCTGGAAGCGGACGGTCGTGTGAGGCTGCAGAAGGACAATGCGGTCTGCGAGCCGATTGTCTGTGATCGCAATCGCCGCTGGTTTGCCGCGGACGCAGCTCCACGCTCCAGCACCTCGAGGCGAAGTCCCAGGCACCAAGATCGGCCGCCACTGGCGGTTTAAGCGAGACGCGATCGACCGCTGGCTTGAGAGGAAGCAGGACGCTTAGCATGGAAACTGAAGCCACAACTCGCGCCAAGCGAATTGATCAGCAGATCAGATCTGCTGGATGGCTATCGGAGCGACAACAATCGATCGGCGAGTTCTTGCTTCAACCCACCGACGATGCGCCTGACTCCGAGTTTGCTGATTACGCACTGTTGGACAGGCAGAAGAACCCCATCGCAATCGTTGAAGCCAAGCGAAGCAGCCGCAGCGCCCTGGAAGGGGAGCGGCAAGCCGCCGATTACGCGGACCGGATCGCCGCCTCTCATGGCGTTGAACCTTTTGTCTTTCTCGCCAATGGAAATGAGATCTGGTTCTGGGATCGCTCCCTGTATCCACCCCGCCGCGTGAGCGGTTTCTATACGCTCGATGATCTTGAACGTTTGCGATTCCTTCGGCAGTACCGTCAACCTGTCGCCAATGCTGAGGTCGACGCAAACATCGCCGGCCGCGCCTACCAGGTCGAGGCCATCAGAACGATATCTGAACGAATTGAGGCATCGCGCCGCCAATTCCTACTGGTCATGGCCACCGGTACAGGCAAGACCCGCACCGCGATTGCCTTGATCGATCTGCTCTTGAGGCAGAAGTGGATTCAGCGTGTGCTGTTCCTTGCCGATCGCAGGGAACTGGTCAAACAGGCCCTCGACGCATTCAAGGAGCATCTGCCCCAAGCCCCGCGTGCTTGGATCGAATCGGGTGAGGTGGATAGCGCTGCTCGAATTGTCGCCGCCACGTACCCCGGCATGATGTCCGTCTACCAGTGGCTCTCCCCCGGCTACTTCGACCTCGTGATTGCTGACGAAAGCCACCGATCGATCTACAACCGCTACAGCGCCATTCTCGACCACTTCGATTCTCTACAGGTCGGCCTGACCGCGACGCCGACCGATTTCATCGATCACAACACCTTCGAACTGTTCGAGTGCGAAGATGGCCTTCCCAGCTATCACTACAGCTACGAGGAAGCCATTCGAGACGGCCATCTTGTGCCGTATCGTCCTGTCCATGTGGCGAAGACCCGATTTCAGGTTGAAGGCGTCAAGTCCGGAACGCTGCCGCCCGAACTCGCCGCCCAGTTGAAAGAGCAGGGCATTGATCCCTCCGAGTTGGATTTCGAAGGCACCGATTTCGAGCGCCGCATCACCAACACCGGGACAACTGACGCCATCGTCCGTGAATTCATGGATGTTTGCATCAAGGATGCCGTCGGCACGCTGCCCGCCAAAACCATCATCTTCGCAGTAAGCCACCACCATGCCCTTGAGCTCTACCAGAGCTTCAACCGGCTTTATCCCGATCTGCAACGGCGCGGTATGGCCAAGGTGATCGACAGCCACATGGAACGGGCCGACAAGACGCTCGACGACTTCAAGAACAAAGACCACCCCCGCGTCGCCATTTCGGTCGACATGCTCGACACCGGCATCGACGTGCCGGCCATCCGCAATCTGGTGTTCGCCAAGCCCGTCTTCAGTCAGGTCAAGTTCTGGCAGATGATCGGGCGAGGCACACGCCGCTGGACCGACCCAGTATCCGGTAACGAGAAGAAAGACTTTCTCATCATCGACCACTGGGACAACTTCGCCTACTTCCAGGTCAACACCGACGGCGGTGGTGATTCTAAACCCTCCGAGCCATTGCCGACTCGCACCTTCCGCCTTCGTCTTGAAGCGTTGGAAATGCTGCACGGGCGGGGTGAAACCGATTCAGCCAGCCACGAACTGGCATCGCTCCAACAGATGCTCGGCGACGTGCCGCTCGACAACATTAACGTCGCACCCCATGCCGACGATATCCGCCGGCTCATCAGTTCCGACGATGCGTGGCTACCCATGGACGCCAAGCGGCATGAGCATCTGAATCTCACCATCGCACCGCTTCTGCGATTCACGACCGCCTCGGGATACACGACGCTTCAGTTCGAGAATCTCACGCAGCAATTGGCCGTGGCACATCTCAAAGCCGACACCGACGAGGTCACCCGCCTGCGAAAACGCGTCCTCGACAACCTCGCCCTGTTGCCGCGCGATCTTCCGGAGATTCGCGCTGTCATCGACCAGCTTGATCGTGTCCAGAGCGATGCGTTCTGGCAGCAACTTGACTACAACCACATCATTGACATCCAGTCCACTTTCACCCCCCTGATGCGCTACCGCGCCCGACGCGAAACCGGGCAGATGGTCCGCCTCAATCTGCGTGACGAAATCCGCGATCGGCACTGGATCATCTTCGGCCCATCTGGCGAGGGTGCGTTTGCTGACACCTATCGTGAACAGATCGAGGCCTTCATCCGCGATTTGGCCGCCCACAGCCCCGCCCTGCAGAAGCTCCGCGATGGCCAGAATCTGACCGAATCTGAACTCGAAGAAGTCGCCGCGATCCTCGAACGGCCTGACCTGTTCATCACCGAGCAGCGTCTCCGCGAGGTCTACCACCAGCCACAGACCGACCTGAAGGGCTTCCTTCAGCACATTCTTGGCATCGCGGCTCTGCCGTCGCGCCAGCGCCAGGTGTCCGAGGCTTTCGACAACTGGGTCGCGACGCATTCCCGGCTCAATGCCACGCAACTGATGTTCATCCGCACGCTGCGACAGGCACTGCTCAACCGCGCGACCGTGGCATCAGTCGGACAACTTAAGCAGTCGCCCTTCAACCGCATCGGTGACCCCGAGAAGTTGTTCACCCCTGATGAACTTGAAGAATTGATCAAACTCGCGACCGAATCAGTCGCCTGAGGATACCCATGCTTTCACCGAAACTGCGAAACAAGATTCACGGCCTCTGGACCATGTTCTGGTCCGCCGGCATGACCAATCCCCTGGTCGCCATCGAGCAGATCACCTATCTGCTGTTCCTTCGTCAACTCGAACGTTTCGATCAGCAACGCATCGCAACGGGGAAGCCCAGCATCTTCTACATCGAGCGCGAGAAGCAGGAGGCTGATCAGGAACAGCAAGAAAAGAAGATCAAGAACGACTACACCAAGTGCAAGTGGAGCTACATTCGCCAGGACCCATCATTCGCTCTGCTCAACGACACCGTCTTCCCCTGGCTGCGCGGCCTCGAAAAGTGGCTCAAAGAAAACAACCCCTCGAACCACGACCCGCTGGAGAAGATCAGCGGACGGCTCGACGATGCCTACTTCATCCTCGACCCCAACAAGTCCGACACACTCGAACGCGCTGTCAAGGAGATCGACGACCTCTTTGCTCAGCTCGACACCCGCAGCGCCAACGCGGACATCATGGGCGACATCTTCGAGTATCTGCTAGGCGAGATTCAATCCGCCGGCAAGAACGGTCAGTTCCGCACGCCGCGCCACATCATCCGTTTCATGGTCGAACTGCTCGACCCGCCCCCCGGCTCCAAGATCCTCGACCCCGCCTGCGGCACCGGGGGATTCCTCGTCAACACGCTTCTGCATTGGAAAAAGCAGGCCACTGATCCCGAAACCCTGCGCATCGAATGGGACGGCACCCCGCACCGCACGTTCGGCACGCTTCCCGAAAATCTCGACCTCAACGCCTGCTTCCACGGTTACGACAACGACCGCACCATGGTCCGCATCGCATGGATGAACCTCATCCTCCACGACTTGGACTATCCCAGCATCGAGCAACGCGATTCGCTGTCGAAGCGGATGCCCGACGACCTCAGCGACAGCTACGACTTCATCCTCGCCAATCCGCCGTTCACCGGTAGCGTCGATGAGGGTGACCTGTCCACCAACCGCCAGCGCGTGCCCGGGTCCGGCCGCAAGGACAAACCCATCACCACCAAGAGCGAACTGCTGTTCGTCTGGCTGATGCTCGATCTGCTGCGCACCGGCGGGCGCTGCGCCGTAGTCGTACCCGATGGCGTCCTGTTCGGCTCCACCAACGCCCACGTTGAACTCCGCCGCCAACTGCTTTTCGAGCACACCCTCGAGGCCGTCGTCTCCCTGCCCGGCGGCGTGTTCCATCCCTACGCTGGCGTCAAAACCTCCATCCTCGTCTTCCAGAAAGTCGGTGACGAAGCCCAGGCCGGACGCGATCCCCGCACACGCGAGGTCTGGTTCTACGACATCAACGATGAAGCATTTACGCTTAGCCAAAGACGCAACGAGCGCTATCACCAAGACAACGATCTCTACGACGCCGTCGAGAAGTTCCGCAGTTGGTATCAGGTGACGCAGGGCTCCGACATGGCAGGTCTTCGCGACCAGGCCGTCACCACAGCCTATCACCAGCCGGACTATTGGGATGAACGCTGGCGCGTGCTCGATGATGATTTCCTTCGTGTCTTCCCTGAAGAGGAACCGCAGAAGGGGCATGCCTTGGGCATCCACGAAATCTTCATCAACCATGCCGACTTTGCCGACCTGCCTCGTGACCCGGAAAAGGCCAATCAACAGGTGTGTCAAGATGGCGAAGCATTGTTGGTCCCGCTTGTCGACCGGCTGGTCAAAGCTGCACATGCCGAAGGATGGACGAAGCGAACCGATGAGAAGAACAAACGGCAATACGCCATCGGTGCCCTTAACAAACGCTTGAAGCAGTTGCGGACCGACCTGCTCAAGCTGAATCGCGAACGTGACATTCTTGACCGCGAGTTTGACCAGTTCGGCCTCATCAGTCTGCGGCAAACGCTCGACTCCCTGCCAGATCAGGCTCACACCATCCTCGAGGATCGCTTCAAGACCATTAAACAAGTTCGCAAGCCGACAACGGAATCGGTTTCAGAAGCTGAACTTCTGGCAATCCTCAAATGCTTTGCCCGGCTCGATGGCTACAACCTCGTCCTCCGCAGCGTCGAGGCCAGGCAACGCGAACGTAAAGACACCGATTCGAAGAAAGACGCCCAGCAACTGGCGTGGGTCACCCCCGTTCGCGCCTGGGCCCGGCTCGATACCTGGGGCAAAGACCCGGAAACCGACGAGGAAATCGCCAAGCCCACGCATGACACTTCCAGCGAAGTCGATCCCGAATACCTCAAGTTTCTCACCGAGCGACTGAACGTTTTCAACGCCGATGGCACGGTCAAAGACGAGCATCGCGATCGGCTCGACCCCGACTGCATCGAGGCCGCCGACCTGAACCTCTCCGCCGGCCGACACAAGCCCTTCGTCTTCGAGCCCGGCGACCACGAAAATCCCGCCGCGCTGATCAAACAGCTCGACGATGTCCACAAAGACATCCGCGCCAAACTCAAAAACCTGCTGGACATGGTGGAGGCCAAAGTTTGAAGCCGACACTCCCCAGCACATGGCGATGGGTGCCGCTCGGTGATCTCCTTGAGCACCGGCGCGATTTGACCAACCCCGCCGACGAGCCGGACGCGTCTTTCAACTCGGTTGGCTTGGAGGACATCACCGGCGACGGTGTCGGCGAAGTCGCCGTTCAGACGTTGGACGGGTCCGAGCTTGCCAGTGCCAAAGCGATCTTCAGCGAAGGCGAACTGCTCTACGGTCGCCTCCGGCCCTACCTCAACAAGGTCGCCATTGCGCCATGCGATGGGGTGTGCAGCACCGAGATATGGGTCTTCCGCGCCACGCCGCTAATCGACCTGCATTTCGCTTTCCTCACCATCATCAGCCCCTTGGTGCTGGACCGGGTATGCCGCATCACGCAGGGCGCGAACCTGCCTCGCGTCGAGGCGGATGCCTTCGATCGACTGGAGATTCCCCTTCCGCCGTTGAGTGAGCAGCGGCGGATTGTGGGGGTGTTGGACGAGGCCCGGGCCGTGCGTCGTCTCCGCCGCCAAGCCGACGACCTGACCGCCCAACTCATCCCCGCCATCTTCCACGACATGTTCGGCGATCCAATCGGCAATGCTCCCAGCAGTGAGAGAACGCCAGTTCGTGCCTTTGTGAAACAGATGCAGGGAGGTAAGAGTCTCGGTGAAGACCCATCGGGAACACGGCACCGTGTGGTCAAGGTTAGTGCTGTAACGTGGGGACGATTCCAACCGAATGAATCGAAGTTCGTCGATGATGACTACGAGCCCCCCGCAGACCACTACGTCAAGGCTGGTGATCTGCTGTTCAGCCGGGCGAATACCAATGAACTGGTTGGGGCAACGGTGCTCGTAACCGAGCAACCGACCAATGTATTGTTGTCGGACAAGATATGGCGGTTCGTCTGGAAGCGTCCAGACCAAGTCGAGCCGTTCTACATGCTGGCATTGTTCCAGCACCCATCAGTTCGATGGGAAATTGGCAATCTAGCCACTGGCACTGGCGGGTCGATGAAGAACATCTCGAAGGGCAAATTGATGTCGATGCGCGTTCAGATTGCGCCAGTCGATCGCCAGCGGGAGTTTGCACGACTCGTTAAGGACATTGCCGCGCTGCACGTTGATGTGGCCCATGATGAGAGCTTAACTGCCTCCCTCCTCGCCCACGCCTTCAGCGGGGAGCTGACGGCTAAGTGGCGCGAGGCGCATCAGGACGAACTGGCGCGGGAGGCGGCCGAGCGCGACGCGGCGCTCAAGACGGCGGGCGTGAAGCTGGCCAAGCCGGTTCGGCCGACGATGGGCGGCGATGTGCCCACGACCGGCCGCTACGCCGAACTCAACCGCGAACAGCGCGAACTGTTCAGGCAAGCAAAGCTGGCCGCTGATGCCGAGACTTCCGGGGGGGCGTTCACGATCGGATCGATGCGAGACTGGCTGGAAGAGCCGTTGGACGATCTGCCCGACGATGCATTGCGGCGACACCTGGAGGTGCTGGTGGCAAGGGGCTTGATGAAGCTGGTCAGCCGCCCGCTCGGCGCGGCGTCGAGCAGCAGCACTAAAGGCGACGGCCGCAGCGGTTACGGCAACCTCTACCGCCTGGTGCGCGAGAAGGCGGGCGAGGAAGTAGAATCGGAGCTGTTCCGCATGTCGGAGCTTTCACGCATGGCACGCTCAGCGCGTGCAATCCATGTATCGGTTTCCGATCGAATCAGGCTTTCTAATACTGTGGATGCCGAGGCGGATGACAATGATTCGGAGACGGGGGACTGAGCATGCGGCTACGTTACTTGCATCTACCGGACTACGGTGTGCTTAAAGACCTGAAGGTGGTCTTCCGCGAGGAGACGATCCTCCAGCGTGACGGCTCGCTTCAGTTCGTGGTGGGCCTGAACGGTACGGGCAAGAGCAGCCTGCTGCGCGCGGTGTATGAGACATTTCGCTGGTTGGAGGCCGAGGACGTGCCGCCGTTCCCGGTGGCGATGGTGTACGAGTTGAACCGGGATGACGACCGATCAATGGTGGTGTTTCGCCACTTGGACCGTGCGCCGAGCAAGGCGGTCTTCTCAGTTGTGCCCGAGGGCTGGCACTGCTGGGAGGCGTTCGTGGGCGACGCGACCGAGATCGACTGGGAAGCGCTACTGGGGGCGGTGGATGATGAAGAAGTCGCCCACGGCGATTTCTGGGCTCGATCGGTTCACGGCGACCAGTTCATCGGTAACCAACAGCTCCGTGAGCATCTCCCAAAACCGTTACTGGCGTACACGTCGGGCGATATCGCGGCATGGCGCAAGGTACGTGAGCCGGAGTTGCGCGGTGACGAACTGGCGGAATTGGTCGTCAACGGCGTGGGCGACGACCAGGACCGGCCCCGGGGTTGGAACGTGCATCGTGAACTGGCCACGGCGGATGTGCCCATCGAGAATGCACAGCGCCGGGCGATGCGTGAGCAGATGGCACCCGATGATGCCGAGGCGGATGCGACGTGCCTGCTGCTGGAGCAGGTGGACCTGAAACTCGCGGCGATCGCAGTGGGTCTGACCGTCGCGGCAAGGGAACTGGGCGATCGCCGCACAGATCGAGATATGGCGGCTTGGCGAGACGGGCTGCAGAATCACGTGGTGGATCAGCAACGCGGCAAGCGACCGACGGAGAAGGAGGCGCGGACGCTGTTGAACGAGATCGACTGGTGGTGGCCGACGCACATGAGCGTCAGGTATCGGCCGACGACGGCGCGGATGAATGCCGAATGGCATGCGCAGTGGCTGGCCATGTGTGCGCTGGCGGATGAGGTGGTGAGCCAGCCGCTGGGTCGAATGCAGATGGTGATCGATCTGGGGCCGGGCCAGAGGGATATCGGGGCGGATGTAAAGGGCGCGTACGGGGATCGGGCGGTGCCGGTCGAGGTAAGGGAAGTGATCGACCGGCTGTCGGGTTCGGCCAGCGGGGCCGAGGCGGTGGTCCGGACACTGAGCAGTGAAAGAATGCTCCCACTATGGGATGTGTTTCAGACGCTGCGGGCGTGGCGTGCGGGAGGGCTGATCGAAGACGCGACGGTGACGGTGAAGCGCGTGACGCCGATGTCGGCGCACGATGGCCAGCCGGATGACGTGGTGCTGACGTGGGACGATTTCAGCGATGGCGAGCAGATGCTGCTGGGCCGCATGGCGTTGTTGCTGCTGCTTCGTGGACAGCATGGCGGGATGCTGCTGCTGGACGAGCCGGAGACGCATTTCAACGACGCGTGGAAGCGGGAGATCATTGACATCGTGGACGACAACGTGCTGAAGGGCACCAGGGCGCAGGTCGTGGTCGCAACGCACACCAGCATCGCCCTGACGGACGCCTTTGCCAGCGAGATCGTGCGCTTGGTGCGGTCAGATGGCCAGGCGGTGCTCAAGCCCGTGTCGTTCCCGACATTCGGGGCTGAACCTGGGCGTGTCATGCTGCATGTATTCGATATGGCGGCATCGATCGGCACACGCGCGGAGCAGGCACTGCGCGAACGGCTGGCACAAGATTGGACGGGCGAGAATCGAGATGAACTGGGGAAACTGGTCAGCAAGATTGGCGGCGGCTGGCCAAGGGCGCGATTGCAGCAGATTCTGGACGAGTTGACAAATGCTTCACCCGGTTCCTGATTCGAGTCTCCGGCGACGCCTGATGCGGATCGTCGTGATCCAGCGAAAGCTGGTGCGGGCGCTGTGCGCGCTGCCCGCGGGATCGACGGTCGATCAGGCATGGCTGACACAGCAGGCGTGGCCGCATGTTGATGCCGATTGGGTTCGACGATTCTGGGAGAACCAGAAGGGCCGGCGACAGGCATGGCTGAATGCTATCGCAGCAACGGACGCGGCAACCAAGCAGGACCTGCTGAGAATCATGGAGGAACAGCACCGGTTTCGGGGGCTTTATGACGATCCACCGACGCAGCAAATGCAACATACGGACCGTGCATTCTGGAACGCGAACCCAGTACGTCAGGCCATGCGGGATCTGATGCTGGATTTCTACGAGCCGTGGCTGGGGCAGAATCTCGGCTATCCGGCGGCGGTTCACGGCGGGGCCGAAAGCCTAACTCGTCCTGCAGTTGTTCGCGCTCCTGTACTGCGGGTGTGCCCGTATTGCGACAACGGCCTGCAATGCGCTGAGTTGGATCACTTCCTGCCGAAGAGCGCCTTCCCCTTTCTGTCGGTTCACCCCGACAATCTGATCCCCGCATGTCACGATTCAAACCGAGGCGACCACAAAGGGGACGACCCACCACTGGACTGGCGACAGGCCGACCAGGCTGCAGACTGGTTTCATCCCCGCTGGCGATCAGCTCGCGACCGGTTCCGGCTGCGCTTTGGCGAGCAACCCGATCATTCGCTGATGGTCGGGTTCGAGGCCGTTGATCCAGCCGAACGACAGCGCGTGGTGAATCTCGATGCGATGTTTCGACTCGCTGAGTTCTGGGGCCGTGCAATTGGTGACGATGTTCAACAGGTGCAGAAGGAAGTCGCTGATAGTCTGCGGTTCTCTAGCCAGACGGGCACCGCCGACAATGCTCGGAATCAACTGCGACAGCTTCAGCATCAACATGCGCAGCGCGTCGGGGACCGTCCACTGCACATCTACTACACCGCACTCTATGAGTTTGTGCTCAACACCGAGTCACTGATCACGGATATTCTCACGCAGTACCACGAGGATGTCGCTGCATAGGACTATGGATATGCCGGATACACGCACACCCAAGATCGAATCCGCAGACCTGAACTTGGAAGACCTGTTCAAGGACTTCTATTGCGTGCCCGATTTTCAGCGCGAATACGTGTGGGGCACGGAGCAGGTCGAGAAACTGCTGCAGGATGTCCAGGATGAATTCTATGACGAACACAATCACCTGACACCTGATCGTGAATACTTCATCGGCAGCATCGTGGCATGCAAGGATGACAACGGCGTCCACCAGTTGATCGATGGACAGCAGCGGATGACGACGATCTTCCTCGTCGTGTGTGCGATCCGCGACCAGCTTGAAGAACTCGGAGAGACAGCGCCGGAATCTTTGCGGAAGATCATTCGTGACGTGGCTGCCGACCCGGTGACCGGTGACGATGTCAGCAAGTACCGCCTGGTCCTTCAATACGAGGATAGTCACGACATTCTGGAACGGATCGCCGACCCCGGCGAACCACGCCCCAACGGCAATGGTGCGACGGCGTCCATGCGTCACATCATGGAGGCCTATCAGAGCATTCGTCAGTTCCTTCGAGCGAACTTCGGGACTGACGTGGCGGAACTGAAGAAGTTTCGAGTGGCGTTCCTGCAGCGGGTCAAGCTCATCCGGATTCTGACGCCGAACCTGGCCCACGCCCTGAAGGTCTTCGAGACGATCAATGACCGAGGGATCGGCCTCAATGCGATGGACCTATTGAAGAACCTGCTTTTCATGCGGACCGCCATATCGCAGTACGGCAAGCTGAAGAACAGATGGAAGCGCTTGATTGATGTCCTCGACAAGGCGAACGAGAAGCCGCTGCGCTTTCTCCGATACTACGTCATGTCGCAATACACAATCGATGTTCAGGAGGGCCTGAGGGAAGATGAAATCTACGATTGGTTCGTGAAACATTCCGAGGATGTTCGCATTGAGGATGATCCTCTTGGCGTTGCGGCGGAACTCGTTGAGTGTGCGAAGGCATATCGCGGGTTCCTGAAGGGCAAGTCGCCGCAAGGGGATGACATCCCGCATCTGACGAACATCGCAAAACTGGCCGGTGGCGCTGTCCGCCAGCACCTGATTCTGGCATTGGCTGGGCGTAATCTTCCATTGCCACTATTCGCGGAATTGATCCGCAACGTCGAGAACCTGTTCTTCTGCTACCTCATCACCAGGGAGCCGACCAAGTACTTCGAACGAAACTTTGCCCTTTGGGCACCGAAGCTGCGGGAGGTGCATGATGAGGGCTCGTTACGTGAGTTCATCGACAGTTACATCCGAAAAGACATGGCCAAGCGTGTACGGGATGTCGAGTATGCAATGCGGGAGCTGACCCAAGGTCGCATTCAGCGATACCGCCTGCGGTACATCTTGGCCAAGCTCAGCCAACACGTTGAGCGTCAGGCATGGGGCAACGAGATCGATGAGACATTGGATCGATTCCTCAGTCGCAAGGTGGAGATCGAGCATATCCTGCCGCAACGCCCTGAGCCTGACGTTGTGGAGGGATTTGATAAGGCCGAGGAATACAGCGATTACGTTGGACGTCTCGGTAACCTGACCTTGCTGGAGAAGACCATCAACGGGTCAGTGAGCAACGGCGGGTTCGCCGCCAAAGCGCCGGGGTATGCGGAGTCGTCGTTTTTGCTCACCAAGTCGATCGTGCAGATGCCGCAGGTGGGCAGCAATACCGCGCTGAACCGGGCAGTCGCAGAACTCAGGACATTTAGGCAATGGCAGTCGGATGATATTGTCGCCCGCCAGGCGATGTTGGCAGCTTTGGCGAAGCGGGTCTGGCTTGCCGACGTAGATGGAACTGAATCATGAGTGTTCATGTTATTCGCATCGCGCTCCACGACAGCAAGCCGCCGATCTGGCGGCGGGTGGCGGTGCCGTTAGAGCGCATGTTTGGGCTGTGAACGAGGGGGCCTTGTTCGCAGATGCCGCCAATTCTCCCGCTGGCATCCCCATGCCACCTGATTCGTAAGAGGTCGCAGGTCGCGTTCGGTTATCGGGTCACAACCACTATGCACTGGGGGCAGATCGAGCAGGTCCTCCTGAATATCCGGCGCGAGATGCAACAGGTTCATGATCTGCGTCATCCGCGGCTGCGTGACGTGGGCAAGGCGAGCCAGATCGGACATGTTGGCGACGGCGCCATCATTGAGCAACTGATCGAAGCGAATCGCCAGGGCCATCAGTTTGGAGATGCGAGGAGTTCGGCCTTCCCGGACCGGCGGCTCGGGTAGCAGGCCCGGCCTTATAACCTTACGCCGCGTCTTGCGCGCGATGTGGATTTGCCGAGTTACGGTTGTCATGCCGCATGCTCCAATCTCCGGTCGATCAGCGACCGAATGCTTGTTGGGTGGAAGGTGACCGAAATGGTGCCGACCTGGCCGTCGTAGTCGACGGATGCGATCAGGAGTTTCAGGATCCGTGCCTGCTCGCGAGGACTCAGGCTCTGCCATAGCTTGTCGAACTGGCCGAACGCTGCCTTAGCGTCTGCGGGCGTGACGGTCTGGCTTTCCAGTTCCGCAACACGGGCCTCGAGTTGTGGCTCCTGCCGGTTGGCGTCGGCCAAGCGCGCACGAAGCTCGCTAATGCGCGAGATGGACTGGGCATCTGCCTTGCTGTCGGCGGCGAGTTGTGCCAGGTCGCGGCCATCACGGTCGCGTTGCCGCCGGAGGTCACCGTGGGCGCGCCGGGCGGCCACCAGTTGGCCCTGGATCGCCGTGTGGGCGTCTTTAAGTACCTGGGCCAGCAAAGCCTCGTCCCTGGCCAGGCCACGCACTTCGTCGATCACCACGCGTTCGATCTCGCCAGCGGGCAATGACCCAGACGGGCAGGCCTCCTGGCCACTCTTGATCGCATGGGTGCACCGGTAATACCGGTACTTGCTGCGCCCGTTACCCCCGTGGAACGTGTGCGACATGGCGGCGCCGCAGCATTTGCATCGAAGCAGCCCACGCAGCAAGGCGCCATACCGGTTACGTACCTCGAGTCCGCCCGTCCGGCCGTTTTGACTGAGTTGCTGCTGCACTTGGTCGAACAATGCCTGTTCAATGATCGGCTCGTGCTCACCGGCGTAGAGTTCGTCCTTATATCGCATCTTGCCCGTATAGATCGGGTTGGTGAGCAACTGGTGCAGGGTCGACTTGTCGAACGGCCGCCCGCCCAGGTGTTGGCCCTTCTTGGTGACCCTGTGTTTGTTGACCCAGCCACGGCGACTCAGTTCCTTCACCACCGGCAAGAGCGCCGCCTCCTTCAGATACATGCGGAACAATTCACGCACCTGCCCGGCCTCGCTGGCGTTGATCACCAGTCGCGGGCTCGGGCCCGAGCGATCCACATCGTAACCCAGCACCGGAGCGCCACCGGTCCATTTGCCCTTACGCGCCTGAGCGGCGAGTTTATCGCGGATGCGTTCCCCGATGATCTCACGCTCAAACTGGGCAAAGGAAAGCAGGATGTTGAGCGTCAATCGACCCATGGAATGCGTGGTGTTGAACTGCTGGGTCACCGATACGAACGACACCCCATGGCGATCAAACGTCTCCATGATGCGTGCAAAGTCCATCAGCGACCGGCTCAGACGGTCGACTTTATAGACCACCACACAGTCGATCTTGCCCGCATCGATATCGCGCAGGAGCCGATCCAACGCCGGGCGCTCCATGCTGCCGCCGGAATAACCGCCGTCGTCGTAGCGGTCAGGCAGCGCTGTCCACCCTTCAGCCTTTTGACTGGCAATGAACGCTTCGGCGGCATCGCGCTGGGCATCGAGGCTGTTGTACTCCTGGTCCAGGCCCTCTTCACTGGACTTGCGTGTATAGATGGCACAGCGGGTGCGTGGTTTGGTCGCTTTCGTGGCTCCATTGGCTCGGCTCTTTCTCATTTTTGGGCTCCAAGGCCAAAGAAGCGGTACCCGTTCATGTGGCTGCCGGTGACCTTCATGGCCAGTGCTGTCAGGGTGCGAAACCGCTGGCCATCGCACTCAAAGCCCTGGCCATCCTCGAGCACCACCGCCCGGATGGTGCGGCCCTTGTACTTGCGAAGGATCGCTGCGCCGGGTGGCGGCAGCCGTGGGTCCTTGGAATGGCCCCTTTCCTTAGGTGCGGCCCTGGTGATCGTCGCCGTCTGGCCAGCCGAGGGCGGGCAGACCATGGTCCGCGGGGCCATGACCCGCACGTCCGCAATGTCCGCCAACTCAGCGGCGCGTCGGCGGGCCCGGTCCGACAGGTCGCCCTCGGCCTTGGCCTGGATGCGCCAG
>JBGSTK010000047.1:0-1901 GCA_041736565.1 Phycisphaeraceae bacterium | reverse complement strand
GAGCAGTTCGCAGGCGATGGTTTCGACGCCCCACGCTTCGAGTTCCTCGCGCATGCCTGGCTGCGAAAAGCGAGCCACCCCGATCACGCGCCGCCTTACGCCTGCTCCATCGCTGGCGCGGCGGGCCATGCGGGCGAGGCTCGGGCCGATCTTCCCGCCCACACCCAGCACGAGAATGTCCCCCTCCACGCGGCTCATCGTGGCCGTGACCTCCGGCGTCGGCCGGCTGAGGAGTTCTTCGAGTTGTTCGACGTCGGCGATGGTGGCAGGTGAGGGCATGATGGGAAGTGAGTTGTCAGTTATCAGTTATCAGTTATCAGCCGCTTGCGGCTTGGCAACAGAAGACAGGAATCAGAAGACAGAATTCTCGTTACGCCTTGGCTGGAAATTCAATCTGCGCCAATTCCGCGCGGATGGCCGGGTCGAGGAGCAGGGCGCGGAAGACCGAGCAACCGGTCGATGACGGTGTGGAATTGATCTTGGGTCATGCCGATGCGGGTGCCATGGGTAAGCGAAGCTTACCCGTGCAATGTTCCCAGTCGCCCGACTCACGGGGATGCTTCGCTTACCCACGGCACCCCGAGTTCCCTTCTTTTTCGCCGATCGCTAGTCGTCGAATCCGAAATCGGTCTCGAACAGCCGCACCAGGGTATCGACGGCCTCCTCGGCGTCCGATCCGGTGGCCGCGATGGTGATGTCGGTTCCGGCGCGGGCGCCCAGCGACATCAGTTGCAGGATTTGCCTGGCGTCGGCCGTTTCCCGGTTGTAGCGGAGTTGCACCTTCGACTGAAAGCGTTTGGCGGCGTTCATGATTGCCAGACACGGCCGGGCGTGGAGCCCCGGCTCGTGCGTGATCTTCACCTGGCGGGATGCGGTCTTGTCGCCCATGTTCGGCTACCACCTCTTCCACCACATCAGGAAACGCACCAGTCCCACCGATCCGAAGGCCAGCGCCAGGATCACCCAGAACATGTGCGGATGGTCCTCGCCCGGGATGCGCACGTTCATCGAGAACAGGCTCACTACCAGCGTGGGCAGCATGATGCCGATGGTGATGATGGTCAGCGTCCGCATTAGCCAGTTGAGGTTGTTGCTGACGATCGACACCCGGGCGTCCATCATGCTGGCGAGAATGTTCGAGTAGATCTCGGCCTGCTCGTAGCACTGGCTGTTTTCGATGATCATGTCGTCGATGAACTCCAGGTTGTCCGCAGAGAAGCCCACCTTGGCCGCGTTGTTCTTCAGCCGTTCGATCAGCTTGGCGTTCGTGTTGATGGCGTTCAGGTAGTACACCAGGCTCTTTTCCAGGCTGAACAGGTTCAAGAGGTACTTGTTCTGCATCGAGGTGTTGATCTGCTGCTCCAGCGACTCAGACACCGCATTGACCACCTTCAGGTGCTCGACGAAGTGGGCGATCGAGGAGTAGACGACCTTCAGCAGCAGGTCCGGCAACGAGACGACCTTGGCGAACTGCTTGCCCTGGAACAGCGGCACGTCCTCCGAGAGCACGAGCACCAGTTTGTCGGCGAACAGAAACAGCCCCACCGACATGACCTTGAACGCGAAGCGGTCTTCGCTGGAGTAGTTCCGCGGCCGCTTGAGGATCGCCGCCAAGTGGTCGGGCTCGAACTCCAGGCGGGCCAACTCGTCGGGGTCGAGCGCCGAGGAGAGCGTGTGCTCGTCGACCTTCAGCCCGTCGATCAGGTGCCGGCGTTCGGCCTCGGTGGGATTGATGTACACGTGTACGCATCCCCCCAGGCTCTCGCTGGGAACCACCTTGCCGCCGATCAAGTCCATGTACTGGATCACAACGTCCTGCTCCATCGGGGAAGCAGGGTTCAGGGTTCAGGGGTCGGGGGTCAGAACTTGTAGGTGAGTCTCCACGCCAGTCCTGAATACCG
>JBGSTK010000015.1:0-23516 GCA_041736565.1 Phycisphaeraceae bacterium | reverse complement strand
CCGGCAAGATGGACTGAGCCCGCCCCCACGAGCCGGAAGCGTCAGCGACGGATTCCCCCTCCCCGGGGGGTTCGTTGGATTCCCTCAGTTCGTTTTTAACGCGAAGGCGCGAAGGTCGCGAAGATCGCGAAGCAGGAAGATTGCATTAACCACCAAGGCACAATGAGCACAAAAGCGAAGCAGACGTCCTCACATCGGCTCAACTGCATCGCCTTCGCGTCCTTCGCGTGCTTCGTCCCTTCGCGGTAAAAATGAATGACCCAGGCCTCCGAGATCCTTCGTTGAGCTCATGTCAGCGGCAGCGGAGGGCAGGGCGCTAGGCACAGGGCTTCAGCTGCGTCACTCGGCCACCGATGATCCACTCGGCGACATAAATGTCGCCCTTGTCCGTCAGGCACCCGCCGTGGGGGCTGTTGAAGTAGCCCGGCTTGATGTGTGAGGTGCCCGCGAGGTTGGGCCAGCCCTGCGGATGTCGCGCGGGCTGTCCGGGTTGATTGCCGCTGACTTCGACGCCAGCACCCAATTCCGCCAGGCATTTGAGCGTTTCGACGTCCAGAAGTTTGACGCCGGTGAACAACTCGGGCACCAGGACTCGTGGTCCCGCGAAACTGAAGCCGCAGGGACTGTGGCAAAGTTGGTCGATGTGCCGAAGTTGCTTGCCTTGGCCATCGTAGATGGTGATGCGACGGTTGCCGCGGTCAGCGATCCACAGGTGGCCCGTGGTGGGACAAAACGCGATGCCGTGCGGACAGGCAAAGCGGCCCGCACCCTCGGTGCCATCAATGGTTGAAAGGTAGCGACCGGCTTTGTCGTGGCGATGCACCAGCGAAGAGCCGTAGCCATCGGCGACCCACACATCGCCGTTGGCGGGGTTGGCTGCTGCCCAGGTGGGCACGTATTTGCCCGTCGCGTAAGCCTGGTGCTTGGGTTGGGCGATGGTGGCCAGGGTCTTGCCGTCGAGCGTGGTTTTGCAGACCTCGTGTGAATCCTGATCCACCAGCCAGAGGGATTCCACACCACTTTCCTCAACGAGCGTCATGCCATGGGCACCCGTGAAGCGATCGCCCCATGTCGATTTGACCTTGCCGGTGGAGCCGTCGAATATCAGCACAGCGGGGTTGCACTGGGCAAAGACGATCACATCGCCGGACTTGCTGACCATCACAGCATGGGTTCGCCCGTTGGTCTTGGCGCTGTCGTTGTCAGGCACACGAGCCCAGTGGTCGTGCCATTGGTACTGGAATTCGCCAGTGCCGATTTGCATGGGATGCTCCTTTGATTGAGTTTGTTGATTGAGTTGGCGTGCCCCGGCTTGGGGCCAGGGCAGTTACTCGCCCGGGATGTAGCTGATGATGCCTGTCCAGGGCGAACTGGCGGTGGCGTAGAGACGTTTTTCGATGCGGCCGGCCAGATAGGACAGCCGACCAGCCTCAACCCCGTGCCGCATGGCGTGAGCCATTTTCACCGCGTCGGTCGCATGAGCAATGCCTGTGTTGAGCAGCACGCCATCGGCGCCCAACTCCATAGCGATCGTGACGTCACTGGCGGTGCCCACGCCCGCATCGACGATGACGGGGTAACTCGGATCGCCGCCGTGCTCTTTGCCTTTGAGCAGCTCAAGAATCAGGCGGATGTTGTTGGGATTGAGCACACCCTGACCTGACCCGATGGGTGACCCAGCGGGCATGACTGATGCTGCCCCAGCATCGCGCAGACGCTGGGCCATGATCGGATCATCACTGCTGTAACAGAGCACCGCAAAACCATCCTTGACCAATTCTTTGCATGCTTCAAGCGTGCCCACGGGGTCGGGAAGAAGCGTCTTCTTGTCGCCCAGAACCTCTAGTTTGACCCAGTCTTTGCCCGGGTTGTCGAGTTGGTCGAGCAACTCCCGGCCCAGTCGCGCCACCCGCACCGCGTCCTCGGCAGTGAAACAACCAGCGGTGTTAGGCAGAATCGTGAAGCGCTTGAGGTCGATGAAATCCAGCAGGCTCTTGCCTTCGCTGTCAATGAGCCGCTCCCGGCGAACCGCGACGGTGATGACTTCTGCCCCCGAGGCATCCAGTGCCAGGCGCATGGTCGGGTAGTCGCGGTACTTGCCCGTGCCGACGATGAGTCGCGAAGCTAGCTTGTGCCCGGCGACGATGAGGGGTAGGTCTTTGGCAGTTATGTGTGCAGTGGTCATGGCGGCATTCTACGACATGAGGTGCGGATCGCTTTGCGACCCGGTCGTCGGCTTGCTCAAACAGCCGCCGTCTGGTCATCCCAGAGTCGATGGCCGGTGAGGTGGAGGAATACATCTTCGAGCGTTGGCCGACCCACGCTGATGCTGCGGATGTCTGGGCCTATGTGCTGGCTTAACGTGGGGATAAAGGCCGGGCCATGCTCGCGCTGCATCACGATGCGGTTGCCCACGACGCGTGGTGCTCCAGCCGTGGGCCAGGGGGCAAAGGCGCGGGCGATGCGATCGCAGATGCCCGCAGTATCCTGCCCACCTCCGGGCTCCACCGTGATCACATCTCCGCCGATGCGGGCTTTGAGCGCATCGGGTGTGCCCAGCGCGATGAGCTTGCCCTGACTCAGGATCGCCAGCCGGTCGCAGCGGTCGGCTTCGTCCATGAGGTGCGTGGTGAGCACGATCGTCAACCCGCGACGTTGCCGCAGTTGCGTCAGGTAACCCCACAGGTCAGCCCGGCCACCCGGGTCCAAGCCCGTCGAGGGTTCATCAAGCAGCAGGACCCGCGGCTCATGGAGCAGGGCCTTGGCGACTTCTACTCTTCGCCTCATCCCGCCACTGAACCCCGCGACAAAATCATCGGCGTGGTCGGCCATGCCGAAGTAGGCCAGCAACTCGTCGATGCGTTGGCGCAGCGGCTGACCACGCAGGCCGTAGAGATGCCCCTGGTGCGTGAGGTTCTCACGTGCGGTCAGGGCGACATCCAGGCCGGGCATCTGAAATACGACGCCCAGTTCCTGGCGCACTTTCGCTGGGTTGTCCCTGACATCGTGACCCAGCACATTAACCGTACCCGCGGTGGGACGAAGTAGATTGGTCAGGATGCGAAACAGCGTGGTCTTGCCGCCGCCGTTGGGGCCGAGCACAGCGAAGATCTCGCCGGTTGGGATGCTCAGGGTGATGTCGTCCAAGGCCCGGGGCTGCACGGCGGGTGCGGGTGGGGAATCGGCTGCGCCCCGTGCGGGTCGCCGACGTGGCCGCGATGCCGGGTACTGATGCGACAATCCCTCGACCATCACAGCCGGTACTTGCGCAGCGGTTCCTGTCGGGGTTGATGAAGGAGGTGAACTCATGGGCATTACGGGTCTCAACGGGAGAGCACATGATAGGGTACCGTCGGTTAAAGAGCGGGCCGAAGCGGTCATTGGTAATCGGCCCCCCGACCCACGAGCCACGTCGCCATCGGCACCGGTGGCTGCTTGGCGGGTCGAGGCATTGGGACTTACCATGCCTCCGAGGATTCACGCCCATGCAGATCGCCATCATCGTCGCCGTGGCGGAAAACGGCATCATCGGTCGCGGCCTGGAACTTCCCTGGCGGCTGAGCGAAGATTTGCGCCGGTTTCGCCGACTGACCACCGGCCACCACATCATCATGGGGCGGCGAACATGGGAATCGATCAACCGCCAGCTCCCCGACCGCCGCATGATCGTCGTCACCCGGCAGCAGAACTTTGATCCAGGTGTGACGGGCATTGCGGTGGCCCACAGTCTCATCGCAGCGTTGAAACTCGCACGCGATGCGGGCGAGACGCAGGCGTTCATCGTGGGTGGGCGTGAGCTTTATGCTGAGGCTTTGCCGATGGCTCATCGCCTGTACCTGACCCGCGTGTTGTCCGAGGTGCAGGGCGATGTGCGTTTCCCCGACATCGACTGGTCCCGCTGGCACCTCACAGCCACTGAATCTCATTCCGCCGACGAAAAAAACGATTATCCCGCCCGGTTCGAAACCTACGAAGCGGTGGATGGTTCCCCGCCATCGTGCTGAGAGACGGAGTCTTTAATACTCGGCGTGAGGGCTCGACTGCGGCAATCGTACTCAGTATTTGAACCCATTCTCACGCAAGTGGACCTGCGGTTCGCCGGGGATGGCGCCGCCACGTCGGATAGTTCCGACGAATACATCATGGTCCCCTTCGACATCCACATGGGTCGTGACTTCACATTCCATGAACGCCAGCGAGCTGGCCAGAATGGGAAGGTGCGCCAAGGTTTGAGGCAGGAGCTCCAAGCCTAGAAAGGGATCTTCGCCGGTGTTGAAACCACTGGCGAACTTGCGCAGCATCGTGCGGTCGCCTTTTTGAATCTGGCAGAGGCCGAAGTGTCGCGAGTCGCTGATGAGGGGCATGATGGCGCGACCCTTGGCGACAGCCACAGCCACCATCGGCGGACGAAAACTCACCTGCTGCACCCAACTGACCAGCATGCCTGTGCGGCGGTCCTCGAAGCGTGCCGTGAGGATGTACATCCCCTGAGGGATGCGTCCTAGTGCCGCTGCGATGCCGTCTTTGGACTTGTCTTCCATTGGTGACTTCCCCTCGTTAGTCAGTAGGAGTCGCCCGAATCCTAAGCCAAGATAATTCCCCAGTGCCCCTGACGCAAAACCGTCGCGCGCTTCCGCTCGTACACAGTACACTTGGATCATGATGTCATTCGATGGCGTGATGTTCGATCTTGACGGGACGCTGCTGGACACCCTGGCGGATATTGCCGCGGCGGGCAACCACATGCTCACCACGCTGGGCCTGCCTCCAAGGCCCGTGGCGGACTATCGCTATCTGGCCGGGCAGGGAGCGCCTTGGCTTGTCGAGCATGCCCTGGGCAGCGAGCATCAGCACCTGGCTGAAGAAGGTCTGAGGCTGCTCAAGGCTTATCAGATGGTCCATGGCTTGGATCGCACCGTGCTCTACTCGGGCATCAGCGAGTTGCTTGATGACCTCGCGGCCCGCGAGCTTTCCATGGCTGTGCTTTCCAACAAGCCGCACCCCGCGACACTCAAGGCTGTCGAGCAGAAGCTGGGCAGGTGGCATTTTCAAGCCATTCAGGGCCATAGCCCGGGCGGCCCGCTCAAGCCCGATCCCGCAGCGGCGCTGGCCATCGCCGAGGCCACCGGCATTTCGCCGCAACGTTGGCTTTACGTCGGCGACACTCGCGTTGACATACTCACCGCCAAGGCTGCGGGGATGTTCGCCGTAGGTGTGCTCTGGGGCTTTCGTGATGAACCTGAGCTGCGTGAGGCTGGCGCAGACATGATCATCACCCACCCTCGGGAGATCAGCGAGCTTCTCAGCCGATCCGCCGGACGGATTCAATCCCGCTGATTGTCGTCATCGGTGGCTGGCGATCGGTTCCCCGCACTTAATCCTTGCCAGCGGCAAGCGCCTCTGCCAAACCCGCCCGCCACTCCATGTAGCGGTAGGGCAGGTCGTGCGATTCGTGGAGTTGCCGGAGGCGCCGCAGGAACACCTCGTATAGTTCCTGCTGCCAATCCTGTGTCCCAGCCTGGCAGAAAAAAATGCGGCAGCCCAGCGGGCGCAGCGGATGGACGCCGCAGAGGCGAGCTTGTTGAAATGGACAATCGCCGCAGAGATCGACATCCGCAGCGGCAATCGGCGGCGTGGCGTGCTGCTGGAGTAACCACGCGATTTCCAGAGCCGTGACGTAAAGTCGATGACCGTAGGCCTCGAAGTGGCAGCACTTGCCGCTGGACCAGCACGTGGGGCCTCGCGCCTGGACTGCGAGATCGAGATCGTTGTAGAGTTCGCGCAGACGGTCCGCGATGACTTCGTCTCTCGCTGCAGCGTACAGACGCCGCCATATCTCGAGGTCAGCAGCGGCAGGGGGGAGGTTATTCATAGAAGCTTTCGTCGCCGCATCAGGTTATGGCTGCGCTTTGCTGGTCACGGACGATGCGGATTTCTTCGATGGGGTAGAGTCGCCCCTGGCCCGTGTTGCCAGCCGTCATGCCCGGGCAGCGCGAGCCAGCCTGCTTCCAGGCACGCGGGCTCTTGAGGTTGTCAGGCCAGAAGGGCCACGTGCGGCACTGCTTGGGGCGGTCCTCGTAAATCCCGCACGATCCCCGCCCGTCCTTGTCGCGCACCAGGAACACGCAGTCATAGCCATGCTTGGTCATCTTCTCGTTGAGTGACCAGTCGCCTTGGATCTGGTGGGCGTAGCGTTGGCGAAAGGTGGGCACATCGACATTGAGCCGCTGTGCCATCGCCAATTCTTCCTGGGGCGAGTACCAGACATACCCGGGCGGGCCCGAGCAGCAGTTGCCGCACATGGTGCAGGAAAAACGCAGGCCTTGGTCGTACCACTCGTTACTCGGACTGTTGGACATCGGGCCATTGTAGAGGACATCGGCCTGCGGGAAACATGCAAGGGCACTCGACCGATCGCAAGCGATTTCATCATCAGTCGAGCACTATGCCGGCACGCGCACCGGATCGCAGACATGCACCTTCTGGGCGTCGAGGTCGAACGTTACGCACTGTCGTGGTTGGCCGCAAGTGGGACAGGCTGTCATGCGCTCGAGCTTTCGCAGGTATGCCATGACCGATGACACCACGGTCGCATGGCTCCAGGTCAATGGCGAGACCGACAGCGGCGCATTGGTGTAGGGATGCACCTGCTCGGCGAGCACGCCTGATGGCAACGCGTGACTGGCAACCCACTCGAAAATCGGTTGGGCCTGGCGCAGTTCATCGGCGTTGTTCGCGCGGGCCACATGCCATTCGGCCAGCCACAGCGTCCCGATGAACCACGGGTTGCCCGGCACATTCTTGTCGCTGCCATCGTGCACGCGATGGTACGTGTCATTCTCATAGCGTGCCAGACCACCCACGGGCGTCTTGACCCACAGTCGCTCCCGAATGGCGTCCATAGTGGCGATCATGCGCGGGTCATGCGGCGAAAGGAGGCCGAACATGAAGATCCCGCACAACGAACTGTCGATGCCATCGTCGTATTCAAGGTCGAGGTGCTCGCCGTGTAACGCGGCATCCTGGGCCTCTTCAGCGAAGCTGTCATCGACGGGCTGAGGCATGCGACCGGCCATCACCTCGCCCATGAGCCGAGCGGTGCGGCTGTGGTCCAACGGTACGATTCGTCGGATGAATCGGCCTTGGTCCTCGCTCCAGAAATGTTTGGCAAACGCATCGCGCATCTGCTCAGCGGCTTTGCCATAGGCTGCGGCACGGCGAACATCACCGAAACAAGTGGCGAAATTCCAAGCCGCCTGAAGCCCCCCGTAAACCGCCGCCAGCGTAAAGGCATTGACGCCCCATCGCTCTTCCCAGAGGTCGTAACTGGGCAGCGGCAGTTGTGTATCTGGATCGCGGAAACGCAGCAGGAAGTCAGCGGCTGGCACGATCAGATGCAGCCACAGCGGGCGCACGAATTCGATGTCACGGTATTGAAGGTAGTGTCGCCACAGAGCCCAGACGACCAATGCCGTCTCATCTTCCTGGATGGGCAACTGCGGGCGGCCGAGGCTGATCCACGGATGCCAACTCGATGCCGGCGTGCCATCGGGGTTGTACTTGTGCAGGAAGTAGCCATGCTCGCTGATGATCTTGGCGCAAAGGGAGTAGAAGGACCGTGCCACATCAGGGAATCCCGCGTCGTCTAAGGCCGCGGCTACCAAGGCTCCATCCCGTGGCCATAGGTAGCTGTAGGTGTCGCGGGAAAACTGCATGATGTCACTGTCGTTGGCGGCGATGATGGCTCCGCCGTTGTCGATCTGCGTGCGCATGACCAGCAGGGAGCGTTTGAAAAGGTCGGTGACGCGTTGGGAGAGTCCGCCTTCCTCGACGGAGGGAAACTCGGTGCGTGCCGCCGCCAACCAGAGTCGCCAGTAGGCACGGGTGCGTTCGACAACGCCCTGGGGTGATTCGCGGTGCAGGAAGCGATGCAGCCCGTCAATTTCCTTGAGCGACTGGCCGCACCCGATGACGAGGTAGACCGTGCTCGTGCCCCGGGCTGGCAGTTGCACGTTGATCATCATGGTCGAATCGACAGCACCCTGGGCGATGGAGTTGCCGCCCAACTGCCCGTCCTCGGCATCGCGCCAAGTCCCTTCTGCTGAACCGAAGCCGGCATTGCCCGTCGCAAACTCATCGATCCGCTGCTCGCCATCCGAATACCATGTCGCCATGATGTAACGGGCGCCCTGGTAGTGAATCAGGCAACGCAGCGTGGGATCGAAATATGCTGTATCGCCCACCCGTGTTCCGTTGATGGCGATGTTGTTGTGGTGGTAAAGCTGCAGCACCCGCGCTTCATCGCACTGGTTGGTGATGTCCACGCGGCGAACCAAAATCGGGCGGTGAAAGTCCACCACGTCTGTGCAGTGCATCTGAATCTGCAACTCGGGATGGGTCAGCGTCACGTCCGTCGCCAGGGTGTCGGCTTCGTAGCGCAGCTTTTTGATCCAGCCTTCGTCGGTCCAGTAGAGCCTGCGGCGTCGGCGGTCGTGCTGGTTGGCGTGCGTCACGGGAATCATGGCCCAGGCACCGAAACGGCAGCAACCGCCGTTGACGTGGTTCTCCTGGCCTACGTGCGGAAAATACAGGTCGCGTACCTGGTAATGCTCGTCAAAAGCAACCAGCATCTGACCATTGCCAACAGGGATATCTCGGGGCATTACGCCATTATCGGCAATCATCGAGCCGTGCGTCCAAACCGCCACACACGGCCCTCGAAATGCAGCTTTTTGGCGGCTAGCCCCGGCCCAGCAAGTCCCCGGCCCGGTCACATCCCGCGACGGGTCGGATTCACCACCAGATTGTCATGACCAGGGATGATCACATCCGCGATCTCGATTGCCTCGGCAAAACTCGCCCGTGCCATTTCCAGGTCCACACCATGACGCAGGATCTGGCCCTGTGATAAATGTTCGCTTGTTGCCACCGCGTCCCCGGCAACCAGCGTCGTGGTCGTGGCATCCAGAAGCAGTAGGCCGCAGGTGCCCGGCGTGAAGCCCGGCAAAGGAAACAGGTCCACCTGCCGCGCCAACTTGTCCGGCGCGTTGCCACATCGCTGCAACAACGCGATATCCTGCTGCAACATCGCGCGGACTTCCTCATCCTGCTCAGCGGTGAAGCGCTCCACCAGTGAGCGGCCGATCGCCTCGCGTTCTGCTTCGCAGATATGCCATTTGGCGTGAGTCAGGCCCGGCAGCCCCCAGCGATGGGCGGGACGAAAGTTCGTTAGAAAGACATCGGTGACCGCCCCCAAGTCCAACCCGCTGCGTTCCGTTAGTCGGGCACCAAGAATCTGAGGCGGTAGGGCGGGATCGACCAGAATAACGCGATCCTCGCTGCGAATGAGCGTGGTCGTGGCGTGGGGCGTTCTTTTTCCTTGGTCCTTGGGCCAGAGCTCGTGCTGCGAAAGCGTTCCAATGCTGATGATGCGGTAGTCCATGGCCGTAGATTACCGGCGACGCCCAAACTCTGCGTTGGCGCTTGATGGGGCGGTTGCGTGGTTGCGGTATGAAGCGATGGACACGGCCACCGCGTCATTCCTTAAACCCGTCTTTGTGCACCCAGGGCATGATGCCGCCGTGACGGCGTTTCTTTTCGCGCATGGCTTCCAAGACGATCGGCGGAAGCAGCCGGTGTAGGCGGGAAATATCGCCCCCACTGGCGATTTGCTTGATGAGCGTCGAACTCGTGAAGGCGAAAGTCTCCCCCGTCATCATGAAAACCGTCTCCACGTCCGCCACGGCCCGGTTGGTCAAAGCGAGTTGGAACTCGAAATTCAGGTCAGTGACGTTGCGAATTCCGCGGAGGATGGCCGTGGCCCGCAGGCTGCGAGCGTAATCGACCGTCAGGCCCTCGAAGGTAGCGACGCTGACATTGTCGAGATCCGACACGAGTTCCGAGATCATCCGTTCGCGTTCCTCGACCGAAAACAGCTCCGCCTTGGCGGGATTCTGACCAATGGCGACGACTAGCTCGTCAAATAGCGTTCGGCCTCGGCGAATGACATCGAGGTGACCATTGGTAATGGGGTCGAAAGTTCCAGGAAACAGGCCGATCTTTCCGCGGCTTTTCATGGTGGCGATTATACGGCCGGTTGATGCGGGGGTGTGTGCCGGGACCTGCCGGGGGAGCGTCCAGCGGGCGATCCCGGCTGGTGCTATTCCAAGAGACGGGCATGTACCAAAAACCGGCCGGATCGGGGGCCGTGGTGTGTGCATAACTCCTTGTGGCAAATGAGCATGAAGATTAATAACCATAAAAATTCATGCGGGGCGGGTCCTGCGAATGCGTTGATGGGCGCGGTAGCCGTTGAACAACGGCTGCTGAAAAATTTGGCCTTTTGGGCGGTAGCGTAGATCGCAAGTCGTTTATTTAAATGTAGATATGTCCTGATAAGCCGGAATATCCACTCGATCGAATGCCTGCGATGGGGGCCTCCGCCCATTGCCGAAACCCTCGTTCATCGAACGAAGGTTTGGTTGGCTGACCGACTGGCATAGCCCCATAACGGGAAAAAATTACAAACAACGCTTGCATTTAACTGGACTGAATTGTCCAATTACATCGCTCGACGCCAATGTTGGGCTCCCCCAGGGTCAAGAAGTATGAAACACCTTGCCACTATTGCGCTTACCGCAGCACTCGCCTCACCTGCTTTCGCAGGGTTGGCCACGACCGTGACGGAAGGCGGGGGCAACTACGTGACGGGTGGCCGAGGCTCCATGGTGAGCTATGGGCTTTCGCAGTATCTAGCCGAGTCCAACAATCACTTTGTCGTCAGGCCCTCCCCGGCATCGTTTCCGGGTGGAAGGGGTGGCCTGGGTGCCTTTCGTGGCGATACCGATGTCAACCCGCTGGGCGTGTTGCTGCACGGGACCGACGGCACGCTTTTTACCTACGATCAACTGGCGTATCAGCCCGTGCTTCAAATCCTGGGCTACGACGCGTCGGGCTTTGGCGGCGGGCTGAGCATCCCCACCAACGGTGCCGGTTATTCATCGCCCAACCGATTCGGCCCTGCGGGCCTTTGGGGTGAAGGCAGCGGCAGACGCGCCCAAGGCTTCGAACCGTTCAGTTTCAGCAGCTTTGAGGGCTTCGAGGGTGGCGGTGGTGGGGGATCGACAGTCGTCGTCCCCGAACCGGCTTCGCTCACCTTGATGGCGCTGGCGGCCACGTGGATGCTCCAGCGTCGCCGCCGACGCAATGCGATCGCCGCGGCAGCTTAACGACATTGCCGTGCTCAGCTCGTGCCGGGCAGCCGCAACGCCCGTGCGAGAAGAAATCCCTATGACCCTGGATCGGGTCTCGAACCGGATCGCCTCCCCGGGTCGAGGCCCTTTTTTTACTTTTTTTGGTAGCGCTGCAACCACGACCGACGCACCCACGCGCTCGCCGCTACTCACGCCGCAACTCACATCGCCTGTTCGCCGGGAAGAACCATCACGCGCGGAATCCGCACATGCTCGGGCTGTTGCAGGACGAAACGAATCGTCCGTGCGATATCCTCGGGTTTGAGCATCTGCGACATGCCAAGCATTTTGGCGGGGTGCACGTCGAAGTGATCCTGCAGGTGGGTCTGCGTCAACCCCGGCTCCACAGCCGTGACCCGAACGCCGGTGCCTGCCAGTTCCATTCGCAGGGCTTCGCTGAACGCTTCGATAGCGTACTTCGTGCCGGCATAGGCCCCAGCGCCGGCGCGAACCTTAGTTCCCAAGATGCTGGAGATATTGATCAGGTACCCGCGATTCTGCTTCTTGAAGTGACGAAGCGCCATGTATGCCATGCGATACGCCGCCTCGACATTGATGCGGACCATGGCACAGATTCGCTCAATGTCTTCCTGGCCGATGTTGCCCACTTCCATCACGCCCGCATTGTTGACAAGCACATCGCAGCGACCAAAGGCTTCCTGTGCCGTTTCCATGAGGACGCCGGGCAGAGCCGCATCGGTGATGTCGCCGACGACCGCTGCCGCGTGGCTACAGCCACCCGCCAGTTCGTCGAGCGCTGCCTGATTGCGGCCGGTGAGGACCAGCTTCATCCCTGCACGGTCCAACGCATAGGCGACGGCGGCACCGATGCCGGAACTGGCGCCGGTGATGATCGCCACCTGGCCTGTTAAATCAAGCAAATCGTTTTCTGAAGTCACGGGTCAACTCCGGGAGTGAAAGACCCGCTCAATATACCTCTACTTGCGTGTGCCTTCGAAACTCACAGCGATGACCACATCGTCGCTGACAGCATTGAGCATCTTGTCCATGCCATAATCGCTTCGGTTAATGGTGAACTCGCCGGTATATCCGATTCGCTTGACGCCGGGAGGCATCTCGGTGACAGTTCCGCCCTTCATCGTGAGGGTGATGCTGCGGGTCTGACCGTGAATAGTCAGGTTACCGGTGACGGTCAGGCCGTCTTCGGCTTTTTCAACCTTGGTGCTCTTGAACGTCATGGCGGGGAATTGCTTGACGTCCAGAAAATCGGGACTGCGCAGATGGTTGTCGCGCTTCTCATTGCCGGTATCAACGCTGGTGGCGTTAATGGCGATGTCGAAACTGGTGTTGGCGGGATTGGCTGGGTCGGCAGTGATCGTGCCGCGAGCCTCATTGAATCGGCCGTGGGTTCGACTGACGCCGGCGTGACCAATGTGGAAATAGAACGAACTGTGAGCCAAGTCCAGATCGTAGGTCTCAGCCGCTGCGGACGCGGGTGCTGCCAGAGCCATGGTCATCAACGCCAGGAAGGGCACGACGAAGGAACTGAGGCGGGTGGTCATTTTCGGACTCCTTTGATGGTGTTCGGTTTTCACGCAGACGACACTGCTAACGATAGTCCACCAGTTTGCGCCGGGCTCGAAAAAAGAAAAACCTCGCTTCCGGAAAGCGAGGTCGTTGGGATCATGGTGGCGTCATGCGGGACGACTCAATCCGTTTCATTCTTCGTCTTCGTCTTCGTCCTGATCGTCAGCCGAATCGTCCTGCGCCAGAGCCTCGGCGGCTTCATCGTCATCGAGCTTGCGGAGCGACAGGCCGACCTCGCCAAGCTTCTCATTGATCTCGACGAGGCTGGTGAGGCCGAAGTTTTTAACACCCATCAGTTCGGCTTCCGTCTTGGCTGCCAGATCGCCGATGGTCTGCACGTTGAGCAGCGTCAGTGCCTTGCGTGCCCGCACCGAAAGCTGGAGGTCGTTAACCGAGCGGTTGAGCATCTCATCCGTCGAGCCGGTCTCTTCCTTAAGCTGATCGTAAACCGCCTGCTTGGCGGCCGACTGCTGCTCCTCCACGGCCTGGCCCAGCTTCAGTCCTTTTTGGGCCAACATGGCTTTGATTTCGTCGACGCTGGCATCGCCGAAGTTCTTGTAGGCCCGCAGTTCGCTTTCGGTAATGCGAACCAGATCGGCCAGAGTTCGGATGTTCATCTTCTTAAGCGCGTTGCGTGTGCGCACCGCCAGTTCGAAATCGGTGACGGGCGTTTCCAGCGCCATGGCGGAACGCTGCGTCTTCTCGGGCACTTCTTCAACGACGATCATGCCCTTGCTCGCCAGCACATCCTTGATGTAGAGCCGGGCACGGGGGTGGTTGGCGTCGGTCGAAAGCACTTGCCGCAGGCAACGCTCAGCATGCGCGTACTGCCCGCGATCCTCATACATCACCGCCAGGTTCATCAACGTGTTGAGATGAGGCTGGCCCGAGTGGATGCATGCCTCGTATAGATGCAGAGCCTCATCTTCCTCGCCAACCAGGTCGAGGTTGTAGGCCAGGCGGAAGGAAATCTCCGCGTCATCGGGGTCGGCGGCATAGGCTGCCTCGTAGGCCTCGATAGCTTTGATGCGGTCGCCTTGATCCTCGAGCTTTCGCCCCTGGGAAAAATACTTGTGGGCGGTGGCGGTGTCGCGAACTTCGTCTTTGAGCATCGTGTCGGTATCGCGCATGGGCGGTATTAAGCTCCGGCGGCGGGGTGAGGGTTAGCGCAAGGGCAGTCCAACAATATAGGTCATAACCGCCAGCACAGGCAAATGAGTCAGATCCAGGTTTCACGAGAACAGGACAATCCGCAGGGCGGGCGGCGCTTGGTGCTGATCGCAACGCCTCCGCTACGCCAAGCCTGTAAACAAGAACCCCTGGCTTCGGAGCTTGCCAGGGGTTCAGTGTTGTCACGATGGTTCTGGAATCGGCTTCGCATCCAACGAAACCGGGGCGAACACAGTCGGCCTGAATCAGGCCACCATGTCCTTGAGGTTCTTGAGGGGACGTACGCGAACGACTTTGCGGGCAGGCTTGGCGGGCATCATCTGCATCTGCTTGGTGAAGGGGTTCATCCGGTTGCCAGCGGGGACGGCATCCTTCTTGGTGACGCGGATCTTGGCCAGACCGGGCACCGTGTATTGGCCCGGACCTTTCTTGCTCAGCGTCTTCTTAATGTGGTTCGACAAACTCTCGAACACCGAGGCGACCTGCTTTTTGGTCAGGCCGGTGTCTGTTGAGATCGTGCCGAACACTTCGCTCTTGGTCGGTGCTTTGCCGCTTGACGCGGCTGCTGCTGTCTTGGCGCTTTTTGCCATTGCTAGGCTCTCCTTAGCTTCGGTTAAATTCGGTTTAACCATCCGTGACATCTTCGATCATAACGCTTTTTACGGGGTTTGCTAGAGGGGGGTGAGTTTTCCACCGCTTTTTTAGTGGTTTTCTCATCCCGCCATGGCCGGGAAGCGTCTCCCGCCCCCACGGAACCAATTGCCATTATGACAGCTTGATCCGCGAAAACGATGCCATTGGCAGGTGCTTTCCCATTGGAAATTGCAAAAATAGGCCAAAATCCACGATTTTCGCATCGGTCGTTTTGATGCCGTTGGTACTGAGTTTGCCCTAGAGTGAGGGGACGCGATGGCGTTGGACGTCATCGTGTCACTAAAGCGGCGGTGTCGGCCAGATCCTTTTCCAGCCCACCGCGGCGCAAAGACCCCCGTTCCTTCACTCCTTACCGAGGTGTGCAATGTCCAGAATCATCGGAATCGACTTGGGCACGACCAATTCCGTCGTCGCCATCATGGAAGCCGGCTCGCCCAAGGTTCTTATCAACAGCTCCGGCAACCGCATCACGCCCTCCATCGTCGGGTTCACCGACAAGGGTGAGCGGTTAGTAGGTCAGCTTGCCAAGCACCAGCAGATCACCAATCCCAAGAACACCGTCTTCTCGATCAAGCGGTTTATGGGCCGTCGTCACAACGAGGTCCATAGCGAAGAGAAGCTCGTGCCCTACGAGGTGATCGGTGCCGAGGACGAATTGGTCAAGGTGCAGATCCGCGACAAAACCTACACCCCTCAGGAAATCAGCGCCATGATTCTTGGCGACCTGAAGAAGACTGCTGAGGATTACTTGGGTGAGAAGGTCGACAGCGCGGTGATTACTGTTCCTGCGTACTTCAATGACTCGCAGCGTACCGCCACCAAGGAAGCCGGGCAGATCGCCGGTCTGAAGGTGGAGCGCATCATTAACGAGCCGACCGCCGCGGCGTTGGCTTATGGGCTCGACAAGAACAAGGGCGGCAAGGTGGCCGTGTTCGACCTGGGTGGCGGCACGTTCGATATCTCCATCCTCGACATCGGCGAAGGCGTGTTTGAGGTCCTGGCGACCAACGGTGACGGCCACCTCGGTGGCGACGACTGGGACCAGCGGCTCATTGACTTCCTGGCCGACGAGTTCAAGAAGCAAGAAGGCATCGATCTGCGAAAGGATGCCATGGCGTTGCAACGCCTTAAGGAAGCTGCTGAGAAAGCCAAGATCGAGCTGTCGACGACGCAGGAAACCACGGTGAACCTGCCGTTCATTACGGCTACGCAGGAAGGCCCCAAGCACCTGCAGATCAGCGTGACGCGCACGAAGTTTGAGCAGCTCTGCTCCGACCTTTTCGATCGCTGCCGCGGTCCGGTCGTCAAAGCGCTGCAGGACGCCAATCTCTCGGCTTCCGATATTGTCGAGGTTGTACTCGTGGGCGGTTCGACCCGCATGCCCAAGGTGCAGCAGATTGCCAAGGATATTTTCAAGAAAGAACCCAACCGCAGCATCAACCCCGATGAAGTGGTGGCTGTCGGAGCCGCGATTCAGGGCGGTGTGCTCAAGGGCGACGTCAAGGATGTGCTGCTGCTGGACGTCACGCCGCTGTCGTTGGGCATTGAGACCCTCGGCGGGGTGATGACCAAGCTCATCGAACGCAACACCACCATCCCAACCTCCAAAAAGGAAACGTTCAGCACCGCCAGCGACAATCAGACAGCCGTGACCATTCACGTGCTCCAAGGCGAGCGTGAGATGGCGCAGGATAACCGCACGCTGGGCCGCTTCGACCTCCAAGGCATTGCTTCGGCCCCCCGCGGCATGCCTCAGATCGAAGTCGAGTTCAACATCGACGCCAACGGCATTCTGAATGTCTCGGCCACCGACAAAGCGACGAGCAAGGTGCAGAAGATCGAGATTCGCGGCTCGTCGGGCCTTGATAAAGAAGAGGTCGAGCGCATGCGTAAGGATGCCGAGGCCCACGCCGCCGACGATAAGAAACGCCGTGAGGCTGTCGATGCCCGCAATCAGGGCGAGTCGACCGTGTACCAGGTGCGCAAGCAACTGGAAGAGCACGGCGAGAAGATCGGTGCCGAACTGCGAGGCAAGATCGAATCGGCAGCCAACGATGTGGATGCGAAGCTCAAAGGCGATGACGCTGATGCGATCAAGCGTTCGGTCGAGGCGTTGAACAAGGTAGCCATGGAGATGGGCAAGGCCATCTATGAAAAGACCGGTGATGCCGCCGCTGCGGGCGGTGCCGGTGGCCCCGGTGGCGCAGCGGGCGCGCAAAGCGCCGCTGGTCCCGAGGCCGACAAGAAGGGCGGCAAGGGCGACGATGTCATTGACGCCGAGTTCGAAGTCAAGGAATAAGTGTCGCGGCTCCCCATCGCAGCTATAATCCAGAAACCTCCAACGCCCGCTGTGCGAGAAATCGCCAGCGGGCGTTTTTTGTTTAACGCCATCGTGCTCGCAGGAACATCGTTACAGTCATGAGCGTCAGATCATCCATCAGGTCGGAGCATGAACATGCGCAGCACGGGTGACACACGCGGCAAGACCTTGGTGATATGGCTGTTTCTCGCACTCCTGCTGGACCTGCCGGGCGCGACCCTTCTGGCTAAGATCGCAATCCATCGTCCGCCGGTTGCGGGGACGGGGCCACTCGTCCCCGTTGAATATTCCGTCGTCAGGCTGCGTGAAATGGTTGATCGACTCGACAGGCACAACGACCTGACGTTAGTCGAGCCGCTTAAAGCAGCTGCGGGGATCGAGGCGGTGGCGATTCTTGAGGAACGTCTGGCGCAGGGATATGCCCCGGTGGACGAGAAGCGACTGGTGGTCCTTTGCCAAAACGTGGGGTCCGCCTCAGCGAAGGTGCGAAAGTTGGCGGAGGACGAACTTGCGGGCATGGGGCCGCCTGCGGGCCCGGCAATCTGGCGTGCCTCCAAAGCACAGCGTGATGCAGGCGCCGCCGCTGTCGCCGATGCATTGGCCAACGCCGCCCGACGGGCTGAAGATCGATCAGGCCGCATGAATTTGGCCATGATCCTGGGGCATCAGTACCAGCAACACTTCGACCAACTCTTCACCCTCCACTGGCCCGCGTTTGTCAAGAACTTCACCGACGAGGCCGCCCAACGCTGGCTCTGCCATGTGCCGTTCGACAGACTCTGGGCAAAGATCGCTGACCAACCTGCCCAGCAGCGGTTGCGGCTGCTCCTCCTGCTTTGCCGCAGTGCCAAGTGGGACGATGCGATGGCTAAGCAACTCGCGGCTTTCAGCGCCAAGGAGGTGCTCGATGAGGCTGCCGCCACGTGGTGGCCTGTCGAGACCGAGCCGTTGCAGTTGGACGGTGCCTACGGCTGGACGACGCGCGCTGGAAAAGTCGAAGGCAATGTCGCGACGGACCTGCTGCGGTTGAGCGTGAAAATGCCCGACTACGGCAATGTCGACGAACGCGGCCAATGGGTTCACATCAACCATTGGGATCGCTGGCATTACATCCTTCGATTTGAGCAGGTTCTCAGCAGCAAGGATGCTTTGGTCGTCAGTGAACGAGTGATTCACCGTGATGCACTGCCGTATCACGGTGGTCGGCTTCAGGACGTACAGGTGCGCTGTGAGACCGTGCGCGGCGTGCCCGAGTCAGTGGCGGTGCCGACGGTGGCGATGAGCGGACCCGAGAGCCTCAGTTGGCATACGGGCGGCGTTTTCGAGTGGGCGAGGCCGTACATCCCCCAACAATTTCACGAGCGTCTGAAATTCAAACCTGACAGATACGCTGTCCCGCAGGTCACGCTACCCGCACAGGCTGGCAGCAATGCGCCAGTTCCTCAATAGAACAACGTCAAGCGGCTAGGTCTGTCGATCAGTCGTGCCCGCCCACTTGCGGATGCGTGGTAGGAGTAGCTCCTGCGCCAGGATCTTGCCGCAGGCCGCGACGGGTACCGCCAGCAGCATGCCCAGAATCCCCGCCAGCGAGCCGCCGATGAGCACCGCCAGCAGCACGGTAATGGGGTCGAGGTTAGTAGCCTTGCCTTGCACCAGTGGTTCCATCACCCAGCCGTCGATCAACTGCCCGATGATATAGACGGCACTGGGGGCGACGATGACCCACATGAACGAGAACTCGCGGCTTGATCCCAGCGAGTCAGCCCACGCCAGGAAGACCGCCGCCGGCCAACCAATGACGCTCAAATAAGGCACGAGGTTGGCCAACCCTGCCACGAGCCCCAGCACGAGCCAATACGGCACGCCCACCGCACCCCACCCAGCCGTCAGGAGCACGGTGATGAACGACACCTGAATGAGCCTGCCACGAAGCCATGCACTGATCGCGCTGTCCATTTTCGCAAGGATATCCAAGGTGCGCTCGCGATGATCGACCGGGATGAACTGTCGGAACCAGCCGATGAAGCCTTGGAAATTCCAGCTGAAGTAGACGTAGCAGATGGCGGTGATCGCCACGGCCAGCACGAGATACGTGCCAATGCTGATGGCGGAACTCAGGAAGCCCCACCCCAAACCCAACGAGTTGGTCAACACGCCGCCGATCGCCGCCCAGTCCAGTTGTGCCAGGGTCTGTGGCAATGCTGATCGCTTTGACTTCGAAGACGAGGCGGGTTTGCTGCCCTCCGCAGCACCGTTGGGGCCCGCATCAACAGTCCCGGCATCCGCCGCTGCGGAATCAACTGTACCGTCTCCTCCATCTCGGGCGTCCATGCCGCCCCGGCCATCAGGATCGTCCGCATTGCCCACACCGCCCCTGCCCTCCACAGAGCCGGTACTGCCCGCGCTCTCCTGGCTCTGGTCGCTGGCGGGTTCGTCACCGGAACGGGCGTCGCTGCCGTCGTCAACGGTGACAGCATCCTCAATGGATTCCTCGCCTCGCACCCAGTCCATCAAGTCGTCAACACTCACACTGATGTGAAGGTTTTCCTGCGCGCTCTGGAAATACCTTGGCACATTGCCCACCAGTTCGCTGACCTGCGAGACCAACTTGGGCACGACATAAAGACCCACACCGGTCAACGCCACAAGACCCATGAGCAGAATGAGCAGCGCCGTGGCCAACCTGGGAATGTGCAGACGACGCTTGGCCCACGCCACGACGGGTTCAGCCGCATAGGCCAGCGCCAGGCCAAAGATCACCGGCAAGATGATGCCCCGGACGATGTAAAGCACCCACAGCGTGCCAGCCACGGCGATCATGATGGCCAGATCGGTGAACCAGCGGTATTCCCACAGATGTCGTTTTTGGCTGTCCATGACCCGCTAAACATCCCACAACGGTTATGGCGATGCAACGCCCCGGCGAGAATTCGACAATGACCGACCGTCGCCAGCGCGGGCGGCGAGGCGATTGTAGCCGCTCCCAACCGTAAGATGCGCAGACATCAGCGAATCAGCGTCGGGGGGGTCAGTGCCTTAACCACCAAGGCACAATGAACACGAAGCCGCGATGCCGCGATCCCACCACGAGCCGGAAGCGTCAGCGACGGATTCCCCCCTCCGGGGGTTCGACGGACGTCCCCCCCAGTTCGTTTTTAACGCGAAGGCGCGAAGGTCGCTAAGGTCGCGAAGCAGGAAGACCACATTCACCACCAAGGCACAATGAGCACAAGGGCAAAGCAGACTTCCCCACATCCAGTAGGCACGCCTGCATCGCCTTCGCGTCCTTCGCGATCTTCGCAACTTCGCGGTAAAAAATAAATGCCCCAGGCCTCCGAGCTACTTCGTTGAGCCCCGCCTCGCCGGTAACAAATGCGTGCCAGGCAAACAGAATGAACACGAAGCCGCGATGCCGCGAAGCAAGGCAGAAAGCGGGGGGGGCGGAGGGGGAGCAACCACAAAGGACACAAAGGCCACGAGGAATACAAAACCTCAATGGACTCCTCGCATTCGGTGGGCGTGGCCCGGGATGTTCATCGCCTTACGGTGACGGCGCGTAGACATCGGGGCATCGTATTGCGGTCACACATCACCGGTGGTCCCGCTGTGGCACGCAAAGCCTTTGCCACAGCCACGCGCCGCCGTCGCGGTCCGCTCCAGCGACGGGTTATGTGGCGGCCGTTCCGCCGTCACCGGTCTTTGTGTGCTCTCTGTTTCCGTGGAAGTAGTAGTTGATTGCCTTTGAATTTACAACAACAAGCAAGAAACACACGGCAATACCGGCATGAACGAGAACGCCTCCGCCGAGTTTGAAGTCTTGGGGGCGCAAACCAAGCACTGCAACTACAATCCCAATAATCGGCATTGCAATCCACAACAGCTGAACGGAGCAAAATATGTTCAATGCTGCCCTTGATCCGAAGAGCATGCCAACGGCAGATCCCCAAAGCCCGATTGCTGGAATATAGCCGAGCAGCATCAACAGGGCGGCCGAAGGGTGTTGGTCATCCTTCAGTGCTACTAACACGCCTTTGACCACGGGGACGAAAAAGGCAGCATGAAGGATTGCAGCCAGGCTTATCAGCCACAGCAATCCAGGTCGATGCCCGTAGGGTGGAGGGCCCAAGGCCCCAGTGACCGCTGAACACCTCGGGCACTTCGTTTCGTCAATTGTGATGAAGTTGCCGCAAGCAGCGCATGTTGGCATAGGTTCGCCTCCGCCACAGAACGAAAAAGGCTTAGTTGCCAGCCGCCCGCGGAAGCGGACTTCCAACCGGCAACCCAATTATCCATCGCGGGCGTCGCCGGTCAACTGCAGCCGGTGGTTAGGTGTCTGTACTTACTGTAACTGGTCAACATGTTCAACTGGTTTCACGTGCCCCTCTTTGATGATCGTCAACTGGCCCGCCGTCCCCGACAACACTCGCCAACCGTATACGACGGCTGATCCACCACCGACGACGAAACCTGTCCAAAATAGTAAGCCAAACACTGTGCCGTCCTGGGATAATGACATCTCCCCGGCCGCCAACGCGGCGATCAGACCGGTAACCAGGAAAGCCGCAAGTAGTCCACCAATTAGAATTGAAGCGTACGCACCCCAACGCGGGCATGCCGGTGACCATTCGGCACCGCATTCCTTGCAGCATCGATTTGCGGAGAACTGAAAGCTTAGTCCATCGGCCTTAATTGCTGATATACGTTTTGATGAACAACGAGGACATTGCACGCATCACCCCCATAGCACATAACGTAAGGCCGATCAGTGGCCGAGCCGGCGCCGAGCCGACTCTCGAAACACAAGGAGCTTACCCGCCGGCTCGGTCCACTGCATCGGCGGGTTATCTGCACTGCCGGACGGCCGCCTCGAATCCTCTTAGCAATTCCGCATCGTGCTCCGCGATGATGATGATCCTGACAATCGCGTCATCGGGATACCGCTCGGTATCGCCGGAAATCAGGTGGCGCATGTGCCCCATGACACGGTGCTGAACCTCGTTGAGCAACCGCAGGCGTTAGGCGATTCAATCAATAGTTGACAAGCCATACTATAATCTTCCACAACATTCCAACTACAGCTCCGACATAACACCCCCATAGAACTACCCCGCCCCGGGTTCCTTTGTCATCTGTTCGAGTGCCGTCAGTACCGACACTTTCCACTTGACTACCACGGGCTCGCTTGGAGCTATAACCGAATCCTGTGGATGAAGTCGTGATAAAGGCGGCGTACCTTGGGTGTGAATTCACGCACCCCCAACGCCCACGCGGGCAGGAGTACGCCACCATGTATGACCCTACCAGTGAACCGATCCGTTTTCCAGCCGCCGACCCATGGCTGGTGGATGATCCCCTGACAGCCCTGCTGCGAAGCGGCGCCCGGTCGCTGCTGGTGCAGGCCGTCGAGGTCGAGGTCGCCCAGTGGATCGAGCAGCACGCCCACCACACCGATGAGCGCGGCCATCGCCAAGTCGTCCGCAACGGTCACGCCGCCCCACGTACCGTCGTCACCGGCCTGGGTCCGATGCAGGTGCAGATGCCGCGGGTGCATGATCGCCGGCCGCCGGACCAGGCCCAGCGGTTCACGTCCAAGATCCTGCCGCCTTACCTGCGCAAGGCCAAGTCGATCGAGCAGCTGATCCCCTGGCTCTATCTTCGCGGCGTGAGTACCGGCGACTTCACCGACGCTCTGGCGGCGCTGGTGGGTCCCGATTGTCCCGGCCTCAGCGCCACCACCGTGACGCGCCTGGTCAGCCAGTGGCAGGACGAGCACCGCCAGTGGTCGCAGCGCGACCTGACAGGCAGGCAGTACGTGTACATCTGGGCCGACGGCGTGCATTTCAACGTGCGGCTGGAAGAAAATCGCACCTGTATTCTCGTACTGATGGGCGCCACCGCCGACGGTCGCAAGGAGCTCATCGCGGTGCAGGACGGCTACCGCGAGAGCGAGCAGTCGTGGTCGTCGTTGCTGCTGGACCTCAAGCATCGCGGCCTGAGCATCGATCCGAAGCTGGCAATTGCCGACGGGGCGCTGGGCTTCTGGGTGGCGGCGCGCAAGATCTGGCCTGACACGCGGCCGCAACGCTGCTGGGTGCATAAGACCGCCAATGTCCTGGACAAGATGCCCAAGCGACTCCACAGCCAGGCCAAGGACAAACTGCATCAGATATGGATGGCGATGACACGCTGGCAGGCCGGCGAAGCCTTCGACCTGTTCGTGGCGACCTACCAAGCCAAGTACCCCGGCGCCGTCGAGTGCCTGCAGAAGGATCGCGATGTGCTGCTGACGTTCTACGACTTCCCCGCCGAGCACTGGGTCCACCTGCGCACCACCAACCCCATCGAGTCAACGTTCGCCACCGTGCGGCTGCGTCACGACAAGACCAAAGGCAACGGCAGCCGCGCCGCCACCCTGGCGATGGTGTTCAAGCTCTGCGAGTCAGCCCAGCGCGGCTGGCGCTGCCTCAACGGCCACGAAAGGATCCCCGACGTAATCGCCGGCATCCCCTTCATCGACGGAGTCAAAACCCTCGCCGCCTGATCCGCCCATCCACAGGATTTGACCATTGCTC
>JBGSTK010000183.1:0-6788 GCA_041736565.1 Phycisphaeraceae bacterium | reverse complement strand
TTGATGATTCAGCGCGGCGACGTGGCGCAGCGCAAGGTGCTGCTGCTGCGTGCCGACATAGCGCGGCCGGAGTTGCCCGAGGCGTTGCGGCAGGCGGGTGCGGAAGTCAGCGATTTGGCGCTCTATGAGACACGCCGCGCCGCAGCACTGCCGAGTCACGCGATCACAGCTCTGCGACAGGGCGACATCGACTGGGTGACCTTTACGAGTGCCTCCACCGCGCGGAATTTGGCGGCGTTGCTGGGCGATGACAAGGCGTGTCTGCAAGAATGCCGTCGCGCGTCGATCGGTCCCACCACCAGCGAAGCATTGCGGGAGTTGGGCTTGCCCCCGACGGTCCAGGCTGCGACGCCGTCGCTGGATGCACTCGTCGAAGCGATGCTCGACACGGCAACATCGACCCCGACTGCGACGACTTCGTTCGCGACGACGTCGGAGCACAACTCAGCCCCGGCTTGACGGCGGTCGGGGGATAGGATTTTCAAGTACACAACTTTTTTCAAGGAGCCGACATGGCCAAGCCCATTTATGACGGAACGCAGGCGCAGCAGGCATCACTGGTATCGCTGATTGAAGTGGTCAGCGGCGCGATTGTCAGCAAGCCGCTGCTGGATACCGGGCCGGTGAAACTGGTGTTATTCGGCATGGACGCGGGCCAGGAAATCACGCCGCATTCCGCGCCGTTCTTGGCGACGGTGCAGGTGCTGGCCGGGACGTTGAAGGTCAGCGTCGGCGAAGCATCTTTCGACCTGTCGCCGGGCGATCATCTCGTGCTGCCAGCCGACGTGCCCCACGGCATCGTCTCGACGTCGGCAGCGCGGTTCATGCTGACGATGATCAAAGGCGGGTGAGGAGACCGTCGATCAGCGAAGTGATCGCACTCTGCGCCCACTTCGATGCGTCTTCGCTTACGCCTGCGGATCGGGGTTCCACCAGCACGGACCCTTGTCACGCCTTGCTTCGACAGCGTCGCGGCGGATGCCGGCCATCTGTGTTTCCGACAGCGGCGTGAAACGCTTCGCCGCGGCGAATGCGGCATCCTGCTCATTGGGAAACGAAAGCCCCAGCAGCGCCACATCGGGGTCCAACGTCATCGTGTAATGCAGGCACGCTTCGACACTCAACCGTGGCAGCGTTGCAGCCAATGCGCCCCCGCCCCCGGCGCCAGACCTTGCCTCAGCCCCTGCCACCACCTCCTGCTCCGCGCCACCGCTGGACATCTTGCCACGCGGGCGATTCTTGAGCGGCTGGTTGTAGCCCGTCGTGTCCGCCACCAGCTTGCCCGCACCGAACGTTTTGAAGCACACCGTGCCCACGCCCAGTTCCTTCGCACGCGGCAAGACCTGCGTGATATACCCATCGTCGACAAACGGCCCCACGGGAAACATCACCACATCACACAGCCCGCTCTCCAAGGCTCGCAGCAGCACCTGGGGGTTGTGGCTCGATATGCCGACGAAGCGACACTTGCCCTGTTTGACCGCCCCAGCCAGTTGATCAAACCCGCCGCCCGCTGCCGTGACGCGATCCCAACCCTCCAGCGATGAGAGGCCGTGGAACACAAAAAGCTCCACGTGGTCGAGACCCAGTCGCCCCAGACTTCCATCGACCTGCGGCATGATTGGCTGATCGTGATGATCGATCTTGTCGATGACGAACACCTCGTCGCGGCGGCCGTGCTGCGCCATCGCTTGACCGACAATCTGCTCACTGTAGCCGTCTTCGTAACCCGGAGCGGTGTCGATGACGTTGAGCCCCGCGTCCAGCGCCCGTCGAGCTGTTGCCACGCAGGTCTCCAACGGCAGTTGCCTGTCGGCCAGATCGCCAATGCCCAGGCATGTCGCCATGAAACCGGTGCGGCCCAGTGCGCGTCGTGGTTGAAATTGAGCAGCCATGGGTGTCCTTTATTGAGGGGGCCGCGGCGCCTGCCTTGGGTCTGAGAGGGTATCCTAGACGCAAGATGACTCAAAACACCCCCACTTCGAATTTGCCGCCCATGCAGTATCGCCGATTCGGCCGCACCGAGCTACGCATGCCCGTGTTTTCCTGCGGTGGCATGCGGTACCAGCAGGGCTGGCAGGATATGCCTCTCTCCGAGGTCAAGGATGAGAACCAACTCAACCTTGAAGCCACCATCAAACGCAGCCTCGCGGTAGGCATCAACCACATCGAAACCGCGCGAGGCTACGGATCAAGCGAGCGGCAACTCGGCGTTATCCTGCCCACACTGCCGCGCGAATCCATCATCGTGCAGACCAAAATTGGCGCCAGCAATGATGCCGATGAGTTTGTCCGCAACTTCGAGGAATCGCTGGTCCGTCTGCAAATCGACTATGTCGATCTGCTGGCGATACATGGCGTCAATGATCAGGGCGAACTGGAAAAATCGATCAAACCCGGCGGATGCTTGGCCAAGGCGCGCGCATTGCAGAAACGTGGACTGGCGCGACACATCGGCTTCTCCACCCATGGCTCCAACGAGATCATCTGCAAAGCCATTGCCCACGAAGGCGACGGCGGGTTCGATTATGTCAACCTGCACTGGTACTTCATATATCAGAGGAATTGGCCCGCGGTGCTCGAAGCCACCAAGCGCGACATGGGCGTGTTCATCATCAGCCCTTCGGACAAGGGCGGCTTGCTTTTTAAGCCTACCGACAAGTTGAAGCAACTTTGCGCGCCGCTCCACCCGCTGGTGTTCAACGATCTATTCTGTCTCTCGCGGCCGGAGGTACACACGCTGTCGATCGGTGCGGCCCGGCCATCGGATTTCGACTTGCATCTCGAGGCGTTGCCGCTGGTGGCCAAGGCGGACGAAGTGCTGCCGCCGATTGTCGCGAAGCTTCACCAGGCAATGCGGGAGGTAACGGGCGAGACGCTCGATGGGTACTTTGCCCGCGATCTGCCCGAGTGGAATGAGTCGCCCGGCAATATGAACCTGATGATCATGCTTTGGCTGGGTCGTCTGGCGCAGGCCTACGACATGGTGGAATACGGTAAGATGCGTTACAACCTGCTGGGCAACGGCGGGCATTGGTTCCCGGGCCAGAATGCCGCCAAGCTTGATGAGATCGACGCCGACCAGCTCCAGGCCGCCGCAAGGCGCATGGGGTTTGATGACTCGCTCATGGCTCGGCTGGGCCAGATTCACGCCCTCCTGGGCGGCAATGAAGTTAAGCGCCTGAGTCAGAGCAAGTAGGACAGGCAAGTAGGACACGATGAGTCAATCACAACCTTGGATTATGCCAGGGGGAGTCCCGCGGCAAAGGTCGTCGGCGCCGCGGGTGCCGGCGATAGTTTTGACGTCGATTTTGCTGGTGGTGGTGTTGTCATCGGGCTGCAAGTCGCCGGAACAGCATCGGCGTGATGCTGATCAAGCTGCCGCCAAGATGCTCGCCGCCAAGCAGACCGATGCTCTGGGTCGCACCGAACCGCTCGACATCGAGGCCCCATCCGACACGTTGCGCAAGCGACTGCTGCTGGGGCAGAAACTCCCAACCGTCGCGCCGGCGTCGCTTGGCCCTTACGATGTGCCGCGGATCAAGCAGTGGCCTGATGCGGAGTTTCTCGATCCCGCTCGATCGCCGAAAGCCGGGCCCGTGACCGAGGCATCGCCAACCATCCAGGCTATGTCACTGGCACCGCAGGGCACGCCGCTGGTGCTGACGCTGTTTGATGCGCTTCAGCTGGGCGCCCGAAGCAGTCGCGACTATCAGACGCAGAAGGAGGAAGTCTTCCGCACCGCGCTGCAACTCGATGCGGCTCTCGATGAGTTCCGCAACAGTTGGGGTGGCGTCGTGGAATCGCTGCTCATCGCGGACCTGGCGCCCGACGACGACCGTCTGAGCATCGAGAACGCCGCGTCGCTGTCGCTATCCCGCAAGTTTTACAACGGAGCGAGATTCTCCTCGCGCCTGGGCCTCGATCTGGCGAAGCTGCTGACTACGGGCGGCGACTCATCGCTGGGGCTTTTCGGCGACGCTAGCGTGTCGATCCCGTTACTCCGCGGTTCAGGCAGGTTCGTCGTCACCGAGCCGCTGACCCAGGCTGAGCGGAATGTGGTCTACGCCATCTACGATTTCGAGCGATTCAAACGCGTCTTTGCGGTTCGCATTGCGTCGGACTATCTCTCGGTGCTTCAGCAGTTGGATCAAGTCATCAACGCTGAGGAAAACTATCGACGGTTGATCGCCTCATCGCGTCGCGCGTTGCGACTTTCGGGAGCGGGGCGGTTGCCGGAGATTCAAGTCGATCAGGCCCGGCAGGATGAACTGCGTGCCCGCGATCGGTGGATCAGCGCCCAGCAGAGCTACTACCGGGCACTGGATCAGTTCAAGGTGCTGCTAGGGTTGCCCGCCGATGCCTTTGTAGAGTTGGATCGACAGGAGATCCACAAACTGGCGGACATGGCCAAGCGCACCATCGGGGACATTCCCCCCATCGAGGCGATTGGTGAGGCACACTCAGCCGACGCGCCCGTGGTGCTTCCGCCGATGTCCGATGAGGGTCGTGGCCCGTTCGAACTGCCCGAGCCGGTGGCGCAGCGGGTGGCATTGGACAATCGTCTGGACCTGCGGGCGACTCTGGGCCGGGTGGAGGACACGCAGCGAGGCGTGGCGGTCGCGGCTGACAACCTCCGCGCGGACCTGACGCTCCTGGGCAGCACCAGCGTCGGCGAGCGTCGTTCCACGGGTAGTGCCACTCAGCCTGACGCCAACTTCCGCTTTGAGGAAGGCAATTACCGCGCGGGATTGAACCTGGACCTGCCTCTTGAGCGTACTAGTGAGCGCAACCTCTATCGCAACAGCCTCATCAACTTTCAGCGGGCGGTACGCAACCTCCAGCAAGCGGAGGATCAGGTCAAGCTTGATGTGCGTAACAACTTGCGGCAATTGCTCCAATCGCGTGAGAGTTTGCGGATTCAGGCTCTGGCGGTGCAACTGGCACAGCGCCGCGTCGTGAGCAGTAACTTGTTTCTCCAGGCCGGCCGGGCGCAGATTCGCGACCTGCTGGAAGCGGAAAACGCCTTGGTTCAGGCCCAAAATGCCTATACCGCCGCCTTGGTGAATTATCGCGTTTCGGAACTTCAGTTGCAGCGGGACATGGGCGTCTTGCAGGTCGATGCCGATGGCCTGTGGCACGAATACGTCCCGCCTGGACCGGTAGCACCATGACAGAACAAACCCACGACTCATCCTCCGCTTCCCGCGCCCCGCGCAAAGGTCGAAGCCCCCTGGTCTGGTTGGGCGCGGTGATCATTTTGGCACTTGTCGGAGCAGGAGCTTGGGCTGCGGGCTGGGTCGGCGGCGAACCGCCCGATGCCGCCCAAGGCATGCCCACCGCACTCGTGCAGCGCGGCGCGATGGTCATCAGCGTCACGGAAACCGGGACCATCAAGCCCCTCCAGCAGTTGATTGTTAAGTCCGCCGTCGAAGGAAGCAACACGATCCTGACTTTGGTGCCCGAAGGCGCGCTCGTAAAGGAAGGTGATTTGCTGGTGCAACTCGATGTGAGTCGCTTTGTCGAAAGCGAAGTCGAGCAACAGATTCGCGTGCTCAACGCCGAGGCCGGATACATCCGCTCCAGCGAGCAACTGGCGGTGGCGCAGAACAAGGCTGAGGCTGATGTCGCCGCCGCCAAGCTGGCTAACCAGTTCGCCATCGAAGACTTTAAGAACTACGTGGAGGGTCAGTTCCCTCAGGATCTCAAGGAAACCGAAAGCAAGATCACCATCGCCCGCGAAGAGTTGGAACGAGCAACTGAAAAGCTCAAATGGAGCGAGCAGCTTTTCGCCGAGAAGTTCATCTCGCAGACGGAAGTCGAGAGTGACCGGCTGGCCAAGCAGCGTGCGGAGCTAGATCACGAGTTGGCACAGATGGCATTGCGGCTGCTCAAGGAATTCACCTACACCCGGCGGTTGACGGAGTTACAGGCCGATCTTGAGCAGAAGAAGTTGGCGATGGACCGTACCACCCGCAGCGCCAAGGCGGATGTAGTGCAGGCCGAGGCGGACCTTCGCGCTAAGGAGTCGGAGTACCATCGTCAGCAGGACAGACTCGAAAAGATTCAACTCCAGATCGCCAGTTCACGCATTCTCTCACCGGCGGCGGGCATGGTGGTCTATGCCAGTTCGGCTCAAGGCGGGTTCCGCGGCAACGCCGAACCGCTCGCCGAGGGCCAGCAAGTGCGAGAGCGACAGGAACTCATCTACCTTCCCACCGCCTCGACGTTCATGGCGGAAGTCAAGATTCACGAGGCCAGCCTGCAAAAAATTCAGATCGGCCAACCCACCCGGATCACCATTGATGCTCTGCCTGGCAAGGTGTTCAGTGGCAAGGTCACTCGCATCGCGCCGCTGCCCGATGCCGCCAGTGTCTGGCTCAATCCCGACCTGAAGGTTTATGCCACGGGCGTCACCATCGATGGCGATCATCCCGACCTGCGTAACGGTATGAACTGCAAAGTCGAGATTATCGTCGCTGAGTTCGACGATGCGCTTTCCGTGCCCGTCCAGGCGGTGCTTCGCGTCAAAGGTCAGCCCACGGTCTGGGTCGTGACCGACAAGGATCAGGAACCACGGCCGGTGGAACTAGGATTGGACAATGCCCGGATGGTCCGCGTGATCTCGGGAATTGACGAAGGCACGCGGGTTCTCTTGACGCCACCGTTGGCGGCATCATCGGCACCGCTGATCGCCCAGAGGCCCCCGGCGCCGCCACAGCCCCCCGAGGCCAGGCCGGGCCAAAACGGTGGGCCAAACGGCAACACGCCGCCCGCAGGCACAGAGC
>JBGSTK010000178.1:0-24273 GCA_041736565.1 Phycisphaeraceae bacterium | reverse complement strand
GCGGCTGTGCCGGGTGCGGCGACTGGCGATGCGCCTGCGGCGTCACCGGGTGCGGCGACTGGGGCTGATGCGGTGCCTGTTGTGCCTGCGGATCCGGCTACGCCGACGCGGTGAGTGAGGGTGGGGAGCGGGGTTCATATTTGATTTGAGATGGAAATTTGAAATTTGAGATCTCAGATTTGAGATTCCAGATTCGAAGATCTGAGATTTGTCATTCCAGATTCAGAAATTTGAAATTTCAGATTTCAGATTTCAGATTTCAGATTTCAGATTTCAGATTTCAGATTTCAGATTTCAGATTTCAGATTTCAGATTTTCATATCCGCGCTACGCAGAGCGACCTCTATCACCCGCTTTCTCAACGCGCTTATCATCGGTATCGATTCAGCGTTTTCACAATGAGTTGGTGCACTTCCAATGGGTTGGCCAGCATGCGCCACCAGGCTTCGATTTGGCCGGTGCCGGCGGTGGCGAAGCCGATTGTGCCTAAGCCGAAGAGACGCTCGATGAGTGAGTAGCTGGCGGCGGTGTGTTGGATGCGTTTGAGCGAGCATTCAAAGACGTGGACACGCAGCACGCCTCGGACGCGGATGATGCGGCGGTCGGTCAGGACGTAGACGCGGCTGAGCCATTCGAGGAACTGCCAGAATATTCGCAGACCCGCGACCGCCACGCCACCCAGCACGACATCGCGCTGGCTGGCGGGGAGCCAATCGTGTGCCACCATGGCCCATGCGAGGATGGTGAGCATGGCGATGATCGCCAGCGTTCGCAGCGGTTCGAGAACGATGAATAACGGGCTGGGCTTGGTGAGCAGGATGATGAGTTCGCCGGGCTGGAGCAACTCGGCGGGCAGCATGGCTGCGACGCGTGGGTCGGTCACATCGGGGGCGTCATCAACCCCGACTTCCGCCAACCGTCGTTGCGAGGAAGCATCGCAAGGCGGGGGGCAGGTGGCAGGCGGGATTGGCGGGCACTTGGGCATGGTGGCAGGTGTTACGACGAACGAGCGAAGATCTGTGGCTTCAAGGTAACAATATCGGGCAGATTACGGTAATAGTCGTTGTAATCCAGGCCGTAGCCGACGACAAAGGCATCGGGGATTTCGAAACAGCAATAATCGACGTGCTGATCGAGCGTTTCTGCCCGCTTCTTACGCAGGAGCACGCAGGTTCGGACGCCTGCCGCGTTGCGCTTTTCAAGCAGCGATTTTGCGGCTTTGAGGGTCGTGCCGGAGTCGAAGATATCGTCGATGAGCAGCACGTGTTGGCCCGTGAGGTCTTCGGGGAGGTTGGTGAGGTGCTCGAGGATGGTGGCACCGCGGCTGGTGGTGGCGCTGCCGGGGTAGGAGCTGATGGCGACGAGTCGAATCCGCAGGCGCAGGGGCAGATGCCGCATCAGGTCCGCCAGGAAGATGATGCTGCCCGTGAGAATGGGCACGAGTGTCAGACCCGGCCCGTCGGGCAGGAGAAGATTCCCGCCTTCATGGGCTTGGAGATCGCTGGTGATCTGTTGCGCCACCGTCTGCACGCGGGCGGCGATTTCGTGGCGATCAATGAGAACCTGGTCGATGTCATCCCGCATGGCGTGAGTGTAGCAGGGACGCACGGATCGTCGGCGAGGCGAATCTGTCAGCGTTGCGACTCTAGCCACTGCCACTGTTTGCGGATGCCCTCTTCGATGGTTGTCACGGGCGCGTAACCGAGTTCAGCTTTGCTTCGAGAAAGGTCCGCCCAAGTTCGCTCGACGTCACCGGCCTGCATCGCCTGACGGTCGATGGCGGCACGCTTGCCAACGACTTTTTCGACGGTGGCGATGAGCTCGCTAAGGCTGATGGGGTGGTTGCCGCCGAGGTTATAGATGCGATAGCGCGGGGCATCGGGCTGGCCGCAGCGATCCATGGCGGCGATGATGCCTGAGACGATGTCGTCGATGAAGGTGTAATCCCGGCTTGTCGAACCATCGCCAAAGACGGGGATGGGTTTGTCGGCTGCGACGAGGCGGAGGAACTTGCTGATGGCCAGGTCCGGTCGTTGGCGCGGGCCAAAGACTGTGAAAAAGCGCAGGCAGTAGATCGGTAGTTGGTGGAGGTGGTGGTAACTGTGGGCGATGAGTTCCCCGGATTTTTTGGTGGCAGCGTAAGGGCTGATGGGGAAATCCACGCGGTCATCCTCAGCGAAGGGGACCTTTTCGTTGTTGCCATACACGCTTGAGGATGAGGCGAAGAGGAACTTCGCGCTCCCGGCGATCACCGCGGCATCGAGCAGGTTGACGGTGCCATCGAGATTCACCGCAGTGTAGTAGTCGGGCCGCTCGATGCTGGGTCGCACGCCCGCCATGGCTGCGAGGTGAACGACCGCATGGGGCTTGAACTGGCGGAAGGTGTCGAGCACAGCTTGGCGGTCGCGGATGTCGGCTTCGACAAGCTCGAAGCCCGCGTGAGGCATGGCGCGTTCAAGGTTTCGCCGCTTGACTGTCGGGGCGTAGAAATCGCAGAAGTTGTCGAAGCCCACGACGCGATGGCCTGCCGCGAGGAGGCGGTCGGTGAGGTTCGAGCCGATGAATCCAGCGGCGCCGGTGACGAGGATGGTCTGTGCTGCCATGACGACGATGATAACGGCTCAGCGTGGTGCGGTGATGATGTCGCTTCAGCGAGCGGTGCGGCGATGAAAGCGTTTGGCGAACAGTGCGGCGACGATGGCGCTTCAGCGCATGGTGCGGCGGTGGCGGGCGTCCTGGCGGTGGCTTTCACGGTAGCGACCCAGCAGGCCCTGCGATTTTCGGCGCATGAACGCCACGAGCGTGGCGATCGTCGCATCGTCGGGAAAATCCGCCAACAGGATCGAGAGGCGGTCTTCGAGGGAGCCGCTGGCTTCGCCGCGAAAGAGCAGGCGGTAGGCGTCTTTGAGATGCAGGAGTTGCTCGGGGGTGAAGCCAGCGCGTTCGACGCCGATGACGTTAACGCCGCGGATACGGGCTTCAGTGCCTTCGAGGATCATGAAGGGCGGGACATCGTGGACCACGCGGGTCATGCCGCCGACGAAGGCGTATTCGCCGATGGTCACGAAATGGTGGACGGCTGAGGCACCGCTGACGGTGACGTGATCGTGAATGACGATGTGCCCGGCCAGCAGCGCGGCGTTGGCGAGGATGACGTGACTGCCCAGGACGCAATCGTGGGCGACGTGGGAGCCGACCATCAACAGGTTGTGGTCGCCAAGGCGGGTGACGTTGCCACCGTTGGCGGTGCCCTTGTGGATGGTGACGTTTTCGCGGATTTCGTTGTGGTCGCCGATGACGGTGAGGCTGTCCTCGCCGCGGAACTTGAGGTCCTGCGGATCGCCGCCGATGGTGGCGTGGGGCCAGATGACGTTATGCGAGCCGATTGTGGTGTTGCCCAAGATGGTGGCCTGCGACATGAGTCGGCAGCCGGGGCCCAACCGCACCTTTGGACCGACGTAGCAAAGCGGTCCCACCACCACATCCGAGGCCAACTCGGCGGCGGGATCAACGACGGCGGTAGGGTGGATCTGAGGCATGAGGATGGCGGAATGCGATTACGGATTGCGAAAGTCGGAATACGCAGCGTGAAGTTGACGACGATTGCGGGTTAGCGTCTCGGGTCAAGAGCGCCACCGCGGCGCAGACCAGACTTCAACCCTTCTTCCCCTCTTCATCGACGAGCATAAATTTGATCTCCGCCTCAGCAGCCAACTCCTGCCCGACATACGCACGGCAGCGGACGTGGGCGATGCTCGTCCGCAAGCGCGCCGTCTCGGCTTCGAGCATCAACTGGTCGCCGGGCACCACCGGCCGTCGCAGCTTCACGCGATCCAGCGACAGCAGCACCGCCAGCTTGCCTTGATTCTCAAGCTTCTGACCGATGAGCACACCCGAAAGCTGCGCCATGGCTTCGACGATCAACACGCCGGGCATGATTGGAGTGCCGGGATAGTGCCCCTGGAAAAACGGCTCGTTGATGGTGACGTTCTTGACGCCCAGCACACGCCGATCGCCATCGATCTCCAGCACGCGATCGACCAGCAGCATGGGATAGCGATGGGGGAGGATTCGTTGAAGCCGACGGATATCCAGCAGATTGCGTGACAGCGCTTTGTGCTGATGTTCCTGCTGTCGATGGCGCTTGGCCAATTCACGTGCCAGCGCCTGGTTTAAGGCGTGGCCGCTCTTGTTGGCGACGATGCGTGCCTGCACCGGTACACCCAGCAGGTAGAGATCGCCCAGCAGGTCGAGCATCTTGTGACGGACGGGCTCGTTGTTGAAGCGAAACGCGTTGCCGCCCAAGGGGCCGTTGTCGCCCAGCACCAGCACATCGCGTTCAGTCAGGTGCGTGCCGATGCCGGCTTTTTGCATGGCGCGGGCTTCATGTTCCAGGGAGAACGTGCGTGCCGGTGCGATCTGTGTGGCGAAATCACCTTGGCCGTCTGTGGTGTCGTAGGTGTGGATCTGCCGACCGATGGCCGGGTGGCTGTAGTTGAGTTCGTAAATGATCTGCATGCCGCGCTCACGGGAAGGGACGGCGGCGATCATCGCATCATCAGCGCGAACGATGACGGTCTCGGCCAGTACAAGCGTCCGCCGCGGCGATGTCTGTTCCGCCAAACCCGCAGCCTGAAGCGCTTCGACGTAGGGCAATGCTGAGCCATCGAACCCCGGCAGTTCTGCGGCATCGAGGCGGATGAGCAGATTGTCGATGCCCAGTCCCGACAGCGCAGCCATGAGATGCTCGGTGGTTTCGACAACCGCCTCGCCGCTGCGCAATGCCGTACGCCGCGGGCGACGCGTGATGTTGTCGATCTTCGCCGCCACGACCGCATCGTCGAGATCCGTGCGAACAAAGACGATGCCATGGTCATCGGGCGCGGGGACAAACGTGACGGTCACCGGTTGGCCGCTGAATAGTCCCAGGCCCTTGACGGTGGCTTCGCGTGCCAGAGTGTGCTGTAGCTGCGTGGCTGACATTCGTAGAGGCTCGTGGTTCCCTGTGTCCCCGTGTCACATTCTCGTCACTTGCCGCGGCTCATCTGTTTGAGCGCATCGGGCAGCTTTCGTAACGCCAGGTGTTGTCGCATGGCGATGCGGATGTCTTGTGCCGGTACACCACCCCATGTCTCGCCGGCAGGCATATCGTCCATCACGCCGGAGTAGGCGGCAATCTTGGCACCGGCACCGATGGTGATGTGGTCCTTGGTCCCAGCCTTGCCGCCCATCTGCACGCCGTCGCCAACGGTGACATTGCCCGCCAACCCCACCTGGCCTGAGAACAGGCACATGCGGCCCACGCGGCAGTTGTGGGCGATCTGGCACTGGTTGTCGATCTTCGTTCCATCGCCGATGGTAGTGGCGCCGAACTTGCCGCGGTCCACGCACGTCCCAGCCCCGAGCTCCACATCATCGCCCAGAACCACCGTGCCGATATGCGTGATTTTCACGATGCCCCGGCCATCCTGACTGGGGCGATAGCCAAAGCCGTCGTTACCGATCGAAACATGGGCGTGAAGGATGCAGCGGTTTCCGACGGTGCAACGCTCGCGGATGACGACGCCGGGATAAAGCAGGCAGTTTTCGCCCAAGGTGACATCGTGCATGATCACCACGTTGGGATGCAGCACGCAGCCATCACCCACGCGGACGTTGGCACCGATGACGCAGTGAGCGCCGATGCTGACGCCCTTACCCAGCGTGGCGCTGGGATCAACCACGGCGGTGACATGGGCACCGGCGGTCGGTTGGAGCACGGGGGGTGCCAGCAGATCCAACACCAGGGCCATTGCCAAGTCCGTGTTGGCGACTTTGATCAGCGCCCGCCCCGGGCCGGGTTGAATATCCAGGTCCTGCTGAATCAGCGCTGCTTTGGCCTTGGTCGTTTCCCAGGCCTTGACCCAGCGACCGTCGCCGATGAATGACAAATCGTTGACATCAGCACGCGCGAGATAGTCCGCGCCGGTGATGGGCAGGTCACCGTCACCCAGAAGCTGCCCACCGACGTGGGCGGCGATTCGGCTGGTTGTGAGCGTGGGCATGAGTATGACGTACCTGCAAAGCTGCGCCCCTTGGCGCCTAACGAAAGTCTCCAAACTACCAAACCACCGGGTCCCTGACTCAGCGGTTCTTAAACTCGTTGTTCATGCGCTGGGTGATCTGGTCGGTGATGTCGAGGTCCGGAGCGCTCCAAAGCACTTTGCGCACCTGGATCAAGGCGGCGAGTTGCTGCGGGTTGGCGTTGCGGAAGTCGATATTGCCTTCCTTGAAAATCACCAGGTCGTGGCCGCTGGCCTTGGCGAAGCGCTCGATGGAGTCAACGATCTTGCGGTAAAGGGCTTCGATCTGAATGGATCGCTCGCGGTTGAGTTTGTTGGTCTGGAACTGAGACCAGGCCTGGAGTTCCACCGCTTGCCGCTCGAGTTCATCCTGCTTGGTGTTGTAGGCATCGGTGCCCGGTGTCAGCACTTCCATATCTTTCTGCATCTGTTCGAGTTTGCGCTGGCGCTCCTGCTGTTCGGCCTTGACGCGATCAGCCTTGGTCTGCAGGTCCGCTTCACTCTGGGTCTTTTCCGAGAGGCTCTCGAAGACGCGCTGGACATCGACGACGGCCACGGCTGTGGGACGTCCACGCGCCGCTGCTGCCTGCGCCAAGACCACGCCACTGATGACCAGCAGCGCCAACAGTACCGCGACGGTTCCAAGTTTCTTCTGCATTGTCATGAGCAAACTCCTAATCTGAGGTTAGTGATCAATTCGGGCCCGACACATCTTGATGCCGAGCCACTGCGCAGTGCACAATTTACCACGATAGGCGGCAGGGCGTGGCGAGCAAAGGGCCGTTGGGACATCAGAACGGCAGCGCCAGGTCAAAGCTGACGAACTGCGTCTGGTCCCCATCCTGCTTGATAAGGGGGAAGGCCAAGTCCAGAGCGAAGGGTGCCTGGCCGAGGAACGGCAGTTTGAGTCGGATACCCGCACCAATGGAGACGCGGTACTCATCAAGCCCCAGGTCCGACTGCACCGTGCCGGTGTCCGAGAAGACCACGGCTCGGAAGAGGTCTTCATAAATGGGGAAGTTGTATTCCAGCCCCAGGAGGAACAGCCAATCGCCGCCCACGGCCTCATCGCCCAGGGTCCCGGTGTCGTTGCGGATGCCACGCGGCCCGGCACCACGATATTCAAAGCCGCGGAACGTGCGATGGCCACCCGCGTAAAGGCGCTCGAAGATCGGCGCGTTACCGTCAATGATGTAGGCGATCTGCGACCGCAGTTTCACAACCGTGCGATAGCCAAAGAAGTCTTCATCGACCGTCCAGAACTTGTGGAACTCCATGCCCACCATCGAGAAGTCGTAGTCGCCCAGCAGACCGGCGCGGCTGATGCTCATCTCCAGGCGGCTGCCACGGGTGGGGAAGATGCGGCTGTCGGTGGTGTCACGCACGACGGAAAGCCCGGTCGAATCCACCAGGCTCGAGCCTTCGACCGCAAACACATCCACCGGCGCATCGGGCTCAATGTCGTCGATGGCGATGTGCTCGACCCGGCCGTTAACCGATGCCGACCAAACATCACCAAAGCGGTGTCCAACGCCCAGCGACCCGCCCACGCGCTCTTCGGTATAGAGCGAACGGTCACGCTGGAAGTACTGCAGATTGGTGTTGAGGAAAAAGTCGGAGTCCAGAAGGTACGGCTCGCCAAAGGAGACGGCGTAGCGCGACTGCTCGTTGCCGGGCTGCAGCGCCAGATTGAACGTCTGACCGGCACCACGGAAGGCACGACCCGTGAAGAACTCGCCAGCACTCTCAGGCGTGTCGGTAATGTCGAAGTTCCTCTGGGTCATATCGATCGAACCGATGATGCCCAAGTCCGAACTCAAACCAGCGCCGAAGCCGAGGTTGCCCGTCTGGCCTTCCTTCACGTCGATTAACACGTCGCGCGAGACATCACCCGTGTCGTCGAGCACGGTGACTTTGGCGTCGCTGAACAGGCCCGTCTCCTTGATGCGGCGTTCCGTGGTGGCGATGCCCGAACGATCAAACCGTTTGCCGGGGTCCATGCCCCGAACCTGCCTGATCACCACCTTGTCCTGCGTGTTGAGGTTGCCTGAAATCTGCACCCGTCCCACGTTGTAGGCATAACCCTCATCGATTCGCACCACCACATCGACCTTGGGCGAATTCTCATGAAACAAGCGATCCAGAACGATTTTGGCGTCGATGAAGCCCAGCTTGCCGTAGAGGTCAGTCACGGCTTCTTGAGTCTTGGTGATTCGTGGGCCCGTCAGAACGTCACCTGCTTTGAGCACCATGGCCTGGAGAATCTGCCCCTCGCTGAACAGCTCGTTGCCTTCGACGCGAATCTGGTCCACGGTGAACTGCGGGCCTTCGCTGATGGTGAAGGTGATGACAGCGTCTTTCTGGTCCGGTGAGAGGCTGATCTGGCGACCGACCTGAGCGTCGAGATAGCCCTGGTCGCGGTAGAACTCGCGCAGGCGCGAGGCGTCATCGCCAAGTTGCTCGCGATCGACCCGGCCCTTGCGGAAGAGGGGGAAGTACGATTGGCTTTCGATCTTGCTCTTAAGCTGATCGCCGTCGAAGATGGCGTTGCCTTCGAACTTGATGTCGCGGATTCGCGCCAGCGGCCCTTCACGCACACGGAGAATCAGGATGTTGCTTTCGTCGAGCAGTTCCTGATCGGCGCTGATGTCGGCCTGGAAGTGACCCTTTCGCTCATACTCCTGCTTGATATTGAGCGAGGCCTGGCGGATGAGAAACGGGTCAGCCGGGTCACCGGCACGAAGCCCCGCCAGCGCCAGGAGCTTCTGATCCGAGAGAACCTTATTGCCCACCACCTGCACATCCGAGAGCAGCGGAAGTTCCGCCACGACGTAGGTGAGGATGACCGAGCCATCAGCCTGGGGCTCCACGCGGGCGGTGACGCTGGCGAAGCGGCCCAGGCGAGTGACACGGACCACATCGCTCTCGACAGCCTTGGGATCGTAAGGGCTTCCCTTGTCCACGCGAAGCTGGTTTCGCACCAGTTGCGGCTGGATTTTACTGAGTCCCTCGATGCGGACCTCGGTGATGGGCCGATTGGCCAGGTCCACGCCTTGGGCGCCGACCAGACCCACCGGGGCCAGACACAAGGTCATCGAGAGAGCAAGTTGGGCGATGAGGGGTGGCGTGTGGCGCAAACGTGGGCTCCCGTGCCGGCCATGCGGCGTGAGGCGTGAGTGTACATAGTCGCCGCCTCCTTGGCCAAACGGCCTCTCGCCGATGGCCAGAAACCGCCCCACTTCGGGGGCTGACAGCCGCCACATTGTCTGGTATCTTTGACTGGAGTCATTCGTTGGAAGCATCGGGTCAACTATTTTCGAGGGTAATTCAATGTACGCATCGGGCAAGTCACTGTCGTGGACGATCCGTCTCTTGGCGTTTTGCATCCTGGCCGCAATGGGTACATCCCGGGCAGTCGCCCAGGACCAAGGCGACCCGGCTCCTCCTGAGTTCAAGTGGGAGCGCGGACCTACGACCGCTTCACTTGGAAGCCTGGCGAAAATCCAACTCTCCAGCGAGTTCGCGTTCCTCCACGCTGACGAAACCCGTCGGCTCATGGCGTACTACGACAACATCCCGACCAATATTGAGGTCGGCACGGTGGTCATGGCGGATGATCCCTGGGGCTGGTTCCTGGTCTTCGAATTTGAAAACGTCGGCTACGTCAAGGACGACGACCGCGGCGACCTCAAGCCCGACAAAATGCTCAAGGAGTTCAAGTCCGCAGATCGAGACGCTAATGCTGAGAGACAAAAACTGGGGATTTCGGCGCTCAACACCGTGGGATGGAAGGTTCCGCCCCACTACGATCAACAGTCCAACAATCTCGAATGGTGCCTGGAGCTTGAGTCCGAGGGCAAGCCGGTGCTCAATCACAACATCCGCGTCCTGGGTCGCCACGGCGTGATGCGGGTCACCCTCGTCTGCAGCCCCGATGAGTTCGATGCGGCTCTGGCGAAAACTCGCGTCGCTCTGGCGGGCTTCGATTTCACCTCCGGCAACCGCTACGCGGAATGGACCTCCGGCGATAAGGTCGCGACCTACGGCCTCACGGCGCTGGTTACCGGCGGGGCCGTCGCCGTCGCAGCCAAGAGCGGCCTGCTGGGCAAACTCCTCAAACCACTCATCTATGGCGGTGTGCTGGTCTTTGCCGTGGTTGCCGGCTTCTTGAAAAAAATCTGGGCCAAGATCACCGGCCGATCCGAGGAAACCGCAAGCTGATCGCCAACCCCGGCCCACATGAGTGATTTCGAACAACTGATCCTGATTCTGGGCGCCATCTACGCCATTGAGTGCATTGCCTGGGTGCCCCACGGATCAGTCGCCATCATTCGCTTCATGGGGCCACTGGCGTGGCTGACGTATCCCATGCGGCTCCTGGCGGATCGGCGAGGCGGGCCCTGCGTGATGTCACCCTGGCCTATGTCCGCCAACTTCCTCTGCGCGCCGCCAAGCCTGGCTTACACGCCCACGGCGGTGGCACGTATGGACGGCGAACAAGCCAACGCTGGGACTACCGCCCAGGCCGATGCAGCCACAGCACTCAACGAAATCAAACGAGTCACCACGTCCGACGATGCCCTTTATGTCGACGGACGTATGCTCGCGCAGTTCGTCACGCCCAAGGTCGCACGACGCGAAGCTCGGTTTCTCAGGCGATTGGTGCACCTGCCCGAAGAGCAGCGTTCTGGCGCCATTGCGGGTCACCTGGCGCAGCAGTTCGATGTCGCCGCCGCGGCCCGTCGCATCCGCCAGTTTGACCGCCGACTCCGCATGCTGCGGCTAGCCACCGTTTTCCTGATGGTCTTTTTGTTCGTGCTGCTCCCAAGTCTGCACTTCAGCGTGGGCCTGTTGCGCTGGTGGTGGGCTCTGATCCCCACGTACATCGTCCTGCAGTTGGCGATTGTTTCGGAGTTCGTCGCCTTGCACGGCCGCTATGAGCCTCGCCAGAAGAGCCAACGCGTGCGTCACGCCCTGCTCATGGCCATGGCGCCCACGGCCGCGATGCGAGGCTTCGATGCCTTGTCCCGTTCGCTACTAGCGGAGTTCCACCCCCTAACCGTGGCGGCGACCGTGCTGCCCCGCCCCGCGTTTCACGCCTTGGCGCAAAAGACCTTTCTTCAAATGCTCTACCCACCCCAACGACCGGACACCGACGCGAGCACCCCCCGCGCCCGAGTGGTCGACGCCTCCAATACCGAGTTGGCCCGGACACTCCGCGCATGGCTGCCAAGTCAGGGCATCGCCCCCGAGACGATCCTGGCGCCCCCCGAGGCCCATGACCAGCGATGCAAGTCGTATTGCCCCCGTTGCCACGGACAGTTCGTCGAGCCCACCGCCACGTGCGTCAGTTGCGGAGGTGTCGCGGCGTTGCCGTTAAGCATCAACTCGACACGATAGATGTTGGCCGCGCGCTGTGCGCCGGGTGGCTTGCTTGGCGCGAGACATTCACCACAAAGGCACCAAGATCACGGAGGAACTGAAGAGTAGACCTAATCAGCTCGTCGAATTTGCCTTGCTTCGTGCTCTTTGTGCCTTTGTGGTCAATCCGCCTTCGCGGCCTTCGCGCCTTTGCGTTAAACGATCCAGTCGGCTACCAGCGGCGCGTAGACATCGGGGCATCGCATTGTGGTCACGCTTCAACGGTGGTCCACCTGTGGCACGCAGAGCCTTTGCCATAGCCACCCACCGGCAAATTAATTATCCATCGCGGGCATTGCCACCAGCTTCTGCGCCAGGTACATCGACCAGTAAAACAAGCCATTCCTACGCAGCGGGATGTATCCGCTGGTGGTAACAACCACTCTCGACCTTCGAACGTGTTAAAAGATTCCCGGATATCAGCGCATCAATCGCACAACAAACCATTCCCGTGCCTGCACGCCTTGTTTGGGCAGCCCGCACAACCCTTTCCAGCTTCCACCGACTTGAATCCTTCTCTGCACATCGTCTTTCATCCCAGCATCCTTTAGCGCCGCGTGAAAAATCCACGGATTCCGCCCCCGCATCCACGGATTGCCACGAGGAATCCACGGATTGGAGCGAGCAATCCATGGATTGGAGCCAGGAATCCATGGATTGGAGCCGGGAATCCACGGATTGGAGCCATGAATCCATGGATTTGCGCCGAGAATCCACGGATTTGCGCCACGAATCCGCGGATTGAAAGGAACAATCCACGGATGGCGGCCAGAAATCCACGGATTCCTGGTCCCCATCCACGGATAACGGCCAAAGCAGCATGACAACCAACCCGCATCGACCTCTCTTCGTGAAGGAATGGAAGGTATCAGGCACCGAAAGACTTAACCACGGACGAGAAATGATCATCTTCTCCGCGATTAGAAACCGCTGCGGGGCGTATTGTCTCTGCTGGGCCACTGAAACAGTTGCGCAGCGCTGGCGGGGAGTAGTGTCTTGGTCGCCAACAACTCGCTCACTCCTCTGGCGAGTGCAGGCATGGCGCCAGGCGCCCAGCTGACCGTCAAACTCAAAGCCCCACCGCCAAAAGCCAGAGGCGTTGACCCGACACGGAGAGTGGCTGTGGCAAAAGCCATGCGTGCCACAGTCCGGCGCTCCTGGGCAATCAACCGCGACAGTTCACTCACCACTCAATCCGATCAACCACGATCCTGCGGTAGAAGGAAGAAATCAGTTCATGGGCGTGGCCGGGATGTTCAACACATTGCGGTGGCGGCGCGCAGACATCGGCGCATCGTATTGCAGTCACACATCGCTGGTGGTCAAGGCAATTCACCAGAAACGCCAAAACGGTTTCTTCTGTGGAGGCTCCCCGATCTCAATACGGTCGATCTTAGCCTCATGTGGTAAGTCTTTCGTGTGCTTATGTATCTGGCCTGCGACGGAAAAATGGACCGCGATGTCGGTGACTTCGATGTTGTCTGGATCGACTTGACCACCGAGAATTGGCGGCACCTTGAAGCTCAGGCACTCGTTGAGGTTCGGATTCACGCCGAGAGCGGACTGGCCCTGAACGATATCGGGAAGGAACCACTTCTCAATGTTCTGCGACTCAGCAATCGCCGTTTGAAACTCGTCGAGCGATGCGGACACCTGATCGACTGACCCTTCTGTGACGTTCAACCAGAGGATGGCACCATCGCTTAGACGACGCACGAACGCATCGCCCACCTTGGTGATCACGACCAGTTCTACGTTGTCTGGTAGAAGCCAACGCCAGTCGGCGAGCAATTGCTCGATCGGGTACGTCGTCTTCGTGGCGAGTTGCATGCCGGAAGTGCCCAAACAGTAATTATATCGGCGCACCTAACATCCCAAGCCCACCTCGGGAGTCGGTATCACACGCTCGCAAACGCGGAAGACGGTTGCTGTCCTCGTCCTCGTTCCATCCCGCACACCATCAACGCCCTTACGCCTGTTCCAGATACGCTGCCAAGAGATCGCGGCACGCTTCCAGGTCGGCCTTGCTGACCATCTCGGTCACCGTGTGGATGTAGCGGGTGGGCACTGAAAGCGTAAAGACGCGTACGCCGTCACCGGCACGTTGCATGGCGCCGGCATCGGTTCCGCCACGTGGCAGGACACTGCGCTGGTGCTTGATCTTCTTGGCGCGGGCCACAGCTTCGAAGTTCAATGCCACGCCTCGATCGGCGATCATCGAGCCGTCCATGAACGAGAGCGTCGCACCACCCCCGAGTTTGCTGACCCGCAGGTCCTCGCTGATGCCCGGCGTATCGACCGCCAGCGTCGTATCCACCGCGATGCCGATGTCGGGCTTGACCCCGTAAGCAGCCGTCAACGCACCGCGCAGGCCGACTTCTTCCTGCACAGTGAACACCGCGATGATTTCGCAATCGTGGTGCTTGATCTGCCGCAGGGCCTTGATGACGATCCACGAGGCCACGCGGTTGTCGAGGCATTGCGAGACGATGCTGTCGCCGACTTCGGTAAACGGCGCGCGGAGGGTAACCATGTCGCCGATCTGGACTTTCTTCTTCACCTCATCGCCGGGCAGTCCCATGTCGATGACGAAGTCGTTGAGATCGGGCGTCTTTTTCTTCTCTTCTTCACTGGCGATGTGAACGGGCTTGACACCCGGGTTGAGCACACCAGGCATCGGGCCTGATTCGGTGCTGATGGTGACCAGTCGGGCAAAGAGGTTTCGCGGGTCGAAGCCACCAGCGGGCGAGACGCGGATGAAGCCCTTGTCGTCGATGTAGCGGACCATGAAGCCGATCTGGTCCATGTGGGCCGCCAGCATGATCCGCAGGGGCTTGCCGTCTACCTTGCCGTCCGTCTTTTCGCTTGACTTGGCAGCGGACTTTTTCCCCGTCTTGGCGGGCCGGGGTTTGCGTACGCAGATGAGCGAACCCATGGCATCGGTGCGGACATCGTCGAAGAGGTCCCTGGTCTCAGCCAGGATCAGCTTTCGCATGAGTTCTTCGTGGCCGGGAATCGCGGGGGTGAGGCACAGTTGTTCGAGTAGTTGCATGGCTGCTAGTTTACCGAATCGAGGATATGCGGTTTGAGTGAGGCGTCGCAAGTGAGGCAGCCGGAATCGCCGCGTGACGGCCCGCATCACCTTTGCCCGCGCGAGGGGCAATTCGTACACTTTGGCCATGACACGAAACCTCATCGGTCTGATCGCGGCGACGGCACTCTTCACCGGCTGCGCCTGGGGCGACGGCGAAAAGTCATCCCAGAAGGTGGCACCCGCGGACTTCACCGCCGCGGCTGTCACCACCTCTGGCCGATCGCAGACAGCGTCGGCATCGCCATCCAACGACAACCACGCCACCGGCACACCCGCAACGAGTGGATCGCCATCTTCCTCCCCATCGGATGCGATCGCTACGGGGTCCCCCGCTGCCAACCCCAACGCTGGGGCCACCGTCGTGGCTGTCCCCGTCAAGCCGGGCGAGGGGCTCATGGTGGCGGGCATGGTTGGGCAGGTCAACGGACAGCCGATCTACGCCCGCACCATTCTCGAACCACTGGATGAGCAGTTGACGCGACTGGGCCAATCGTTGCCCACCGCACGGTTCCGCCAGGAGATTCGCAAGCCCATCGCAGGCATCCTTCAGGAAACGGTTTTCAACGCCATGATCCTGGGCGAAGCTGAGCGTGACCTGTCCGAAAACGAACAGAAGGGCCTCAAGTTCGCGTTGACGGAGCGACGGGAAGAGTTGATTCGTCGCTGGGGTGGCGGGGCACCGCTGGTGGCGGATCAGGCGCTGCTCGAAAAGACCGGCAAAGGCCTTGATGCCAGCGTTCAGGAAATCCGCGTCCAGTTGGTCGTCCAGCGCTACATGGCCGCCAAACTGCATCCCAAGATCAACGTCACTCGCAAGGACATCGAGCGCTACTACCTGGATAACGCCGAGACCTACAAGCCCAGCGCTTGGCGGACGGTTCGCCTGATTCGCGCCGCTGATCAAAGCTCGCTGGATCAAGTGCAACAGATGCTCTCGGGCGGGCAGGCCTTTACCGACGTCGCCGCCCTGCCCGTCAACAGCTTCAATCAAGCCCAGGGGGGCCTGCTGGGTGAACGGATGACGGGCGACAATTTGCTGGTCGTCAAGCCGCTCAATGCTGAGATGCTCAAGCTCAAGGCCGGGGAAACCTCCCCGATGATCATGCACGAGGGCTCTGCTTATTGGGTGCATGTCCAGGAGCTTGAGACCGGCCGGGAGCGTCCACTGCGGGAAGTGCAAAAGGAGATCGAGGACATCCTCCGCCGCCAGCAGTTCCAGCGTCTCACCGCTGCTTATCGGGATGATCTTTTCCGCACCGGCGCGTTTGATTCGCTCAAGGACATGACCGACGCCGTGGTGGAGATCGCGGTGGCTAAGTATGCCGCGGCAGAGTAGCGACCCCTTACCGACACGACAGGTCGTCGAAGCGACCAGTCGCCAAAACGTACGACCGCCGCCACGCACGATTGGCGCTACGAACGATCACCGCGACCCGCGGATCAATCCCAATTACCAGCCAGCAGTTGCTCCAGCGCGTGCGCCACGCCGTGGTTGTCGCAGTCGTGGGTGATATGTCGCGCCAGGTGTTTGATGGTGTCGATGGCGTTACCCATGGCGATGCCGCAGCCCGCGCCCTGAAATGCCGCCAGGTCGTTGATCTCGTCGCCGATGATGGCCACCTGCCCCGGCTCCAGCCCCATCGCATTGGCCAGATACGCCAGGCCACGCCACTTGTTGACATCACGGGCAAAGATTTCCAGCAGGTAAACGCTGCCGTCCTCGCCTGTGCGGAGCGCCTCAAACGAGTGCAGCGTCACCTCCTGGCCAAACGTCGATTCAACACTCTGCGCGATGGGGTGAAGATCATCGGGCGGGCCAACCAGGGAGACCCGCAAGGCGTGATGAAGGTCCTCAGGCGTGGCTTTTTCCGTGAACTTGGCGGTGGCGCCAAAGGTCTGGAACCACCACTCGGTACTGGCCGAGAGCGAGCCGCGACCCGTCACGAGGTAGTCGTGGCCAGTGATGTTGGCATCCGTCAGCACGAGTCCCGCGACGGGCCACTGCGTGATGTGATCCACGAGGCGCATGGCAAGGTGCGGCTCGATAATGGCGACATCGACCGAGTCGCCCGTCGGAATATCGACCACCGCTGCCCCGCCCGCAAAGATGCCCTTCGCCGGATTGGGAAACGTCCGTAGCGACAGCAGCGACTCACGCCACGCCCGGCCGGTGCAAGGCACAACCGTAACCCCCGCCGCCTGCGCAGCAGCAATGGCGGCCGCATTCCGCGGACTCAACCTCCCCGCCCGATCCAACAGCGTGCCATCGAGATCAACGCCAATCAAGCGATACTTCATCCCCCCAGTATCGCCGCAAGGGCGGCGCTGCGGCAAACGGCGACGGCGGCGGAATGCTGCTAACAGGCGGATAACTCGACTGCATGCTCCGCGAGCAAAGCCGTTATTGATCCCACACCTGTAACGGTCGTCAAGTTGAAGGTCCGGCCCGGGAGCTGTTTACGCCAGGCACTTGGTCCGCTTCGGCTTGGCCCTGACCAAGTACCTCCCGATATACCACCGCAACCGAGTCTGCATGCACGGCGGGACCAAATCGATTCGCAGCATCCTCCCGTCCGGCAGAGGCAAGCTTAATCATGAGCTCTCTATCTGCTAGCACATTCGTGATCGCTGCAACGAGGTCTTTCAAATCATTGGGTACGAACAACAACCCACTATGGCCGTGCCTGACCACTTCGGGCAACCCGCCGACACGAGACGCCAAAACCACGCGACCATACGACATCGCTTCTGCGGCCATCCTCCCGAATCCCTCGCGGTACCTCGTTGGGACTACGACAACATCCACAGCCCGGAAGAACTCCTCAATATCATTCCGAAAAGGATGGAGGTGGATCCTCTGCCGTATTGTTGGGTCGCAACGTCGCAATACATCGTATATTCGAGTGGCGACAGGATTGGCTTCCTCTTCGGATACGCCCCACACATTGAACTCCGCTTGGTGCGTCGCCAAGATAGCGACCGCTGCCTCCACCAATAAATCAATTCCCTTGTTATCATCGCATCTACCGGCAGCGCCAATCACTGGTATGCGATCTTCAGGCAAGAGTGGCGGGACAGTATTCGGCATTGCCACCGCATTGTGTATTACCCTGCTTCGCACGTGCCATTTCGTCGGCAACGACTGTAACACCGCATCTGAAATCGCAATAATCGCCTCCGCGTGTCCCAGCCCTGTATGAAAGTAGTCCTCTCGATAGATATCTCGCTGATGCGTAACCAGCTTAATGCCCAGAAAACGAGCCACAGGCCACGCAAAACGGTTGGCATAGGCTGAGTGGGCATGAATGATCTGCACCTTGTGCCTGCGTGCTGCACGAAACAGCGCCCACGCCTGCCTCAGCGACCTGTATGGACGGAGCAGGTGTTGCAGCAACGAAAACCGCGTATTTGGAATGTCTTGTCCCTTGTAGACGCATTGCACAATCGCCCCGGTACGCCTGGCCTCTTGCGCAACGGCATTATCCGCAGAGACCAGAACGAACACCGGACCGCGCTTGGCCAGGGCCCTGACGAGGGTCAGCATGCTGCGATTGGCCCCCGATAGTTGCGTAAACGGCGAGTAATGCAAAACACGTGGGAAGTCAGCAGAATCGTGCATGTCTAGAGTATCCGTCCGAAGTAATGACCGAACGCCACGCGGCCCAACCCGATGACGGCGACCGACCATCAAGTCACTTCACCCGCGCCGCATTGCCTCGTGCGAGAGAACGGCGGGCGCCGCCAGTTGGCCAGGGCCTATACGATCCAGGACTCCACTTTGTGACAAAGGTCAACAAGCAGCGTTGCGGTAGTATGGTAACATCTCGTCATCATACGTTCCCATCCGGTCCGGGCCGGTCAACCCTGCCCCGCACGACTACCACAGTCACGCGCATCGAGGGGCAGACACGTCGCTAATCACTGATTCATAGAGTCGGACAAGCTGATCGTTGAGCACCTCATTGTCGTAATTGGCTTGGACAAAGGCACGCCCTGCTCGCCCCATCTCTACACAACGGTCGGGATCTGCCAAGAGCGATTCAACAGCAGAGGCTAATGCCTCAGCATTACCCGGGGGCACCAATATTGCCGACCTTCCTTCATCAACTGCGTAAGGAATGCCACCCACTCGCGACGCGACAACAGGTAAACCGCACGCTTGAGCTTCGGCAATAACCACTCCTTGGCCCTCACGAGTGCCATCGGCGGCAACGATGCCAGGCATCACGAATATATGTGCCTCAGTGTATTTCTTGCGCACTTCGTCGGCAAGCAACGCACCGCAAAACTCAATTCTGTCCTGGACGCCCAGATTCAAAGCCAAATCCTCAAGTTCACGGCGAAGCGGCCCATCTCCAACCACGCACAATCTCAATCCTGGGTGGCGGTTCTTTAGAAGCGCAAGCATCTCTATCGCATAACGCGTTCCCTTCACGGGAACCAGCCGACCGACAGCCAATAGACGCACTTCCTCACCAGCGCCCCACCCTCGATCCGCGTGAGGAAATTTTCTAACATCGACACCCATCGGGAGTATGACCGGCGCTCTTGCGCCGGTGGGAGCGATCGCGGCGACCTGCTCAGCCATGAATTGCGTACCCACAGTGATACGGTCCGCCGCTTGAAACACAGGACGATAGTACTCAACTGAAGAGCATTTTGCCTGGCGAGCATTAATATCCGACCCGTGAAACGTGACGACCAGCGGACACGGCATAACATCTTCAAGCCGCAACTTTGCCATCGCCAAGCCGATAGGTCCGAAATGGGCATGCACAATATCGACGTCGCCGATCCGCGACAGGCAATCGGCCAGCCGAAGGGACGCAGTGACGCCGTGGCGCAACCAAAAACGGGGACGAAGAAAAGCCCTCGCCAATCGCACATCCCGTAAAACAGCTCGACACCCAATCATAATGCTTGTTGCACGATTCTCCCATCGTTTTGTGCTCAACGCTTGCGCAAAAACTACTCTCTCCATAAGACGCTGCTTTGCCACATCCGGATGTTGGCGCTCGCTGCCAAGTTGCTGGAGCGACACAATCCGGACATCGTGTCCCCGCTCAAGAAGGCCGGTGACCTGATTGAGTACAAAGGTTTCAGATATCGCTGGGAATCGGTTGGCTATCACAACGACGCGCATAGTTAACCTAGGGCCAGACAGATTAATTTTTCGACATTTACCGTGGAAAGCAGTACACGTTGAAAACGCCATCCCCCACGCACGTCCCGAGGTATTCCTGTAGATTCAGCTTTCGAAAATAGCCAGAATAGACGAAACGGTCGTAACGAAGGTCACTCAAGAGTTGATCGAGTTCTTCGACCGAAGTTCCCGCACGCTGTGCAGTTTCGACATTATACTCGACTGCAAGAATCGGTCGAGACTTCTCGATTGTGTGACGCCCACCGTGGATGACTGCCGTTTCTGCACCCTCCACATCGATCTTCATCATATTGACGTCGTCCAAAGCCGTTTCAGATGCATACTGGTCCAGAGTCATACTCGGAACGCGAATAGCCCCCTCCGACTGCTTGTCGGTAAGGTATCCCACACCTGTGCATCCTGTAAGGTGCTCCACATGATGAATAACCGCATCTGACGGGGGTACGAACCAGGAATCTCCTACGGTCGAGCCTAAAGCGACACATTGAGGTCGGACCCAAGTCAGATTATTGATCTGTAAGTTTCGCTGGAGGCGATCAAACATTGGCGGGTATGGCTCGAATGAATCGACTCGTCCAGTAGGTCCTACAATCGTCCCCATCAGGAGGCTGAACCACCCCCGATTCGCACCGATGTCAAGAGCGGTCTGGCCCTCAAACAGGTGACTCGATATGATGTTTGACATGGATGCTTCATATTCGCGAAAGAAAAATATCCTGTAGGTTGAATAATCATATGGAGAGGCCTCCATCTGAAAGCCTCTCATCGTAGGCACCCGGTAATCGTAATCAGGACACCATTTTCGGAACTTTGTCTGCATGAAGCGTTGCATTCGTCCGGTTGGAGAAGCACGACAGAGAAACTGCCCCAGCGCTGCGATTCCACGAACGGAGCGTGCCTCTTCCTGTGGCGGCACACTGGCCGAAACATGCGTAACATTAGCAATCGTTTTAGTCATTCCAAACATTCCTTATGAGCGGAGGCTTTGAATAATTTCGAAGTATTTACGTCGTTGGGCTTGTGTTGCAAGGAGAATGGAAATAAACACAGTCATCAGAACAGCAGAGCAGAGCGACAATCGCAGTAGTGGATTGAAATTGACCATGAACGCATTTCGGACAACGAATGTCACCAGCATTCCGAAAGCCGTGGCCAGAACTGGCTGTTTTAAGGCTCGCCAATAGTCCCTTAAGGAGATCGGTAGTGTGGCAGCCGCAAAATGCAAGCCAGGAACGAAAAGGAGCCAAACGGCCACAGAATAAGCAATGGCTACGCCCAGTGGGCCCCATGGCAAACCAATTACAAATGAAGCTACGGTGATTGAAGACGACACTAGGCCGAAATAGAACATGGCCTTTGTGCGACCGGTGGGAAGATAGAGCCATCCAACACTATTAAATATTGCCTGAATCGGGGCTGAAATGGCCAAGGCGAGAAATATTCCAGCCGCGGGTAGCCATTTCGGACCAAGCAAAACCATCACGACATCCTGACTCGCAATAATCATGACGCCCACAATTGGCAAAGTAATCGATGAGGAGAGTGAAAGAGCCTGAAGATAAAAACTGACAAATCGTCGCTTATCATCCTGCAAGCGACTAAGGGAGGGCACAACGACAGATGCCATTGGCTGGTTGATCTGCTGAATTGGCAGGACGAGCAAGCTATAAGCTCTGGAGTAAAGCCCCAACTCTGTCGCGCCCCAGGCGCGTCCAATGAGGATATTATCTAGATTTCGCGCAAAAAAATTGCATAAGTTAAATGCACTCAGGTAGCCACCCATCTTGAGCATCGACCGGACCCCCGTGTGCCGCAAAGGCCGACCGGGGCGCCAGCGACATGCTTGCCAGGTGGCAATCAATGTCACACCCGCGGACAGTACAGGCATGTATACGAGGGCCCAATATCCAAATCCAGCCCATGCCAGAAGTATACCCGTGGCGACGCTGACAGCTTGGGCGATGATGGCAATGGTCGCCAGGCGACGAAACTGCATATTGCGTGCCAAAAGTGCCTGGTGTTGAACGGCTAGGCCGGAGAGCAGAATTGGAATACCTAGGACCCAGGTAACATGAACCAAGCGCCCATCGCCGTAAAAGAACGCAATGCCCGGACCACTGGCGAAGAGGACCAGAAAGATACATATGCTGGCAAGCACGTTAACCCAGAAGAGCGTACTTACCTGCCCGGCGCTAATTTGCGGCTGTTGGATAGTGGCAGCGGATAGCCCCAAATCTCGTACAAGCCCGACGAATCCAATTATTGGCGTGACCATGGCCACCACACCGAAAGCTTCCGGTGTCAAAAGGCGCGCCAGAGCTACAGTCGACACGGTCGTAAAAGCAAATGAAGCCCCTTGCCCCGCCATTGTGATGGCAGCGCCTCTGACCGACTTTCCACGAATATCGCTGCCAGGGACAGCTAACGTGAAGTAATCCACCGGGTGTGCGGCCATGGACATCACTCACCCGAGGAGATAGAGACGTTCGAAGCGAATGCTACACGAACCTTCATATATCTATTTGGCGCTCAATAATAGGCGTCCGTTATCGACATGGTGCTCAATGCACTGGCATTTAGAGGGCTTGCAACGGTGTTTGTCTTCTGGGTCATTGTGCTAGCGTGACCATCGGCAAACACGGCCGAAAACTGAAGCGGTGATGCCGAATTATGCCAATACAGCTTAGAATTCGGCGTAGTTAGGCTGCCGACGGCTGGCTCACCCATCACGATCACCTTCCGAGAGCCCATCTGAACCTCGCTGGCGCGGTGCCCTTCGATAAGCCAAATCCCCGCAAACGTGTAGAAATTGCCATCCGCGAATTGGGCAGGAGTACGGTTTCCATACCAATAGGAGGTGCCATGATAATCGAAAGCTGATGCGACGCTGGCATTTTGGTACGTTCCCTTGTCCAATGGGCATCGTGCAACGCGAGTATCATTGGCGAGATAGCTATTCAGTATTCGATCTTCTGTGGCAACTTGGCGAGAGGTAGGGCCTGTGCCAGCTTTGCCAACCAAATTTACCCAATATAGGTCACCTGGGGCATTGGTGTTATCGGTCTTACCTGCGGGGTATGTTTGTCGGAAGTCTTCGAGGTAAACACTTATTGCCGTCCCAATGCCTTTGACATTGCTTAGGCATTGTGCATTCCGTGCCGAATCCCTCGCCGCGCTCAGTGCCGGCAGGAGGATGCCGACGAGGAGGGCGATGATGGAGATGACCACCAAGAGTTCGATGAGGGTGAATGCCCGGGACGGCGGGCGCGGGGTACACTTAAGTCGTGAATCCATCTGATTCTCCTTTCACCAAGGCCAAACGTGTCTTCCCCGGAGCTTATTGCCGATCTTGGTCGGCTTGGAACGATGGGATGAATGAAGACGAGGGTGTGACAAGCCTTGGTTGGGCTGAGTGTTAGCACGCCCCACGCAGGGTATGCTCGAAATCGGTTCGACTCCATCTTAACCCCGCATCGCCGCCGAAACAAGGATTATTGCCCTTTGATCGGCTTTTTTGTCCGTTAAGCTTTGGCGGCGGCGGCCACCAACGGTCAAGCATGCGGCAAGGGCGGTTAAAATGTCGTAAGCGATTGAAAAAGCTGGGGATATAGGATTCGAACCTATACTAACTGATCCAGAGTCAGTCGTGCTACCATTACACCAATCCCCAAACAGGTGGCGATTTTGCGTGGGTGCATCCTAAACCACGCCCGGGCGTGCGTCAATTGCAGGGCTGTGCGGTCGCCGCCGAGGGGCTTGAGGGGTTGGGACCTGATGGCTGGAAAGCCGCCCATGGGACTCGAACCCACGACCTCACCCTTACCAAAGATGTCAACCGCGTTTTTGATAGCGCCAGAGGGGGTACGTATCCCCAAATCAGCATTTCTGACGCGCCAGAAGGGATACAAAAAGGGATACAAATCAGACCGCACCCCTTGACAAGGGATACAGGGGTGGTACGCTGGAGGCCGATCTAAACCCTCGACCTGGTGACCATCATGACCCGCCTCGCCCTGACCTATTTCGCCCCCCGCCAAGTCTGGAAAAAGAAACACGGATCGAAGGTCTACTATCTCGGCCCACGCGGGGTCATCAGGTCAGACCGAGCAGCCTACGCCGCAGCCCTCGCCGAGTGGAAAGAGATCGAGCAAGGGCTGAGAGCCGACAATGCCAAGAGCGAGGCGGACGAACGCCGTGACAGGGCCATCGCCGAGCACGGCCACCTCCACATTTCAGCCCAGCTCCTGCGCGGTGTAATGCCCCCAGGCATCAAGGTCATCGTTGATGATGGCAACCCCACCCGTGAACGGCACCTTATCCAGGCAGCCATATCCGCCAGCGGCATCGGTGACATCCCTGACTTTGACCTTGGCAGTAAGGGATCGAACAAGCTTTCAATTACCCACATCTTCTTCCCCATCTGTTGCCGTCGATGGCAACGATCCGATGTAAGCCCAGGGCGGAAAATTACTGGCAGTGGCCCCATGCCCCATGGAGACCCCCGGCATGGATGCTTGGATAGGTGACGAGTT
>JBGSTK010000123.1:0-16180 GCA_041736565.1 Phycisphaeraceae bacterium | reverse complement strand
CTCACGGTCTTTAAGGGATCCCTCACGGTCCTTAAGGGATCCCTCACGGTCTTTAAGGGATCCCTCACGGTCCTTAAGGGATCCCTCACGGTCTTTAAGGGCTCCCTGACGGTCTTTAAGGGATCCCTCACGGTCTTTAAGGGATCCCTCACAGTCTTTAAGGGGTCCCTCACGGCCCTTAAGGGATCCCTCAAGGTCGTTAAGGGATCCCTCACGGTCTTTAAGGGATCCCTCAAGGTCGTTAAGGGATCCCTCACGGTCCTTAAGGGATCCCTGACGGTCTTTAAGGGAGCCCGTAAGGGCTCGACGAAAGACTGTAGGGTCTTGACGGGAGCCCTTACGGTCTCGAAGGAACCCCGTGAAGGATGCAACGCGTTCACCCGCGCAGCGAAGGCACGTGACCGATAACCCAAGCGAACCAAACGCCCGTTGGCGGCTGTGAGCTGCGACTGTCAGGGCGCCGTGTTTGTCGTCCTCCAGGCATAGGAGCTATCGTCCGCTTCCTCCGGTCGCGGCTCGCAGGGGGTGCTTCTTTTATGTGGGTTGTGAAGCCCGCCCCGGAAAATGAGCAGACCCCATCAAGCGCGGAGCAGCCGGGACGCGTTTTGCTTGCGCAGCGAGGCGATGGTCTGCTTCACCAGCCGCCCCAGATGTCGCGCAGCCACCGTTTCATCGACTTCGATAATCCGGCGACCATCGGGCGACAAGACCTTGACGCGTAGCCGATAGTGAAGCCGCCCGACATCAGCGCGGCGCATGGTGCCGCCCTCATCAGCGGGGGCGGGCACGGGTTGGCAATACACCGCAATGGCCGAGTGACAATCTCCGTTGAGCGATGCCACGATACGCCGCTCGCAGGCCACCGCCGTGGCCGTATCAGCATGATTAGCAGGCAGACACCGCAACAACGTCACGTGATCATCAGCGCGACATTGCAGCGCCAAAGCGCCCTGTCCCGCAGCGGGTAGCAGAACCTCCGGCTCCAACGTGTGCGTTGCATGTTGCCCCAACCCCGCGCGATGCAGCCCGGCAGTCGCAAGCAGCGTGGCGTCGCAAACATTCTGCTCCAGCACTTTGGCCAATCGCGTGTCGAGATTGCCGCGCAACGGCACGATGCGAAGGTCCCCACGCAACGCCAGTAGTTGTGAAATCCGCCGCGGGCCCGACGTCCCCACCTTCGCGCCCTGCGGCAGATCCGCAACCTGCGAATAGCCCTCTCTGCTGATGAGGCAGTCGCGCACATCAGCACGCCGAGGCGTCGCCGCCATCGTCAGCCCACGCGTCATCTCCGAGGGCAGGTCCTTGGCGCTGTGTACCGCCAGATCCGCGCTGCCGTCGAGCAACGCCTGCTCCACAGCCCGCACAAACAAACCCTTGCCTCCCTCAGCCGCCAACGAGGCCTCAGGTCGCAGATCGCCCTGCGAATCAATGAAGCGGTGCTCGATCACCAGACGCGGGTCCCGGGCCAGCAATGATTCGCCGACCAATCGAGCCTGCACCTGCGCCAAATGGCTGCGGCGGGATACGATCACCAACGGGCGCTGACTGTTGCGCAAAGGAACACTCCCAATGACGGATTAGCATTTACAGTAAGAAAGTCGCATGATAACGCAGGTCCAGATTCGCGGGGCGCAATCCCCTTCCACACGCCCAGGGAACTCACCATGACCAACACGCCAACCCACACCGTGGCACTCACCGGTGCCACCGGCTTCGTGGGCAGCTACGTCCTGACCCATCTGCTCCAGGCGGGCTACGCCGTGCGCGCTTTGTCACGCTCAGCCAGCAAACTGCCGAAGCATCCCCGCCTCACGATCGTCCAAGGCGAACTCTCCGCTCCCGCAGCACTGGCGCGACTCGTGGAAAACGCTCAAAGCGTCATTCACCTCGTCGGCATCATCGCCGAGGTCCCCCGTAAGGGCCAGACGTTTGAGCGGGTGCATGTCCAGGGCACTGCCGATCTTCTCGCCGCTGCGCTGCCTGCGGGTGTGAGCCGATGGGTGCAGATGTCCGCGCTTGGCGCGCGAGCCGATGCCCCCGCGCGATACTTCACCACCAAGTGGCAGGCCGAAGAAGCCGTCCGCGCCAGCGGATTGCCCGCGACAATTTTTCGCCCTTCCATCATCCATGGACCGGAAGGCGAGTTCATCCAGATGGTCAAGGGCTTCTGGACCTCCTGGCTTCCTCCATTCGTCCCTTACTTCGGCGCAGGTCCCCTGGGCCTCGGCAAACGCACCAGAGTCCAGCCCATCTGGGTTGATGATGTGGCACGCTGCTTCGTCGGGTCGCTCTCCGCCGCCGCCACCATCAACAAAACCTACTGCCTTGGCGGGCCCGACATCCTCACCTGGCCGGAGCTTTACGCAGCCGTCAAACGCCACCTGCCCGCAGCCAAGCCCAAGCCCATCCTCGCCATCCCCGCCTGGAAAGCCCGCCTCATCGCCGGCTTGCCCCTCGTGCCGTTCAACCGCGATCAGGTCGAAATGAGTCAGGAGGATTCCCTCTGCGACATGACCGCCGCACAGGCCGACCTCGGCATTCAAATGGCGCCCTTTGAGCCGACTTTGGCGCAGTATGCGTCACGAATCTAAGACTGACAGATTGGTATTGATCCCGAGCGAGGCGAAGCTCTACTGCTCACGACGCTGGGTGTACAGCGTCAGTAACTGGGTGCGGCCGGGGAAGTGGACAACTGCGGGTTGAGCGTCGCTCCTACCATCAAGGAAATGCGCCGCCCCCATCTCACCTCACGGCATCGACAACCCGAACGGATGGATGACCCCTCACTTGATCCGCATCTTCATCACCAGGCCCTCCGCGGTCTGTGCCGCATCAATCGCATCAGCCGCACGGCAGCCCACCTCTTTCCCGCCATCCAATTCATCCTTGGGTCACACCGCTCCGCTCGCATCCTCGACGTCGCCTGCGGGGGCGGCGACGTGGCCATTGCTCTGGGTCGCATCGCCAGTCAGCGCGGCTACCAATTCGATATCACCGCAGCTGATCTATCTCCCACCGCACTCCAGTTCACTCAAACATCCGCTCAAGCCCATGACCTGCCTATCCGCGTCCTCACCCACGATGCGCTCGCCGGCCACTGGCCTGGCGGTCCTTACGACATCCTCATCAACTCCCTCATGCTCCATCACCTCGACACACCCGCTGTCATCACCGTCTTGCGCAACATGCGTGACGAAGCTCGGCTCGGCTTCGTCGTCAGCGACCTGCTGCGAACGGGCATCGGCTGGGTTGCCGCGCAACTCGCGGTTCACCTGCTCAGTCGTTCACCGATCGTTCACCACGATGGTCCCCGCTCCGTCGAGAGCGCGTTCACTCTCGATGAGTTGCACACTCTGGCGTGTCAAGCGGATCTGACATCCTTCACACTTCAGCGCATCTGGCCGGCCCGTGCGCTACTGACATGGAGGCGTCCATGATCCCCTCGGCCCCTCGGTCCACCCTCACCCCTGACCAAGCCGCTGCACGCTCGTGGCCCGCGGTGATCATCGGCGCGGGTCCAGCCGGTGCGGTCGCCGCTCTTGCTGCCGCTCAGCGTGGCTTGCACGTTCTGCTCATCGACAAAGCCCGCTTTCCCCGGCCCAAAGTCTGTGGGGGTTGCCTCAATCAGGCCGCGATATCCGTCCTGCATTCGGTTCACGCCGCCGACTTGCTGGCTGCTTGCGGCGCCGTGCCGCTGCATCGCATGACTCTCGCCTCCGGCCGTCATCATGCCCACTTCGATCTGCCGCCGGGTATGGCGATCAGCCGCACGTCCTTCGATGCCGCCCTGATACAACGCGCGATCGACAGCGGCGTGCATTTCCTCGATCAGACCGCCATCCACATCCGCAACGGCATTGCCACCTTCGGCCAGCACTCATTGACCACCGGGGTTATCCTCGTCTGCGACGGCCTCAAAGGCACGGCGTTGGATGCGGATCACGCTCCGGTCATTCGCCCCGACGCGCGCCTGGGCGTTGGCGCCTTTGTCGAAGCGCCCAGCGAAATCTACCCGCCCGGCATCATTCACATGGCCTGCGCCGCCGACGGTTATGTCGGCCTGGTCCGCGTCGAAAATAGTCTTCTCAATATCGCTGCCGCCATCGACCCCCAAGCCATCCCTCGCCACGGCAGCATTCACGCCATGCTCCAAAACATCATTCAACAAGCGGGCTTTCCGGCCCTGCCATGGCCCGATGAACCCGATACCTATCACGGCATCGGTGCCCTCACACGCCGCCGCCAACAATGGTGGGCGCCCCAGACTTTCATCGTCGGCGATGCGGCAAGTTACATCGAACCGTTCACCGGTGAAGGTATGGCATGGGCGATGGCTGGCGGCCTCAGCGTCGTGCCCTTCCTGCAAACCGCTATTCGCGATGGCTGGCATGACGCACTCGGTCAGCAATGGCAATCCCATTGGCAACGCCAACTCGCGCCGCGTCAACGTCTATGCCGCTTGATAGCATGGGCGCTGCGCCGCGCCCTTCTCACTCAACTGGCCACACGCTCCTTGCACCATTGGCCCGGAGGTTCACGGTGGGTGACCGCCATTCTCAATCGACCGTGGCAACTGGAGAGAGAACTCCCATGAATGTTTCCATACTCGGCTTGGGCACGGCTTTGCCCGACCGGCGATTGCCACAGGATCGCGCCATGCAGATGACGATGGCACGATGCTGCGACCGACCGGCACAAACGCGGCTGATGCAAACGCTCTATCGCCGCAGCGGCGTGGCGCAACGCGGTGCGGTCGTCATTGACCCCGATGAAGGCGACCAGCCGTTGCGGTTCTACCCCCAACCCATCAACGCCTCCGACCGTGGCCCCGACACGCAAGCCCGCATGACCCGCTACGCCGCCGAAGTACTGCCGCTGGCTGCTCGTGCCTCCACCGCGGCGCTCACGCAAGCCTCCATCGACCCGCAATCAATCACCCACATCGTCACCTGCTCATGCACCGGCATCATCGCGCCGGGCCTGGAAGTGAGCCTGACTGGCGAACTGGGCCTGGCCCCCACGCTCAGCCGCACCAACGTCGGCTTCATGGGTTGTCACGGGGCGTTTAATGCACTGACCCTTGCACGATCATTCATCCTGGCCGACCCCGCTTCGCGCGTGCTGGTTTGCTCCGTCGAGTTGTGTTCTTTGCACTTCGCCTATGGGTTCGACACGCAACAGATTGTCGCCAACGCCTTGTTTGCCGACGGTGCCGCAACCGTCATCCTCGGCAATGATCTAAACCATACGCCCCAATCGTCGTGGCAACTCGCAGCCACCGGCAGTTGCATTTTGCCCGACAGTGCCGACGCGATGACTTGGAAAATCGGCAACCATGGTTTCACCATGACCCTCAGCGGTCGCGTCCCCGATCTGATCGCAACGCATTTACGCCCTTGGCTCCAACCCTGGCTGGCCAAGCAGGGCCTTTCGATTTCTCAAATCGCTTCGTGGGCCATTCACCCCGGCGGGCCACGCATCGTCGAGTCCGTTGAAGGGGCCTTGGGCCTCCCCGAGGGCATCGCCGCCGTGTCCCGCCAGGTCCTCCGCGATTGTGGCAACATGTCGTCGGCCACCATCCTGTTTATCCTTCAGCACCTTCGTGCCGCCGATGCGCCCCGCCCCTGTGTCGCACTGGGCTTCGGGCCCGGCCTCGCCGCCGAAGCCATGCTCTTTCGTTGAGGTTGCCAACGACCAAACGGGGCGTTCGGCGGCGGGCGGAAATGGCATTGGCATTGAAGCCGTAAATCTGCTATCTTGCAGGAGTTGACCTGATGCAGCCTCAATCGGCCGCAGCATGCATTGTAAGTGTTTGATAATAAAAGAGTTACGGGCGATTAGCTCAGCTGGCTAAAGCGCCTCCAACGCAAGTATCTGTAATAAATGGTTTTATGTCGCATCGTAGGTGGCGTCGGAGTAGTTCTGCGCCTGCTGCCCGCACTGGAGCGCTCCAAACCAAGTCTTGACGCCACGCCCCTGTCCACGACTGCGACGGTCTGGCAGCACGCGTCGCTTACCCAATAGCCAAGCGGCAGTAATCACTCCCCAGTATCTCTGCGCTGTGGCTGGCGGCAATCCTCGCTGACCCCCTCTTACGATTGCCGCAGAAGCTCGATGACCATCGCTCTCCGCAATGGTCAGTAGGCGCTTTCTGGAAGGCCAACATTTAAATGCGCTAATCTCCGGAACTCTGAAACCTGCCTTTATAGGGGTCAACCCCTAACCCCGAAAGGCAGGTCCCATGCAGATGCTCTTCGTTCGGACGGATGTTCACCATCACCGATGCACCGAGTGCGGCCAACAACTCCACCTCGGCGACATGGTCGATATGTCGCCCCGCAACTACCGCCCGACGCCGGAGGACCCGCGACCGCCTCGGTATGTTCGCCTCTGGGTTCGGTGCCGAGACTGCTGCCGCACCAATGTGTTGCGGTTCCCCATCGACGCACGTCAACCGCTGGATGTTCCAAAGGAACTGGTGAGCCGACTGGTTTCGTGCGCTAAAGCCCCAGAGGTCACGAAAGCAAAATCGCTGGGCGCGCGTCTTCTGACAGCCTTGTCCCAGTTTTGGACTGACTTGAGATTTCTGGCCGTTGTCCTCGCCAGCCGAAAGGGAGGGCGCCATGAGTGATCCTCTAGTCCCCTTCGATATGCCTGATGCGGAGATGGAGGCCCAGGTGCCTGAGCGGTTTTCGGTCGTCGATGAGGGTTCGGCCAACTGGGTGATTCGCCGGATCGTCGAAGCGCGCGCCTATGCCGAGCGTGTTGCGGCGTGGGCTCAAATCGAATCGCGGCGCGCGCGCCGAGAAGAAGCGTTTTTCCTTTTGCGTTTCGGCGGCCAGCTTGAGGCATGGGCTCAAGAGCAGATAGCTCAACGAGGCGGGCGTCAGAAATCCCTGAATCTCCCATCGGGCCGAATCGGGTTTCGAACTGCTCCACCCAAACTGGTCATCTACGACGAATCAGCTTTGCTGGCCTGGGCTCGACAGCACTGCCCTCAAGCGGTGGAGGCCGTCGAACGCGTCCGTAAGGTTGCGCTCAATGAGCACTTCACCGACACGGGTGAAATTCCGCCTGGGGCCAAGTTCGACCCCCAACATCAAACCATTTTCATCAAGTAGAGGAAAGAAATGTCCCAAACGCCCCAGCCTGACTACCCAAAATGGGTTCACGATGCCATGAACAACGGCATCACGTGTAGAAAATGCCAGCGCCTCATCGAACTGCTGGACATCCAGATGATTGGCGTGCAGTACCCGTCCGCAAACCAAATCTATGACCTCCGGCCCCGCGCCTACATCATTACGGAATGCCGCAAATGCTTTCAAAAAACGGGCATTGAAATGACGGCGCCGAAGCCCCTACTACTCTCGGCTGTCGAAGCGCTGTTTGACCACATCGAATCTGAGCGTCCGCGGACCGAGAAGTCCAGCCCCTTTCTGCCGAGCCCTAATTACCCACCACCAAAGGGGCCGGGGGATGTACCAGGTGAACCCATTCCGGAAAACCAGTCTCCAGCCGCGCTGGCGTGGCAGGACAGACGCCGCCGGAATCGCAAAAAATTGGCGAGGGAGCCCAATGACCGCGAAGTCAAGGCCTTTCTGCGCGCCCTAAATGCAACAAGCTTTAAGCGCAGTTCCAAAAGCTTCCGCGCTTTCATGAAGCAGCTTGGTATAGACATTGACTGGCCCGAGAAGGGCGGTGGCAAGTGAAAAACAGAGATGTTCCGCCACGGGAGACAGATCCGAGGTTTCGTTCCGGAATCTGGTCGGGTCGGTGGCAACAAGGTGAGGAACAGGGCCTCATGTGGCTGCATTTAATTTTCAGTTGCGGAAAAATTCGCGGCCTCGGCGGCGACGCGGTGGGTAAGTTCGTCATGTTCGGGAGCTACAGTCTCCGAACGGGGCGAGTATCCATCCGCAAACATTACTACTCGCAGCACATGGTTTGGTACGAGGGGGCGGCGGATGCGACCAGGTGCCCCAGCTTTTTAGGCCACTGGCACTTGCCGTCGTGCGGCACCAGCGGATTGTGGCGGATGTGGCCAAAGGGAATGGAAGAGGGAGGGGGAGAGGCACTCGCCGAGGTCTACTTCCCCAAACTCATCGCCAGGCGTGATCGCGGGTTATGGCAAGCCTCGGAATCGGAGCATGAAAAATGAAGGACGAAAATTCTGAAAACGAAAAGAAGGAATCCTCGCGTGTTTTGTTGAATAGGAGTGTAGGTGGGCGCCAGCCCGTTGTCTCGGTCCGCCGACGCCCCGCTTCCAGTAGCGACGCGGCGAGCATCGAGCGGGCCATCGACGAGCTGCTGGCGGAACTGGTCCGTCAGGCACGCGCCCATAGGAGAAAACGCCATGACGATTGATGTGGCAACGCAGAAGAGGCGATTTCATGGCAAGCGGTATATTTGCCAAGTGCGTCAGAGTAATGATTCGCAGGGCACATCCAGCACGGACGCCCAACTCCAGTGGATGCACGATATCGGTCGCCAGTTGGGGATGGTTCTGGCAGACGATGTGGTCCTGTCTGGGGTCACGGGATCGTTGCCAGGCAAGAGGCAGGATATTGAGGAACTGTTTCGTCGCAAGACGTCAAATGACGACTTTGAGGTCCTGATGATCCAGCGGGTGGACCGTTCCACGCGCGGCGGCGTGGCGCATGGCATGTGGTTCGAACATGAGTGTGCCCGACGCGGGATCACGGTGATTTACCCCGGGGAGGATCTTCCCGAGGATGAGCACCATGCCATCTGGCCCAAGGTCGTCAAGTTTGAAGCAGCCTACGAGCAGGCCAAGGCCATCAGCCAGCGTTCGACGCAGGGCTGGCTTTACGCCTTTGGTCAAGGGAGGTGCCTGCCGATTTCGCGCACTCCCTTCGGCTGTGATCGGTTGTATTTGAGCGCTGATGGCCAACCTCAGTTCCGCATCCGCTGTTTTGCCGATGGCACCCAGCAGAAGCTGGATATCGACGGGCACACAGTGCTGGAAACCTTTGCCGCCAAGGGCCACTACCGAAAGCAGAAGGATCAGAAGCCGATATTGGTACCTGGGGCGACGGTGGAGGTAGATGCGGTGCGGATGATGTTCGAGTTGCATTATGGCCGCAACATGGGTGGAAAACGCATCGCCGGTGAACTCAACGACAGGGGCATTCGTTCACCAAAAGGCTTGGCTTGGAGCCAGCATCAGGTTGAGTCGATTTACGAGAACCCGATTTACTGCGGTCTGGCCCTGGGCGGGAGGTCGAGCCAAGGAATTTTCAATCGACGGGGCCGTGGCGTGCCCGAGGCGATTGATATCAGCAGCAGCGAACTGGCCTGCCGCATCGCTGCCCCACGTTTGCTGCGTCCGCCTGAGGACTGGCTCTGGGTTGAGCAGCCGCCGATGGGTGACTTCTTGCCTGAGCCGATTCGAGCCAAGGCTCTTCCGCTAATCAAGCAACTGCACGTCGACCGTTGGCGCCGCAGTCAGGATACCGACCTGCCCAGACATTCGACTAGCAAGCACAAGTCCAGTGACTATATTCTGACCGGGTTGCTCGTAGCCAAGCAGGACGGCGAGCCGTTGACCGGCGTGCTGTGCGGAAAGGTCGGCAAGAAGGTTCGCAAGTATCGCCACCGTCGAGGAAACCGCGAGTACCGCAAGGGCAGCATATTCAACAACTACATCCGAGCAGCAGAGTTGGAGTCCGCGACACTCGATCTGGTTCTCGAAATCGCGGCCGATGTACCGCACCTGCGACAACGCATCATGGACGCGATGACGCGGAAAGACGACCCAACCCAGTTGGATCAGCAACTCAAGCAGACTCAGCAGGAGCGCGACACGCTGGGACAGAAGTTCAGCCGCATCATGGCCAACATGCAGCCTGAAGACCAGTTGGACCTGCAGTCGGATTTGGACTTAATGCGCAATCGTCGCCGCCATTTGGAGTCGCGTATCGCCACCCTCACTGCTCAACTGCGGCACATACAGGCAGATCCCGGTGAAACGGCGGATGTTGTCGTGGCCCGACTCCAAGCTCTGCCACGATCACATGTGGGGCTTGACGCAGTGACGAAGCGAAACCTGCTCCAAGCTTTTGTGGAGCGAATCGAGGTGGACATGGCTAGCAGAGACGCTGAGGTCTTCCTACGACTGCCAGCTTGGGCACTGGAAACGGCTTCCAGAGGCAATGGCGAGGGGCGTGTCGCAAACAGTTCGCCGTCACCAACTGTAGACGAGACGCACCCCCTCCTTAGCGTCAGATTGGCATCGGCGGGCTGCCAATACGTCCACGACCGCAGCACAGGGCAGGTCTGCTACCGCTGCCGCCGCCGTGCGGCGTGACGAAGCAAGCCCAATGGTCCAAAGTTTGGGTATGGTGATGTCGCTCATCATGCCCAAATTTGGCCATTTCTCATTTCGGCATTGTCGGGCATGTGTGGCTCGGGGCCATGAACTGGCACCAGCAGGGCCGATATCGACATGCAGTGGCATTACCTTGTACCCGTCCGCGGTCCGCCAGACCGCACCAGCCACACCTGCCACGCCCGCTATACTGCACGCCATCATTCGCACACCGCCTCCCGGGATGCCCCACAGCATGGTCACGACTGACACTAAAAGAAGCCCAAGCGAGCCGGGAGGACCAGTGGCGTCATCCGAATGCCAACTTGAAGACCACCTCATCCAGCGGCTCCTTGCCCTCAAATACGAATACCGTTCAGACATCCGCGACCGCGCCGCCCTCGAAGCCAATTTCTGCAAGCATTTCGAATCGCTGAACAAGGTGCCCCTCACCGACCCCGACTTTGTGAGACTGCTCGCCGAGAATCGTGATACATTGATCGTAGGATGGCGTTGACATGAGCTCGACCGCACCTAAAGGGCCAGAATGGCAGGAGCAAGTTGCGTGCCTGTGCCGCATCGAGTGCGCCTTGCGGGGGGAAACATACCAACCAATTCCCGACAAAGTTCAAGGCGATAATGGCCTCGAAGGCATCTCGACAGATGGAGAAGGCTACCAGTGCTACGCCGATCAAGGCAGCCTAAGCACTCCCCAACGCGTCACGAAACAAAAAGACAAGATCAGGACCGACCTCCCCAAACTCAAGAAGTACGAGAATTATTGGGCCACCGTCTTCGTTACGACGAAACTGAAGAATTGGATTCTGGTCACGCCCGAGGTGCCCGACCGGGCCGTCGTCGCCTACGCCCGAAAGTACGCCAAGAAGATTCGGGACATGAAGCTGCCGTTCATTGACCCGGCCTTCGAGGCTTTCGTTGTCACAGACGACCACTTCCAAAGAGCCAAGGACTGGCGAGCGAAGCACGGGATTACGCCCATCGACGTACAGCCCGACAGCGTGAGCCAGAAGGACTTGGACGGGCTGAAGTCCGACTTCGTGGCGAACACCGAGCGGAAGCTCAAGCAGGTGCTGCCAGCCCACCTCCACGCCACGATACCGCAGAAGCGTTACGATTACCTGAAGTGGTATCTGGAGCACCAGAACGTGCTGGACAAGGTTTTGGCACAGGACCCGGAACTCTTCGAGCGGCTCAAGAACTTCTGCGCGCAACAAGAGGAAATGGTGAAGTTCGACAGCGATGTTGATCACACTGCGCCGCACGCGCGCCTTTCCAGTGTCCGCAAATCTCTCGCGGACGATCTTGATCGGGATTTCAAAGCTCTGGGCCGAGCGACGGTCAACGTGGTCGTTCGAGGAAGCGTTGCCTCGTGGCTGGGCAATTGTCCATTGGAGTTTATCGCGGGGACGAAAGATGAATGAAGATGACGACCTCGGTGCCGAAGGTGAAGCCACAATCATTCTGCATCCACGGAATCAGCCTTTCCCGGGCCAGTTCCGTACCGTACGCCGCCTCGCGCTGCTCACGCTCCTGCTGCAAACCTGCCGAGGCGAGCAGGCGTCATTGCCGCAACTACATGTGCTGAACTGGGCGGTTCGGACACCGGAGTCCCGGCGCGCCTTTCTCGCGTTCGTCCAAGGTGAAGTGCCTCCGGACGAGGCAGTTGTGCGATTTGATCCAACCCTGCCCAGAGCAATTCAGTACGCGCTGGAGGAAGAGATCGTCAGCGACCGAGACGCCGTGCAGGAAACGCTGGAAGGGAACGCAGAAGTGAGAGTCAGCGAATACCGTATCAAGCTCACGGACAAAGGCCGAGCCATCGCTGAGGCTGTCGAGGAGTCAGTGGTTCTCGTTGACGAGCGCATCTTCCTCGAAAGCCTGAACAAAAAGGTGACGCAGGCAATGGTTGACGAATTACTGAAATGGGGGAAGAAATGAAGCTGAGAGTCAGGGCGCTACAGATTCGAGTGCGGGCTGAGAATGGGCTTTTCGGCTGCGACATGACGTTCCCGGACGGCCTCGTACTCCTGCGCGCCGAGAACTCGAAGGGTAAGTCCACCTGCCTCATGTCGATCCTGTACGCCCTCGGCCTCGAAGGCATGCTCGGCGCGTCGCATCAAGTTCCACTTCAGCCGGTTCTGCTCCACGAGATTGGGACAGACGAAGGTGACCAGCGCGTGATCGACTCATACGTGAGACTTGAAATCGAGGGTGAAGCAGGCGTCGTAACTGCAATGAGGACGGCAGCGGGCGACTCTATGGTGCAAAAGCGAATTTCAGTTGTGTACGGCCCCGACTTGACTGATCCGTCGAAGGCCTATGAGATGAAGGATTTTTTTGTCAGGTTAAAGGGAGACGCCGATAGCGAACACGGGTTCCACGCGTTCCTCGCCGAATTTGTCGGGTGGAAGCTCCCCGTTCTCAGCCGGTTCGATGGCACGCGTACGATTCTATACCTCGCCTGCATCACGCCGTACTTCTTCGTGGATCAGTTGAGCGGATGGCGTGATATCAAGGCGAGGATGCCGACGTATTTGCAGATTCCCGAGATGTCCCGGAGGACCGCCGAGTACATCTTGTCCTTGGACATCCTGCGAATCGCGATCGCGAACATTGAACTTGGCGAGCGAGAGGAGCTCCTGAAAAAACGATGGGCCGAAATCCGACAACGGTTCATGGCTTCGTTACCGAGGATCGGCATCGTCCCTCGCGGTCTTCCTGAGTCACTACCGTCATCGGTTGCTGATGTTTTGGCTCCCGCACTCCTGATTTCTGTGGATGACAAGTGGATTTCTCTTAACGAATACGCCACGACCGTTACACAGCGTGCCCGTGAGTTATCTCAACAGGACGTACCGACAACCGCAACTGCTTCTACTGCGGCGGTCGAAGAACTCGCCCAACTCGAGGACCAGTTCGGCGCCAGACTTCGCAAGTTCGAAGAGCAACAGGTGGAGGTTCGCCTCGTGCGGGATCAGGTCGCCGCAATCGAAAAGCGACTGAAGTCACTCCGCGAAAATTACCGGCAGCATGACGATGACCTTCGGCTCCGTAAACGTGGCGGTGCCTTAAAGATTCGGTCGGCGGGCGACGAGTGCCCAACCTGTGGACAGCACGTCAGCGGTGTCCTAGTGCCAGAGGGGGCGAACCTGCGCCCGATGGTTCTCGAAGAAAATCTCGCTTTTCTCCGTGACCAAGTTGCCACTTTCCGCGAGATGCACGCCGACGCCGTTCGGACAGCCGAGGGAAAGGCCAAGGCGGCCGAAGCTCTCTCGTCCGAACTCGGTGATCTGGCTGCGAAGCTTCGTGCTCAGAAGGAACTCCTTCGTTCGCGCTCCAGCAGTCCTTCCGTGAGTGATATCCAAGAGCGGCTTAGGTTGCAGACAAGACTCGTCCAGCTCGATCAAGCAAAGGCGGCCCTCAATGAACTAGCTGAGCACCTAGAGCGGTTCAAGAACGACTACAAGGCGCTCCTCGATGACAGGAAACTCGCGGGCGGCGAGAAGCTGACGGAGGCAGACAAGGTCAAGCTGAACGAGTTGCAGGCGAGGTTCCTTGAGCAGCTCAAGCTCTACCAATTTGAGAGCTACAGAATCGAGCGGCTGACGATTGACGCTTACACCTACAGGCCCAGTAACGAAGGCGTCGATCTGGGAATCACATCGGCAAGCGATGCGATTCGGGTCGTGTGGGCCTATCTGCTTGGCATGCTCGAAGTGGCCCGTGTTAAGGAAACTAACCACCCGGGCTTTTTGGTGTTCGACGAGCCGAAGCAGCAGATGGTCAGGGGCGTCAGCTTCGAAGCATTGATGCAGCGGGCAGTGTTAAGCGCCGATTTCGGGCAGCAGGTGATCTTCGGGACAAGTCAGCCAGTCGCCGAAATCGAGCAGATGCTTGCCGGAAAGAAATTCACGATGTTGAACTTCGGGGACGAAAAGATCATCAAACGAATCGCATAGCTTCGTGGCGAGCAATTTCAGGATACTCCGCGGAAGAACCACAACCGGGCGATCGAGACCATCGGCGTTGAGCCCGATGGTCCACATTGGCTTAATTCGCCCGCCGGGCTTCCATCTGGAGGGGCTCTAATGGGCCGGATGGGGTAGGAGGAGCGCGGGAGAGCAGCCACGCCCTGCCCCGCCCGCTATACTGCACGCCATCATTCGCACGCCGCCTCCCGGGATGCCCCACAGCATGGTCACGACTGACGCCAAAAGAAGCCCAAGCGAGCCGGGAGAACCGATGGCGTCATCGGAATGCCAACTCGAAGACCACCTCATCCAGCGGCTCCTTGCCCTCAAGTACGAATACCGATCCGACATTCGTGACCTCGCCACCCTCGAAGCCAACTTCCGCCACCACTTCCAGGCCCTTAACCGCGTTCAACTCACCGACGCCGAGTTCGCCCGCCTGCTCGACGAGATCGTCACCCCCGACGTCTACACTGCCAGCCAGACCCTGCGCGGGATGAACGACTTCACCCGCGACGACGGCACGCCGCTGAACTACACGCTCGTCAACATCAAAGACGGGTGCAAAAACACCTTCGAGGTGGTCCACCAGCTTCGCATCAACACCGACTACAGCCACCACCGCTACGACGTGATCCTGCTCATCAACGGCATCCCCGTCGTGCAGATCGAACTCAAAACCCTCGGCATCACCCCCCGCCGGGCGATGGAGCAGATCGTCGAGTACAAAAACGACCTCGGCAACGGCTACGCCCGCACGCTCCTCTGCTTCATGCAGCTCTTTGTCGTCTCCAACCGCTCCGATACCTGGTACTTCGCCAACAACAACGCCCGCCACTTCGCCTTCGACGCCGATGAGCGGCTGTTACCCGTTCACAACCATGGCCAGATCGTCTGCGACTGCGATGCACTCAAATCAGCCGCCTAGATTGAAAACTCACCTATGGACCAAGCCCAACTCAACTGGATCACCAACTTCATCTGGGGCATCGCCGATGACTGCCTTCGCGATATCTTCGTGCGCGGCAAGTATCGCGACGTCATCCTGCCCATGACCGTCCTTCGCCGCCTCGATGCCGTGCTGGAGCCGACCAAAGCCGCCGTGCTGGAGATGAAGGCGGCGCTCGACAAGGAAAAGATCACCAACCAGGACGACGCCCTGCGCTCCGCCGCTGGCCAGGCCTTCTACAACACCTCGCCCTTCCTCCTACGCGACCTCAAATCCCGCAAGACCCAGCAGACGTTGAAGGACGACTTCATTGCCTACCTCGACGGCTTCTCGCCCAACGTTCAGGACATCATCAAGAACTTCGAGTTTCGGAATCAGATCGGCAAGCTCGTTGAGTCCGACGGCCTCGGCCAGCTTATCGAGAAGTTCCTCGACAAGGACATTAACCTCAGCCCGCGCCCCGTGGAAAATCTGCCCGGCCTCGACAACCACTCCATGGGCACCGTCTTTGAAGACCTCGTGCGCATGTTCAATGAGGATAACAACGAGGAAGCCGGGCAGCACTGGACGCCACGTGATGCCGTCAAGCTCATGGCCAGCCTCATGTTCATGCCCGTGGCCAACCAGATCGAGTCCGGCACCTACCTGCTTTACGACTGTGCCTGCGGCACCGGCGGCATGCTCACCGTAGCCGAAGAAACCCTCCAGCAGATCGCCACCGCGCATGGCAAGCAGGTCGCCACCCACCTTTACGGACAGGAGATCAACGCCGAGACCTACGCCATCTGCAAAGCCGACCTCCTGCTCAAAGGCGACGGCGACGCGGCCGACAACATCGTCGGCGGCCCCGCGTTTTCCACCCTCTCCAACGACCAGTTCCGCTCCCGCACCTTCGACTTCATGCTCGCC
>JBGSTK010000111.1:0-10724 GCA_041736565.1 Phycisphaeraceae bacterium | reverse complement strand
TCGGCTTCGTCGTGATCGGGGGTGCGGAGCCTTGGGGCGGGGACGACCTGGGCACGCAGGGGCTGGGGCTTGGGGCCACGGCGGCGGCGCTGGTGGTCGTCGTGTGCCGAGGCAAACGGGTCACCACTGGTGATACGCTGGTTGAGGCGATGGAGCGACTGGATTTCGATTTGTCGCACGCGCTCACGAGTCAGGCCGATGCGGGCACCGACTTCCTTGAGCGTCATGGGCTCGTGGCCATCGAGGCCAAAACGCATGCGAAGGATCGTCGCTTCACGCACATCGATGGCGTCGAGCAGTCGGCGAATAGTTTCGATCTCGTCGCGCTCCAGCGACTGATGTTCGGGTGCCGGTGTGCGACCATCAGCCAATAGCTGCATCAGGTCGGCACCATCTTCACTGCTGGCAGCCTGCCCGGGTCGCTGGAACGCACGCACCGCCTTGCGGATGATGCGGACTTTCCTCGCCGGGACGTCCATGGCATCGGCCAACTCCTGGTTGGACGGAGCCCGACCAAGTTCCTCGGTGAGGTCCTGGCTGGCTTTCTTCCACCGCGCGATGAGTTCCACCATGTACGCAGGAATATGCACCGGCTGGACAGCGTTGATCAACGCACGCTTGATGGCCTGCTTGATCCACCACGTCGCATAGGTGCTGAATCGCGCGCCCTGCTCGGGGTCAAATGCCTCGACCGCTCGCATGAGGCCCAGGTTGCCCTCTTCGATCAGGTCGATCAGAGGCAGGCCACGGTTGGCAAATCGCTTGGCGATATTGACCACCAGCCGCAGGTTTGAGCGGACCATGGTGTCGCGTGCCACGGGGCAATTTTCGTGCATGATCTGCCAGCAGAGATCGCGCTCCTGCTGGGCGGTGAGCAGGGGGGAAGCGTCGATCTGCCGCAGATAGAGTTCCAGCGACTGTTTGACGGAAGTTTGTGCCATGCCCCTCTCGTTGCTGGACGTCTGGGTGTTACCCCAAGCCGCCAACGGCCGTAGAGCCGTCGGGGTTTCTCTGGAGATATCGTCGGCGCTTTGGGGCAGCGGCTTAAGCCGAGAACGGTCTGGCGGGGGCGGTAGGCGGCGAGAAAAGGGCGGTCGAGATAGGGCGGTGATGCAGGGGGGTAGGGCGGGGGTAGGTGGGGGGTAGGCGGGGGTTAGGTAGGGGGACGGTGAGGGTAGATGGGGGGTTCAGACGGCCGAAATCGGGCGGTAGAGGCGGTGGCGGCGGATGTAGTCGGCCACTGTGGGGACCAGCCAACCCGAGCCGGTTTCGCCTTGCGACAGTCGCCGACGCAGATCGGTGGAACTGATTTCCATCTGCGGCAACGTTAGCATGTGGTTGCGCCACGGGCCGTCATCGAACGGTGCGGCGGGCGTGGCGGGCGCGTTGGATGTTGACGACGGTCGCATCATCACCAGTGGCGGCGCCAGTTCGATGATCCGCTGAGACTTGTGCCATTGGTTAAAGACGAGCATCTGATCGCTGCCCAGCAACAGGCGCATCGTGGCTTGCGGATGCAAACGCAGTCGCAGTGCTTCGAGGGTAACGACCGTGTAACTAACAGCCCGGCCTCGCGTGGCGTTGTCGAGTTCATCTGTGAGGATCAACGCGTGGGGCTCATGGGCAAGCGTCAATCGCAGCATTGCCAGGCGATGGTGGGCTGGCGTGGGTTCGAGGGCCAGTTTGTGGGGCGAGCGTGCAGCGGGAACATAAGCTACGGCATCGGCCCCGATCGCCTGTCGCGCCAGTCGCGGCAACACCAGATGCGCCACATGCGGCGGGTCGAAAGTCCCGCCAAAGATGATGAGGTTGCGACAGTCGGCGAGGTTCATCGGATTCGGTTACTCGCTCTTTTTCTTACTCGCGGTTTTCTCGCTCTTTTCGCGACGTTTCCCGCACGTCATTCCGTCGCGGGTTCGCTCAGATGCCTGTGGACCCGTTGGGCGAGATTGCGGCTGGCGAGTTTGACGTTGCGTGCCAGTTGGATGATGCCCGCAATCTTCCAGGGGTGCGTCGCCAAGTGCGTGATGGCGGCGACGATGCGGTGGCTGCCATCGGGGTTGACCCAGTTTTCAGTCTCGGGCGGAATCGACATTGCCGCAGGATCGCTCACCGCCCGGAGGACCGTCATCGAGACATTGCGTTGGGCTGCGAGTCGCGCCAGGTGGTAGGTTTCCATATCCACCACCGCGGCATGGTGACGGACGAAAAGGATGCCTTTTTCAGCGGAATTGTGTACCAGGTGATCGACCGTCAGCAGCGTGTCGTTGCCCCGCGCCACATCATCGCTCGGCAGCGTGCCGGGATGAGGCACACCGCCATCGAGTTGCATGACGCCGCCTTTGCCGTCGATGACCCAGGCGACGTTGACGACGGATCCTGCACGGATCGTCGGGTTAAGACCGCCTGCGAAACCAAGATGTATGACGTGGCTGGGCCGATGCTCATCGAGCATGGTGGCGAAGACCTCCACCGCGCGGCGACCACCCATGCCCGTCAACGCTGCAACGACTTTCTGATTGCCCACTTGCCCGATGTACCAGGGCGGATCCTGTTGCAGGCCCAGGCGAAGGATGGTCTGATCAAGCTCATCGCGCACGGCGGAGACCAGCGCCACGACCGAGGTATCGGTCTGGCCGCCGGAATTGGTGGCCGCGGTGGGCGGGGCTGGGCGGGATGTTTGGAACTCTTGCGGCGACTGCATTTGGGTCTTCATCCACCATGACGTCCGGAAGCCGAAAGGTCAATGGTAATCAGGGATCAGTTCACGATGTTCACAGGCTGGCCTCGCTGGAAGGCCTCAAGGTTCCCGGCGGCGGCGTGCAACAAGCGTCGGCGGGCTTCGACGCTGGCCCAGGCAATGTGAGGCGTTATCACGCAGCGGGGATGGCCCAACAGCGGGTTTCGCGGCTTCCCTGCGGGCGGTTCAACGCTCAACACGTCAAGCCCCGCGCCCGCCAGTTGCCCCGCGTTCAGTGCCGCAGCCACTGCCGGTTCATCCAACAGCAGCCCGCGCCCGGTGTTGATCAGGTAGGCGGTAGGCTTCATCAGTCTCAGCCGATCCGCGTTAATCATTTGCCGGGTCGCATCGGTCAACGGGCAGTGCAGGCTCACTACATCCGCGATCGCCAGCAGCTTCTCCAGCGGCAGCCAGGTGATCTCCACGCCCGGGAGGTTCACCGTCTTCATGCTCGAATGATGAGCCGCGGCAATATTCATGCCCAGTGCAGCCCCGATGCGTGCCACAGCTCGGCCGATGGTGCCCATGCCCACGATCCCCAGCGTCTTGCCGGAAAGCTCCACGAGCGGCGCGCGGGTGAAGCTGAAGTCAGCGGACTTCACCCACTCGCCATCGTGGACGACGCGATTATGAAGGCCGACGTGGTTGACCAACTCCAGCAACAGCGCGATGGTGTGCTGGGCGACGGAAGGCGTTGAATAGTCCGGGACGTTGGTGACGGGGATGCCCCGCTGCCGGGCGGCCTGGAGGTCAACCGCGTTGACGCCCGTCGCCAGCACGCCGATGTAGCGCAAGTCGGGCAGTTTGGCGATGGTTGCGGCGTTAATCGGGGTTTTGTTGATCAGAACAATGTCGAATCCCGCAGCGGCATCGGCTTCGCGACCGGCGGCGGTGCGTGGGTGGACGGTTAAATCGCCCAAGGCCCCCAGGGGCGCCCAGTCCAGGTCGCCGGGGTTGAGCGTTTGTCCATCGAGCACCACGATTCGATCTGCCATAGTCTGAAACTTTCGCGCGTCGATCCCCCCTGGCCCGGTCGGTCGGGGATAAGCCTCGCCATGCTAACATGGATTCCCAATTTAGGCTTGGCCCACCAGCCTCGCGGCCGGTTTGGGGTATCATTGCGGGGCTGTAGTCTTCACCAAGGTACGCAAAGGCTTTCGCCATGCAAAAACGGACGCATTCCTGCGGCGCACTTCGCGCTGCTGACATCGACAAACCCGTCGCCCTCTCGGGCTGGGTCAACAGCTACCGCGACCACGGCGGGGTGATCTTCATCGACCTGCGCGACCGCGGGGGCATCACCCAGGTCGTCTTCCATCCGGAGCACAAGGACGCCCACGACCTGGCGGATAAGCTGCGCAACGAGGATGTGGTGAGCGTCTCGGGTCAATGCGTGGCGCGCGAGCCGGGCATGGCCAACAAGAAGCTGCCCACCGGCGAGATCGAGGTGCAGGCCACGGGCCTGGTGATTCTCAACAAGGCGCAGACGCCGCCGTTCTTCCCTGATGAGGCGGATCGTGTCGCCGAGGAGACCCGGCTCAAGTACCGCTACATCGATCTGCGTCGCCCGCGGATGAACCACATCCTCCGCACCCGCCATCGCGTGACGAAGATCATGCGCGATTACTTCGATGGCCAGGGCTTCTACGAAATTGAAACGCCGATGCTCTACAAGAGCACGCCCGAAGGCGCCCGTGAGTTCATCGTCCCCAGCCGCCTGCAGGCGGGATCGTTCTACGCCCTGCCTCAGAGCCCGCAGCTTTTCAAGCAGATTCTCATGATGAGCGGCATGGATCGCTACATGCAGATCGTCCGCTGCTTCCGTGACGAAGACCCCCGCGCGGATCGGCAGGCGGAGTTCACGCAGCTCGACCTGGAGATGAGCTTCGTCGATCGCGACGATGTGCTGGACATGGTCGAGGGTTGTGTGCGGCGAATCTGGAAGGAAATCATCGACCTCAATGTGCCCAACCCCATCCCGCGGATGAGCTACGCCGAGGCCATGGAACGCTTCGGCATCGACCGCCCGGACATGCGCTACGGCATGGAACTCAAGGACATCGGCGACCTGGCGGGTGCGACGGACTTCGGCGTCTTCAAGGGCGCGCTGGGTGCGGGCGGAAGCGTCCGCGCCATCTGCGTGCCCGGAGGCGGCGCCATGACCCGCAAGGAAACCGATGCCCTGGCGGAATGGGCCAAGGGATTCGGCGCCAAGGGCCTGGCGGTCACCAAGGTCGTCAAAGAGGGCCAGAGCCTCCGCTTCGACACCGGCATCGCCAAGTTCATCGCGCCCATTGCTGAGCAACTCATCGCCCGCATGGATGCGAAAGAAGGCGACTTGCTCTGCTTCGCTGCGGACAAGCTCAAGATCGTGTTCAAGGTGCTGGGTGAACTGCGGCAGAAATTGGCGCGGGAGCGGGGCATGATCAAGGCTGGCGATTGGCGATGGCTGTGGGTCATCGACTTCCCGTCGTTCGAGAAGGATGATGAAGCGGGACGCTGGATCGCCCTGCATCACCCATTCACCGCGCCGCTTGATCAGGATGTCGAGCGACTGGAAACCGACCCCGGCGCCATCACCGCCAAGGCCTACGACCTGGTGTGCAACGGCTCGGAGCTCGGCGGCGGGTCGATTCGTATCCACCGCCCCGAAGTGCAAGCCAAGGTCTTCAAGCTCCTGGGCCTCAGCGAGGAATCCGCGAAACAGAAGTTTGGCTTCCTGCTCGATGCGTTGAAGTACGGTGCGCCGCCCCACGGCGGAATCGCGTTGGGCATCGATCGCATCATCATGCACCTGTGCGACACGACCAACATCCGCGACGTCATTGCCTTCCCCAAGACGCAAAACGGCGCGGACCTGATGACCGAAGCGCCCTCGCCGGTGGAAGACAAGCAACTGACGGAGTTGCATCTGCGAGTGGTGATGCCGTCCAAGCCTCCGGCGACGCCTGAGCATATTTCCAAGCATGCTTGAAGACCCCGCGTTTGAAGATGATTTGCCATGGCTGGACACAGCGCCTGGAAGAACATTCGTCACAAGAAAGCCGCCATTGACGCCAAGCGCGGCAAGGCGTGGAGCAAGTGCGCTCGCGCCATCATCGTGGCGGCACGGAATGGTGGCGGCGATCCTGAAACTAATCTCACGCTCCGCTATGCGATCGATGACGCCAAAGCCGTCAACATGCCCAAGGACACGATCGAAAAGGCCATCAAAAAGGGCAGCGGCGAGCTTCAGGGCGAGAGCTACGAAAGCGCGGTCTACGAAGGTTACGGCCCGGGCGGTGTGGCTATTCTGCTCGACATCCTCACCGACAACCGCAACCGCACCGCTTCGGATGTCCGCGCCATCTTCGACAAGATCGGCGGCAACATGGGCACCAGCGGCTGCGTGTCCTACCTCTTTTCCACCAAGGGCCAGGTGACGCTGGCCAAGGCGGGCACGCACGAAGATGTGGTGATGGCGACAGCGCTGGAAGCGGGGGCACAGGATGTCATCGACGAGGGCGAGACGTGGTCGGTGCTCTGCGAGCCCGGCGATTTTCTGAACGTGCGGCAGGCACTGGAGAAGGCGGGACTCACCATCGAATCCGCGGAGTTGACCAAAGTGCCCGCTCAAACTGTCACTGTCACCGGCGAGGTGGCACGCAAGGTCGTGCGGCTCGTCGAGACGCTTGATGAGAATGAGGATGTGCAGAAGGTTCACGCGAACTTCGATATCCCCGATGGCGAGTTGGTTGACGAGTAGACGGCAAATCTGACGTGTTTCAGGCCCGGCCGCGCGAGGTTGGGCCCCCTATAATCGAATCTTTTATGAGCCCCCCGTTAGGGCCCCCGATCAGGAGCATCGTCATCGCCACAACCATGATGAATCAAGTGTGTCGGCGAGATGTCGCGAGCCCGTTGCTGGTGCGACGAGATCGTGATCGTCAACGGCAGCGCGATTGGACCTCTGGTGGGCGTGGGTTGGCATGGTTGGCTGTGATTGGTTCGGCGCTGGTGTTGTCGGGTTGCGATGAGCCGGGTGTGGAGGTTTATCGCGTGCCCAAGGACCCGCCGCCGCCTTCGTCGACGACGATGGGTCAGCAAGGTGATGCCGGACTTGGCGCAGGTATGCCGCTCGATCAGGCCCATAGCAGTGACGATGGTCACGATCACAGCCAAGATGGTCGCGCTCACGGACAGTCACCTTCCAAGCTGCGCTATGCGGCGCCCGCCACATGGGTCCCCGTCGCCAACGCCAGTGATTTTCTACTGGCGGCCTTCGATGTGCAGACGCAGCACGGCCGGGCGCGGGTGACGGTCAGTGCTCTGGCGGGCATGGCGGGGGGCATCTTGCCCAACATCAACCGTTGGCGTGGTCAGGTCGGCTTGCCGCCGGTGGCGACGCTCGAACAGCAGCCCATCACGACGCCCACGATCGCAGGGCAGGAATCGCTGCAGGTCGATCTGGTGGGCCCCGCTGGGCTGGACGGTGATGGGCGGCGACAGATCACCGCCATGTTCGCCTTCGAAGGGCAGATGTGGTTTTTCAAGATTGACGGCGATGCTGCGGCTGTGGCGGATCAACGTGAGGCCTTTGACGCATTTCTCAAGAGTGCCACGTTCGTTACCGATGCGCCCGGCGAGGCAGTTAAGGCACCGAGTCAACCGGGGGCTGACCATGAGTGATCTCGCGCAGTCGAATCGTCCCCTCCCCAAGCAGGCCCAACGCGCCAATGAGGAGGCGCTGTGGCGCCGCGTCCTTGCGCCGCTGGCGTCGCTGCGTTTGACGGTGACGCTCTTTGCATTGGCGATGTTCCTCATCTTCGCGGGCACGCTGGCGCAGCGCTTCGAAGGCAACTGGACGGTCGTCAACGAATATTTCCGCCCGTGGGATTGGCCGCCTACGAAATATCTGGTGTGGATTCCGTTTCAGATCTTCGCGCCCGAGCAGTTCCGCATCCCCGGCACGTTTCCCTTCCCCGGCGGCTTTCTCATCGGCGGGCTGCTGCTGGTGAATCTGCTGGCGGCTCACGCGCTGCGCTTCAGCTTGAGTTGGAAACGTGCGGGCATCCTCATCATCCACGCGGGCCTCATCGTGCTGCTGGTGGGCGAGGCTGTCACCGCGGTGGCGCAGGATGAAGCGCAGATGACCATCTACGAAGGCAGCTATTCGCACTTCGCTGAGGACATTCGCCACAGCGAACTGGCGGTCATCGACCCCACGGATGCCAGGCTCGACACCGTGGTGATCTTCCCGCAGAACGTGCTTCGCCGGGGCGTCGGTGGCCCAACGCTGGCGCATCCGTTGCTCCCGTTTTCGATGCGCGTCGATCGCTGGATGGACAACTCGACGCTGGTCGGACTAGGCATGGCTGATGCTGCGCTGCGCAAAGCCAATCCCGCCACCGAAGGCTTCGGCACCGCCGCCCTGGCCACGCCGTTGCCCAACGTCACCGGCGTGGACACCAATATGCCCGTCGATGCTCCCTCAGCCTACATCACGCTGCTCGATGATCAGGGCCTGACGATGGGCACGCTGCTGGTGTCGCTGAATCTCAACGAGACGCAGGAGATCACCATCGATGGGCGACCCTGGCGCTTCGCGCTGCGCTTCAAGCGCGACTACAAGCCCTACACCATGCACTTGCTGGAGTTCACGCACGAGAAATTTGTGGGCACGGAAAAGGCACGCAACTTCGCCAGCCGCATTCGTCTCGTCGATCCGACGCACAACGAAGACCGCGAGGTGCTCATCTACATGAACCACCCGCTGCGCTACGCAGGCGAAACGTTCTATCAGTCCGCGTTCAAGCAGGGCGACGTCGGCACCATCCTGCAAGTAGTGCGAAACCCGGGCTGGCTGCTGCCCTACATCTCCTGTCTACTGGTGTCACTGGGGCTGACCGTGCACTTCGGCTACATGCTGGCACGCTTCGTGGAGAAGTCCAGATCATGATTTTACATCGCACACCATCGCGGGCCTCGGCCACGAACGTCATGCACCCACGATCCATCGTCGCGGCGCTCTGGTGCCTGCTTGGTCTGCTGACGCTGGCGACCCCGGCACTGGCGGCGACGACGGATGAGGCGGCCTTTGATCTCAACGCCTTTGGTCGCATCCCCGTCTCGGCTGAGGGTCGCGTCAAACCGCTCGACTCGGTGGCGCGTCACACGCTCATGACGCTCAGCGGACGTCAGACATTGCAGATCGATGGCACAACCCAGCCCGCCATTCGCTGGCTGGCGGACATGGTGGGCCATCGCGAAGGCGTCAACGACTACGAGGTCTTTCGCATCGATCACCCGGACATCGTCGCGCTCATCGGGCAGGCTGACTCAGGCCGCAAGCGGTTTTCGTTTAACGAACTGCGTCCCCACGAAGATGCGCTTTTGCAGCAGGCGCGGCAGGCGGCGGTTTTGAAGCCCGCGGACCGCAACCTTTTTCAAAAGCGCATTCTCGAGTTGTTCATGCACCTCAACGTGTACTGGGATCTCTCGCAGTTGGAGACGCCCTACGTGATTCCGCCGCTGAGCGCTGATGAAGAGTGGCGGAAGTTCACGGATGTGTTTGCCGAGTTTCAACGCACCGGTCAGGTGCATCCCACTGCGGGTCAGATCGCGGCAATACTCTCGGCCTATCAGACCGACAATGCCGCGCGCTTTAACGCTGAGGTTGCCGCCTACACCACGTTCCTCAAAGCCCATCTGCCCCGCGACGTGACCAAAGCCCGCACGGAGGTCACCTTTAACCGCGTCGCGCCGTTCTACATCGGCACGGTCCTCTACGTCGTGACGTTCCTGGTCGTCTGCGTAACGCTGCTGCTGTCGGGATTGGGTCGCATGGGCGGGGCTCGTGGGGCACGCAACGGTGCGCTGGCGTTGCTGGTGGTGACCTTCCTCCTGCACACCGTGGCGCTACTCCTGCGCATGTGGCTACAGGGCCGACCACCCGTGACCAACCTCTATTCGTCGGCCATCTTCATCGGTTGGGTTTGCGTGCTTCTGGGCTTGTTTATCGAAGCCTTCTACCGCAACGGACTTGGCACGCTGGCGGCCTCGCTCATCGGGTTCATCACCCTCATCATCGCCCACAACCTCGCCGCCGGCGACACCATGGAAATGATGCAGGCGGTGCTCGACTCCAACTTCTGGCTGGCGACACACGTCACCACCGTCACCATCGGCTACTCCGCGACGTTCCTGGCGGGGTTCCTGGGCATTGCGCTCATCGCTCTGGGCGTGCTGAGCAGTGGGATGCCCATCGACGAAAAGCACATCAAGAACCTCGGCACCATGATCTACGGCACCGTGGCCTTCGCGTTGCTTTTCTCGTTCGTCGGCACGGTGCTGGGCGGGATATGGGCCGATCAATCCTGGGGCCGCTTTTGGGGCTGGGACCCCAAGGAAAACGGCGCGGTGCTCATCGTGCTAGGCAACGCTCTGATCCTCCACGCACGCTGGGGGGGCATGGTGCGACAGCGCGGCATGGCGGTGCTGGCTGTCGGCGGCAACATCATCACCGCATGGTCGTGGTTCGGCACTAACATGCTGGGTGTCGGCCTCCACTCCTATGGCTTCATGGACTCAGCCGTCTTCTGGCTCTCGGCCTTCGTCGTCAGCCAGTTGCTCATCATGGCCATCGGTCTGGCACCGCTGCCCTGGGGTCGCGCCTGGCGCAATGCTTTGGCCGAGGTCTGACACGCGGATGTAAGCCGATGCATGCGGATCAACCTCAAGCCCCGAGTTGCCCCCGGTTGCCTTCGCCGACTTCCCCCCGGCTGCCGCGGGCGTTTTATCAGCGTGATGCTGCGATCGTGGCGCGGGCGCTGCTTGGTCAACGGTTGGTGCGGTTGCTCGATGGCGTGCGACTGGCGGGCTTGATCGTGGAGACCGAGGCGTACCTGGGTGTCGAGGATGCCGCGGCACATACAGCTGGGGGCAGACGCACCGCGCGGGTCGAATCCATGTGGGGCGATGGTGGCCACGCCTACGTCTATTTCAC
>JBGSTK010000011.1:0-2101 GCA_041736565.1 Phycisphaeraceae bacterium | reverse complement strand
GACGGACCGGTTTCCTGCGGGCCGCCCGCCGTGTCGCGGAATTCGGGGTTGTGCCACGGGCGGCAGTCGGCCGGCACATGCTTCTTGGTATCCTGGCATGAATGCGGGAAGGTGTTGTAATAGTTGGGATCGTCGTAGTTGTTGTTGGGCACACGCCACCACGCCGCCCAGCCCACCGGCACCTGGGCGGTGGCCCACAGGGTGCGATTGGCGAAGTCGTAATTCTCAGGATCACACGGCGTCGGGGCTGGTACCCAAGGGTTATCGGTCTTTAGCGAGCACTGCTGATTGTAGTGACCTTCCAGACCGGGATTGGACAACAGATTCGGCCCAATCGATTCGGCCGGCTGCGGGGCAGCCTTGTCGTCGGCAACATTTGCCGCGGTGACACCCGCCGCCGCGCTGACCGTCAGGGGCACGATCAACAGCATCAGGGCGGTAATCAGGATTACGGCGATTAAGCGATTGCGCTGCATACTTCTTCACTCCATTTTGGATAGTCTCCCTGACGAGTGTTGGTAGAATATAGCCCAACTAACCTCACTGAGTCAGGGGGCAAGATGTCAAAGTTAGTCCAGCCGAGCGATTTCTGTCCCAATCCGGCCTGCGCTGATTACGGGAAGTCACAAGCCGCAGCGCAACAGAACATCATCAAGTTTGGTCGCGCCCGCAACGGACAACAACGCTATCAATGTCGCACCTGTCGACGCACATTCACAGCTACCAAAGGAACCTTGTTTTATCGGCGACAGACGCCAGCGAGTGAAATCGTTAAAGCACTTGCCCAATTGGCCGAAGGCAATCGCATCAGTAGTGTGACGCGCACGACCGGCCACAAGGAAGATACGCTGCTTGACTGGCTCCGCGAAGCGGCCACTCAAGTCAGCCAGATTGAAGCCGTGCTGATGACCGATTACCGCATCACCCGCGGTCAATTGGACGGGTTATGGGCCTATGTCGGCAACAAAGGTGAAAAAAGGACTATCCCGAAACCGAAACGACGGGCCAGTTCTGGCGCTCGACCATGCTCGACATGGACAGCCGACTCCGCGTCGCACGCGGCATTGCCAAAACCGAAACGGAGGCCTCGCGCGACGTCTTCGAAACGTTGAAGACACGCGGGCATCCTGACGCGCCACCGCCCACGATGTCCGATGGCTGGGGCGGCATTGACAACGCGATGATCGCGGTCTATGGTCAGGTGCCTGAATACTCGGGCCGAGGCCGACCACCGACGCAGAAACAGCCGCAACCCGGCTGGCAATATTTGCAAATGGTCAAGCATCGTGATGAACGTGGCCACCTGGTGAACACCGAACTGCGCGTCATTTACGGCCAACCGGACGAAGTCTTAACGTTGTTTGGCAAGAGCACTGCCTATATCGAGCGAACCCACTTGACCATGCGCTTGTTCAACGGGCGTCTGGTGCGGCACACGTTAGGCTTCTCAAAGGATGTGGACATGTACCGTGCCTCTGCCGCGTGGGAGGACGCTATCTACAACTTGGTCCGTCCATTGAAAACCTTGCGGCTGGCAATTCAGGATGTCCCCGGTCGTCGTTGGCAACCACGCTCACCCGCGATGGCGGCAGGACTGACTGATCATCTGTGGACTGTTAAAGAACTATTGACGACGCTGGTACTCCCCAACACTTGAAAGGGAGACTATCCCATTTTGAAATTTGCAAAAAAACAGCCACAACGGTGGCCGGGTCAACGGCGCGAATTATACGGGCATTGCGCCAGACCGTCAACCGCCGGGAGTTGCCTCGCCGTTTTATTCAGTCTATACTTGGCGCAGTTGATGACCGTCGTAGGGGCGAAGCGTGGACACGCGGCGGCGGAGCCAGTTTCAAATCGGCGCGGGTGGAAGAAGAGCACGGCCAGCAGGGCGAGTTGTTGTAGGGCGCGAAGCGTCATCCCCGCGTGCTTCTGGCGGGGATCCACAACCCCATCAGCGTGATTTGCCGATGGTCAGTCTGGATGCCCGACACACTTGCGGTAAAGCACGCAGTGCGTACCGGAAACATTCGGGCATGACGCACGCGCAGCGTCATTCCCGCGAAGGTTATACTGAGCTGTCAAGAGTGAGTTCCTTAAC
>JBGSTK010000270.1:0-11081 GCA_041736565.1 Phycisphaeraceae bacterium | reverse complement strand
GTGGCTTGGCCTCGCCGTGGCCATTGCCGTTGCCGTTGCCAGAACCGTTGCCGTTACCGTTGCCATTGGCGTGATCATGGCCGTTGGCATCGCTGGCGGCATGTCCGTCGACGGCAGCAACGGTCACGAGGTCTGCCTCGCTGCCAGTCGCGGTGTCCGCTGCTGCCACGGGCGCGGGTAACGTGGGCTCTGGCAGTGAATCCTGAGCCACGGGCGCCATTTCGGCGACGAATTCTTCCACTTCGATCTCCGCGGTCGCAGCGGCGGCTTTGTCACGCAGGTTCTGAGCCTCGATGGCAGCCTGATCAATCTGACCATTGGCACGAACCTGATCAAACTGCACCGCCACGCGCTTGGACACGCCACGCTCCTGCATCGTCACGCCGTAGAGCTGATCGCAAACCTGCATCGTTCGCTTATGGTGCGTGATGATGATGAAGTGCGAATGATCCAGGAACGAACGCACCACGTTGGTGAAACGCTCCACGTTGGACTCATCAAGCGCGGCATCAACTTCGTCAAGCACGCAGAACGGCGATGGCTTGGCCTGGAAAATCGAAAGCAGAATCGCAACAGCCGTCATCGTCTTCTCACCACCCGAAAGCAGCGATATCGACTGCGGCTCCTTGCCCGGCGGTTTGGCGATGATCTCCACGCCCGACTCCAGCACGTCCACGTTTCCATTTTCATCCGGCTGCAGGAACACATCAGCCTTGCCTCCACCGAAGATGCGGCGGAACAGGCCGTTGTTACCCGCAAAATTCTCGCGGATCTGGTTGAACACTTCCTCGAACCGCTTCTTGCTGTCCTCGTTGAGCTGCTTGATGAGCTGCTCAAGTTCGTTCTTGGCGTTCTCAATATCCGTCAGCTGCTCCGCCATCGTGTTGTGGTCAGCTTCAAGCTGATCCTGCTCACCGATGGCGTCGAGATTGACGTTGCCCAAGCGGTCGAGCTTATCACGCGTCTCCTTGATCTCCCGCTCAACCGTCGGCCAATCGATGGCAAACACATCCGGCTTCGCTGCGGAATCGCCGATCGTCGCATCGCTGTCACCGGTCTGAGCGGTAATCTCCGATGCCTCATCCTGCGCTGAGGCCTCCGTGGCCGCATCCGAAGTCGCGCCGCCATCATCAAACGTCATCTCGTCAAGAGCCTTCTGATACGCCACCGCGACATCAAGCTCAAGTTGCTCCGCGGCACGTTCCGCAACGCCCTGCAACTTCACTTCAACTTCACGCTTGGCGATCTGGTGCTGGTGGATGACCGCATCCGCAGCATCAACCGTGCGACGGAACTCCCCGACTCGAGCCTGGGCTTCGTTGATTCGGCCTTGCGTCTTTTCCAGGCGATGGTTCACCAGATCACATCGAACCACCAACTCCTTGAGCCGACCCTCAGCCTGCTGAATATGCTGCTCAGCTTCCTGAGCCGATTCCTCCAGTTGACTGATGCGGCCGGTGTGGCCCGAGAGTTGATCGGCCAGCATTTTGTGCTGCCGCTGCACATCAGCATGGGCGATTTCCAGTTGCCGCGCCTGCCGCTGCGCCGCAGCGAGTTGCTCAGCGACCTTGCCCTGTTCGATCCGCAGTGCGGTAACCGCCTCGCGTGCTGCTTCAGCCTGGTTCGCCAACTCGCGAATCCCGGCATCAAGGGCTGTGACCGCCTCCTGCCTCGCTGCACTGTCAGCATCGATCTTCTCAACATCCGACCGATGCGCCTGTCGCTTGGCGTCCGCATCCGCCAATTGGCGATGCACCTGCTGAGCCTCGGCCGCCAGCACCGGCTGCTCACGCGCCAGCCGACTGATCTGCGATTCGACACCTTCAAGTTTGCTCGTCACTTCAACACGGGCGGTGTTGGCTTCGTAGATGCTCTGGCGAAGCTGGCCCGCGAGTTTCTCAAGATGGGTCGCACGATCCGATAGCTGCGATAGCGAGAACTGATCCGCTGCGATCGTCTCGTCCAACGCTGCGATCTTGCGTGCCAGTCGCGCCAACTCGCTACGCCGCGAGATGAGCCCGCCGGCCTGCCCCGCGTTGACCGGCCCGGCAATCACCCGGCCATCAGCCTCAAGAAGCTCGCCGTTCTGCGTGACAAAGCGATAGCCCCAAGGCAGCAACGCGCGAAGCATCAGTGCAGCATCAAGGTCAGCCACCAGCAAGGTCTGGCCCAGCAACCGCCAGGCCAACGGCGCGATCTCGGCGGGATAACGCACCAGGTCAATGAGCGGCTGAGCCTTGTCGGCGGCGATGCCCGCCACCGTCGCGGTGCCGTGTGCCCCGTCCGCCGTCTTCGCCATCGTCGCCACGTTGGCCATCGTGGGAATGCGTGCCTGATCAATGGGCAGGAACGTCACCCGCCCCGCCAACGCCGCAAGCACATCGCCCCCAGCCGACGGTTCGCAAAGCTCCGCCAGACGATCGACCACCAGCGCCTGTTGGAAGTCGCCTAAAGCAGCCTCGACGATTCGCGCATGCGTCGATTGGTCCGGGTCAGTCTCAAGCATGTCCGCCAGCAGGCCGCGAACCATCGAGAACGTGCCGTTGCCGTCCTTGCCCTGATTTTCACCCGCAGCTTTCCTCGCCAGCACTGCCTTGACCGGGTCAGCCACGCCCTGCTGCTTGTCCTGCATCTCCTGCAACAGTGCCCGGCGGGAACTCAACCCCGATCGCTCTTCCTTGGCCGTCGCCAATCGACGCGTCAACTCGCGCTGGTTCTCATCGAGACTCGCCATCTCGCCTTTAAGCTGCTCGCTCTTAGCTGTCTCGGCGGCAATGATGGTCCGGGCTTCCTCCAGCTTGGCGCCCGCCTGATCGCGAGCCGTGAACAGATTCTCCAACTCCGCAGCGATCTGCTCCGACCGCTGATCGATCCGCTGCCGATTCGACAGAAGATTTTTCTCAAAGTGCCCCAGGGATTGAATCTCGTTGTGCAACTGGGCGCTGCGACGCATCAGCGAGATGATGCCCGCCTTCTCGTCTTCCAGCGTGTTGCGCTTTTCATTGAGCTTGTGATTGAGATCGCGATGCTCGGCCACCGCGGTATCGAGCTTGCCGTTAAACGCATCCCGTTGCGTGGCCAGTTCACCCGCAGCCGCCTGCTGCTCCACTGCCTCAGCCTGCAACTGCTCAGCACGTTTGGCCAACTCCGCCAACCGCTGCGTGTCACGCTCGATCTGCTTGGACAGGTCAGCAATGGTCGATTGTGCAAACGCCATTCGCTGTTGCGCTTTGTCGCGATCGCTCTGCGTCGTCAGCCGCTGGTGCTCGGTCTGCTTCTGCTCTTCGAGTGCCGCGGAACGTTCAGCCTGCGCTTCACCCAGTGCTTCCTCAGCCTCGGCATGTTTCCGCGCCGCCACGGCTCGATCCGCTTCCGCCTGCTCAAGCTCCTCCGTGAGTTGTGCCAACGCCTTGCTGAGTTTGTGGAACTCCGCCAGCGCATAGCTCAGGCGAAGCTCGCGAAGTCGCACCGTCAACTCCTGGTGCGTGCGGGCACGACCAGCCTGAATCTTCACGCTGCGCAGCCGCCGCTGCAGGTCTTCGAGCCGTGAGCGTGAGAGGCCGAGATTCGCCTCGATCCGTTCGAGCTTGCGAGTGGCTTCCTTCTTGCGTGCCTTGAACTTGGAAATCCCCGCTGCCTCCTCGAAAATCTCCCTGCGTTCCGTGGGATTCGACGTCAGCAGCACATCGACGCGGCCTTGCTCGATGATCGAGTAAGCATCGGTGCCGATGCCCGTGTCCATGAACAGCTCTTTGATGTCACGCAGGCGTGCCCGCTTCTTGTTGATGAGGTATTCGCTCGACCCGTCGCGAAACAATTGGCGGGTGACCGAGACCATGTCAGCATCAACAGGCAGGCGGCGAATGCCATCGACCGAGGGGGGATTCTCGAACGACAACGTCACCGATGCCATGCCACTGGGCTTGCGTGTGGCCGAGCCGTTGAAAATCATGTCCATCATCGCGCCGCCACGCAGGCTCTTGGCGGAAAGCTCGCCCAGAACCCATTTGATGGCATCGACGACGTTAGACTTGCCGCAGCCGTTGGGGCCCACAATGCCCGTCACCGGTTGGTCGAAGGTCAGATCGGTTTTGTCGGCAAAAGACTTGAAGCCGCAAAGGGTGACTTTGGCTAAACGCATGATGCGCGACCTCCGTGTCGGGTAACGGGCTCATCCAAAGCCCGGGATGCACAAGTTTTCAACACCCCCCTTTGTACCATGCCGCCCCCGCAAGTTCAACGTCATTTTCGCAGATCGAAGTAAAAAAGGTACCGCCTTTACCCCGCCGCCGCCCCCCAAGCCGCCCCCCAAGCCGGTCCCTTCAGGGCCGGATTCTTGGGATTCCCCGATTCCCGGGATTCCCGAGATCCCCGAATTTCCCATCCCCCTTGACCACCCCCGCACCACCTGCCAAACTACCCCAACCACCAAACGGGGGCACAAATGGTCATCGGGGCCCAAAAAAACACCTCTCCCCGCAGCGCCCCATCGCGCCTCCATGCCGTCCATGCACCACGGGCGAATCGCTCACTACCACCTCCGTTGGCGGTTGCCGCTGATGTGCTATCAGAACTGCATCGCATGGAATCGCCGAAGAACCGCGCAGGCATGGCGCGCTACGGCATCCGCGTTGACAACGCACTTGGTGTGTCCGTCCCGGACTTGCGAAAGTTAGCCAAGCGTATCGCGCCCTCCCGACAACTGGCGGAGCAACTCTGGGCAACGGGAAATCACGAGGCACGCCTCCTGGCCGGGTTCATCTGCCCCGTCGAATCGGTGGACGAGGAACTGGCCGAGGCGTGGGTCGCGGACTTCGACTCCTGGGACCTATGCGACCAGGTCATGGACCTGTTCGCCTCCTCGGACTTCGGCTGGAAGAAAGCTGTCGAATGGTGCGGCCGTGACGAGGAGTTTGTCCGACGAACCGGTTTTGCCATGTTCGCGGGGTTTGCCGTCCACGACAAGACCGCTGGCAACACGAAGTTCATACGCACCTGCTTCCCGCAGATACGCAAGCATGCTGGTGACGAACGCAACTTCGTGAAAAAGGCCGTCAACTGGGCCCTGCGGAACATCGGCAAACGCAACGAAGTGCTCAACGCCAAGGCAATCGAAGTCGCCCGAGCACTCGCAGAACGACAAAGTGCCTCAGCACGCTGGATCGGCCACGACGCATTGCGCGAACTGACTTCAGAGAAAATTCAGAAGCGGCTCATCGCCCGTGGAGGAAGAAAACGAGGCCCTGATCATCGAAGACCGCGCGGTCCCGTGAAACCAACAAGCTATGGTTCACGAAAACGCGTATTGCCGCCGGGCCGACGTCGTACGGAGTAATCTCCCCTTATCTTTGCCAGCTTTTTGAATCGATCGTGTCATATTAAGCAGTATCGGAGTGACTGAAATGCGATCTGCAACAATTGCGAAGATAGCTCTACGAGCCACGCATCTTGGCCTGCTCGTCGTGCTCGGGTACGTGGTGGCCTGTTGGAACTATACCAAGGAAGTCTGGGTGGACTTTGGCACCGGTGCGATTGTCACCCGCGATGTGATATGGCCACTGACTTTGCGAGAAGAGGAGGAGATTGAAGCCGCGCGGCCACAGCCAAATTGGAGTCCCGCGAATTCCTCATCGCCAGAGGATTGGCATCTGGCGTTGCGGTTCCGTGGTAAGAGCCGGTACAGTGGTTCGAGGTTGGCAGGGCATGTAGTGCATGATATTTACACTATTCGCGGTGTACTGATCTGTGAGTCCGGAGGTGCGCGGGTCGCGATTGCACGATATATTGAGATATTGAACACGGAGGGGGTGGATGTTGCTCGCCGATATGCGATGATGCTATCCACAGGAGTTCTGCAACAACGGTACGATGATCTACGCGCCACAACGCACAGCGCACCTTCACGGTCCACCGGGGACCCCAAAGACGACATCACTGATTGAACATCCGGGTGGACACCAGCAGGCCGCATCCAACTTCATTCCGCAACCAGACCGCAATCAACTCACGGCGTCGACGGATTCAGCCGTCCGCGGCCCCAGTTGTTTTCGTTGATCTTTACTCCCGCCATACCGGCGAAAAGTTCGTCGGGCTTGCCGAAGTTGCTGGAGCCGAAGGTAATGTTCTTCCACGTGCTGCGCATGGCCGGGTCGGCCATGTGGATGCCGCCTTTGATCACGTCATCAAATTCCACGCCATTGAATTGAGCCTCACCCAGGAGAACCATTTCTATCCCATGGGGCAGCGCGGCCATCTCTTCCGGCTCTCCATCTTTAAGGGGGAAGCTTTCGTTGGGACGCCGATGCCAATTAAACACCAGGCGCGCGGTCTTAGGGTCGGCGCTGTGAACGATAAAGGTACCTTCCTTATGCAGAACCAGACCGCCCGGATCGCTGGGACTGGATTTGATTTGCTTGAGGCCCTTGGCATGCCCTTTGGATTTAAATGAAAGTCCCAGCGTGCAGTCGCTCGTGAGCGGGCGCTTGGGTGTGCCGGCCAGCAGTTGGCCTTTAATTTCAATATCCGGCTCGCCGTAAAGATTGCCACGCAGATGGAATGTGGAGCCGGAAAGCAACACTAATTTGGCGTCAGGATAGACGTGCTGGCTGCGGCGGTCGGTAGGGAGAAACGTGCTGCCCGGGGCGATGATCATGATGCCGGAAAAGAGGTTGACTTCATCGCCGACTTTCCATTTGCCGATCCATTCGGTAGAGACGTCCTTTTGCTTGCTATGAATGAGCATATTGTTGATGAATTGAAACTGGTCATTATCGCAGCGGCAGAAGTTGGATTTATCGCGCCCGCCGAAGACTCCTTTAACGCGGGTGAAGGAGGCCCCCTTTTTGATCCAGAGATTCCCCTCGATATCCGCATCGCGCAGCGAGACTTTGGCACCGGGTTCGAGCGTGATATGCCGCACGATCATCGCGCTGCCAGTCACACCGCCCACTACCGAACCGGCCGGGAAGAGGACATCCGTTTTTCCATCCGGACCTTTGGACGCGGGCTTGTTATTTTCCAGCCAGTTGGCGGCGTCTGAGGGATCCAGCCCGCGCGTGACTTTGTCGGGATGGGCCCAGACCAGCAGACGGGCGGGCGGCCACTTGACCTGGTAATAGTCCGTCTTCTCCACATCATTAGGCCAAAGGTTTTTGTCAGCGTAATGGGGATCGTGGGCCGACGCCTTCGCATAGGCGGGTGAATCGGTGTCGAGCTTGGCCGAGGCGTCCTGCGCGCGAGCGGGCGTAACCCAGGCCCCCATGACGATCAGCAGGCAAACGCTCAGGATTCGTGCCGCAAGCGACATAAGCAAATCTCCGGTAAGACCATTCAAAGATAATCTGCAGGCAAGCACGGCAGCTATTTTACATCAAACGAACTCATGAAAGAAAACGGGAGAAAGAATACGGCGACATTTCCCCCGCCCCAACGAGCCGCAAGCGTAGCGACCGCCCCCCTCCTCAACGAGCCGGAAGCGTGAGCGACGGATATCCCCCTCCTTAACGCGTAAGCGACGGGAACAACGGGAACAACGCGGACAAACACACCTATCGACGATCTCGCCGCAAACATCCCCCTTGACCACCCTCGCACCCCCTGTCAAACTATCCCCACCACCATCGGGGCGTAAATGGTCAACCGGGCCCACAACACACCCCTCCCCACCGCGACGCCCATCGGGGACGTCAGGATTCTGTAACCTAAAATGAGCGCCAACATGATGCAGCTTACAACCGGGAACAAGCTGATTTTTTCATTTGCGGTCCTTCTGGGGGCAATCGTGATTGCTGCCGTTATCTGGTCTTTGCCTGACGCGGCTGTGCCAGCGGTGGAGAGCGAACCTGTTGCTGCTGCCCCCGGGGAACCGGTGCCGAGCGAACCGGCTGCTGCCCCAGCGGAACCGGTGGATGACACGTGGCGTTACGGTAGAGCCTCAGACCGGCCGGGGGGACCGGACCAGTGGATAGCCAGTGATGCGACGCGCGCGGCTCTCGCAAGCGCCGAAGGCGAAGTGTTGTATTACGGCCGCGTGATTGATCAGGATGACCAGCCAGTGCCATACGCCGTCGCGCACATGGGGCTTTATAGTTGGGAGACGGGCGCTCACGATGTGGATGTCACCGCTGATGCCGATGGTCGTTTCGTGCTTCGGTGGCCTCGTGCGAGCAGTGCGTCGGTGTACTTGTTGTCCCGTGAGGGCTATGTGTCACCGCCCACTCGCGACTATACAACATGGGGAGAGCGATTCGGGCAGAAACAGACTCGCCGGCCCGACCCGAACAATCCGATCATTTATCGGCTCTGGAAGCAGAAAGAGCCGTTACAGCCTTTGTTGCGTTGCGTCATGGATCGCGATTTAACCTCGATGAATGAATTCGGAGAATCGGTATTGGTCAGGCTTAAAGCGGCTGGCGAGCCATCGGATGTGTGGTACCGGCTGGATCGCACACGAGAGGGTTCAAGTGGGCCAATCGGCTGGACGTTCACCGTGGGGGTCCACCAAGGCGGTGTTCAGTTAATCGACAAAGGCAGGCCCAATTGGGAAGCACCCGCAGATGGCTATGCACAATCGATACAGTGGAAGGCGAACATCGAGGACCCTGGTGCATGGCGCGGGGTTGAAGAGACCTTGTTTCTCCGCATGCGAGATGGTCCGTATTACGCCCGAGTGAATGTAAGATTGCGACCGGGCAATTCGGGGCTCACGGAACCAGTTGCGAACATAAGAATCGATGGCGTATATGGCCTTCATGGGCGCCGATGGCTGGAGTTGCTTGAGGGGCCCGACGGTAATTTGCTTGATACCCTGGACGCCGCACGACGCTACGTGCCCAAAGAACCCACGAAGCCGACCTCACCACCACAAACGCCCGGCCAGCGGGAGGTGCCGCCCCGTGATGGAGCTAAGTCCGTGAAAATACCAGTGGGCGAAGTACGGCCACCGCCTGGGCCGGTGACCCATGATATTCACTTCGCTGTTGTAGACCAAGACGAAAAGCCGGTTCCCGGAGTGGCATTGTCCATTTACTCCGGTGGTAGTCTTTCGCATGACGCTCCGATGCCGACGGAGCACGTGTTGCGTGGTCTTACGGATGCTCAAGGAGAATCGGTGATTCGCGGCGTGACTGCAAACTATCCCAAACTTTTAACCGCTGATAAGACCGGTTATGTGCTTGAGCCGTTTGTTGTTCCTGAAGTGCCGTTCGCACGTTATCCCCAATTGTCTGATCGAGTCACCGCGGGGAAGCCCGTTCGGTCTGCATTGGTTCGCCTCTGGCGCATTGACGATGCCAAGCCCGTTCCCGTGGTGCGTATCCTCCGCTTCATTATGCCGCATCCGGACAACGAGCCATATAAGTTGAATTTGATGGACCCATCGGTAGAAAGGTATCAGCAGGGCCGGTTGTATGGGTTGCCTCGCAATCGTGACGGCACACTATCTTCCGTTCCCAAGGCGCTGACTGACGATCAAATTGCGGCCGAAACATTTGTTCACGACCTACGATTGTTTCTTCGGGTAATTCCTCAGCAGCAATACGATCCTAAGCCCCATCCAATCGCAGTGTGTCGGATTGAGGCGGTCGACGGCGGCGTGATTGCGACGACAGATCCGTTTATGTTTGAAGCGCCCTTGGACGGCTATCAGGCGTCCAGCGAATGGACGGTGCAATCCACGAAGGAATCACGGGATCAAATGCATCGCTTCTTTGTGCGAAGTCGTGAAGGTAAGATATATGCCGCTTTCCAAATCAGGACGGAAAATTTGACAGGCGCGAATCCTACTTTTCGGATTCATTATTGGTACAATCCAAATGGCGACCGTAACCTACTTCCTGGCAGAAGCTATGATTCATTCGAGGCTTACCAGGCGGCGGAAGAAGGTAAGCCGTAACCCAGACAAATCGGTCTCTTGGCGCGGGGCGAAAGAGCGATGGGTTAAGGCAATTTCTCATCAGTGGCCGCCATCACGACCACCCGAAAGCCGACCTCAGGGTGTAGACCGCTGGCAGCAGCGCGCTTATAGCGCCTAGCCGAGTGGCATTTGATTGGGCCGGTGTTCCAAGACCCACTACGCAGCACACGTGGCCCCCCGGTTTCCGGCCCCGTGGGATCGGTGCGGGCTCCCGTGTACTCGGCGTAGAAGTCGGCACACCATTCCCAGGCATTCCCGTGCATATCGTAGAGCCCCCAAGGGTTGGGTCGCTTCAGGCCGACGGGATGCGTCGACCACAGATCTCTGTCTTCCTCGCCCATGCTGTTCCTGATGTACCAAGCGTAATAGCCTAATTCCTTATCGTTGTCCCCAAAGTAAAACCGGGTGCCGCTGCCTGCGCGGCAGGCATATTCCCACTGGGCTTCGGTCGGCAGTACCACCGTCTTGCCGCTCTTCTCTGACAACCATTCGCAGAACGCCCGGGCATCAGCCCAACTTACATCGACGACCGGGTGATCGCCTGTCTGTTTGAAGGCCCATGGCTCTCTATGCTTGGTGCCAGTGTTCTTGACGAACTGTTCGTATTGATCGACCGTCACTTCGTACATGCCCATGTAGAACGGTTTGCTGATCGTTACTTCGAACTGTGGTCTACCATCTACCCATCTGTCCGGTGGCAATCCTTCGTCATCCTCCCGGTCTGTCATATCACTGGGGCTGCCCATGATGAACTTGCCCGCCGGTATATGCAACAGTTTGAGCGTCACGTTATCGCCAAGGTCGAGGGTCAGTTCCTTAGGTTCGGCCACGACTACCGCCTGCGCCGGGGCTGTGGAGTCCTCGGGCTTGGCCACGTTACCCACGACTATCGCCTGCGACTGAGCTTTGGAGTCTTTGGCATCACAGGCAAACGCTGCTGCAAGCACACCCATCGCCAGCAATGCCAAGACGAAGTTCTTCATCATGTGAGGGTCCCCTTGTTGGATCGGCATAGTCTAACCTGCGTGGTCAGCGACGGCGGGTTCCGCTGACGATCTGTGCGCGCGAAAATTGGCTAAATTTCACAAGTGCCAAAAACACGGGGTTTTTGAGGGGTGTGGTTTTTCGATTAGTGTCGAGTAGGTGCGGGTACAGTGCGATATGGGGG
>JBGSTK010000275.1:0-16295 GCA_041736565.1 Phycisphaeraceae bacterium | reverse complement strand
GGCCTGTACCGACAGGTCCATCGCCAGCAGTCGCAGCGGTTCGAGCGGGTCCTGCATCATCGCGGCGAGCATGGCGGGTCGTTTCTCGGCGGGCGTGGCGCGGTAGAGCTGACGCTGAGTTTCGACGAGGCGGTCCTGAAGTTGACGGTGCTGCTGAGCGGCAGCGGAGGTGGCGTTGATGAAGTTGGCCACCAGAGCATCGGCGAACGCGGCGGGGGTCATGTCGCGATGCGCTTGCCACCACGTCAACCAGGCGGCGGCATCGTTGCCCGGCTCAGTCAGGCCGGTGACCTGGCTTAAGGCTTCAAAGGCAATATCGCGTGCACCCAGCGACGGGTCCTGCCCGGCAATGGTCAGCAGGGCGGCGACCGTCGGCTGCGTGCGCTGCTGCGCCACGGCACGTATCGCAGCGCGACGCAACGGCAGCGGGTTGCGGCTGTCGGTGGCTAGCGCCAAGAGTGTTTGGCGGGGGGGCGTGTTGTCCTGGCCAGCCTGAGCATCTTCGTAACGACCCACGGCAGCGATAACGTCGTCGAGCAGTGCCCCATCGCTGCTGCGCAACATTTCCAGCAGGAGTGAGGCGAATGATGCGGGCGGGCCTTTGGGAGCCGTCGCCAGCGCTTGCAGGATGGCACGCTGGGTCACGGGGTCAGTCGAGGTGGCCAGGTGGATTCGCAGAGCGACCTTCGCGGCATTGCGTGGTGAGGCGAGCATGGCGGCGGCGGCGGCGCGACGCTGGCTCAACGAGGCCTCGGCGTTGCTGAGCTGATTGGCCCACTGGGCGAGTGCCTCGGCGGAATCGACGAGGGCGGCGGGTGTGGTGGCGTCGATCGACGTTGCTGGGCTGGCAGGAGGGTCATCCTGAGCGTTGGCAAATTGGCCGAGACCGACCGACCCAAATGCAACGGCAACGGCCAAAAACATCGCCAGACATTGTCCAAATCGGCCTCGACGGGCGGTTCTGCTCCTCTCCCGCGCCTCGCGGGGGAGGCTGGGAGGGGGTGTTTGGGGATGATCGTTGATGTCGCTGGTTAGAGCGGAGTCACGTGTTACTTCGGCCCCCACCCAAACCCTCCCCCGCGTTGCGGGAGAGGGGGTCGATGCGCACCCCGGACATTGGGCGGAGCGGCCGACGGGATTGCCAGGGCGTGATGATGAAACGTCGGCAAGTGGGAGATTGGCGTGATTCATCATCGTTTTCGCTGACCCCCGGGGTATAATATCGGCAGATTGACCGCAGGTTGGTGTGATCCGCGGGGATCAGCCGATGTTTTCTTATACGCGTCGGGTTTCCATCCAGGTTCCCGACGTGCGTGACATGCGCCATGAACCAATGGTCTGATGCCGAGCAGCATGCCCAGCGCGCCCGCGAGCACTTCCAAGCCGGGCAGTGGGATCGCGCGCTGACCGAGCTTGAAGCGGCCCTAGCGGTCAATCCCGATCAACACGAGTGGCAGTTCGGTATGGGGCTGACGCTCGATGCGCTGCACCGCCCCAAGGAAGCTGTCCGCTGTTATGAAGCGGTGCTGCGGCTTCATGGCGAGGACCTTGAAACGCTGCTGCACCTCGGGGCCGACCTCATCCGCATTCAGGAGCCAGCCCGCGCCATTGAAGTGCTGCAGCGTGCCAACGAAGTTTCGCCCCGTTGCGAAAGCGCTTATTGCTACCGCATAGCCGCGCATGCCCAACTCGGCGAGCACGATGAGGCCGAGGTCATGTTCTACATGGCCCAGCAGATCGATGACGACTGCCCGCTGTGCTACCAGCATCTGGCGCAGTCGCTGGCGATGCGTGGCGAAGTGGATCGCGCCACGTGGTGCTGGGAGCAGGTCGCGCGATTGGACCCGCGCTTCCCGGACGTTTACGCCAACTTAGCGAGGGCGCATTGGAAGCAAGGCCGATTCCCGCAGGCACGCGAGTGTTATCTCCAGCAACTCCGTCAGGAGCCTGGCGATGTTTCGCTGATGTTGGAAATGGCGGAACTGTTGGCATCGATGGGTCTGCAGGCGGAGGCAGTCGAGAAATATCGCCGGGTGCTGGAGCAGGACCCCAAGCGTGCCCAGGCTCACCTGCGTCTGGGTGAGTTGGCGATGGAAGGCGGCCATCTCGATGCAGCCCAGCGTGCCTTTGACCGCGCGTTGACGCTCCAGGCCAACCTGCCGGGGTTGCATCTTCGATTGGCGCAGGTGGCGATGCTGCGCGAGGTGCCCATTGCAGCCCGGCTGCATCTGCGCAAAGAACTGTCACTCAAAAAATTCGAACAGGACCACATGCTGGACATCGTGCGGCTGCTGATCGATCTACATCTGCCACGTGCCGCAGCGGCGCTGGCTTCGCGACACCTCGATGCAACGGGTGCCGCAGTCGGCGACGATCACTACCGCGCGACGCTGCTGCTCTATCGCGGCGTGGTGTGGATGACGTTGGGCAGGACCCGACGAGGCATTGCCGATTGCAGGGCATCACTGCGATTGCATCCGCGCAACACCGTGGCGATGCACAACCTGGTGCTGGCATACATGGGTCACGGCCAGTTGCCCCGGGCGCGCTTCTGGCTCCGCAGGGCACTGGAGTTGACGCCGCAGGATGAGGAGTTGAGGCGATTGCGATGGCGCCTGAGTTGGGCGCGGGTCAAGCAATTCGTGACGCGTCTGGCGGACATGTGGCGACATTGAGCCAAGGGTTTCGACGAGCCCGAAGCGTTAGCGAGGGCAAGCGATCGGCACGAGCCGGAAGCGTTAGCGACGGAGTTTGGATGTGCCCCCACCCAACCTCCCCCGCTTTGGCGCGGGAGAGGAGCAGGAGCGCCGCGAAAAACGTCAGACCTCTTATCGTCGCCGACGTTTTCCAACGAGCATGCCCGCCACTGCCGTCGCAAGGATCAACGCCCCAGTCGGCTCGGGAATCACGCGGAACAACTCGCCATTGGAATATGACAGGATGTACAGCGCGCCATCCGGACCGATGAGCATGTCAGTCACCGCCCCGAAGTTCTGACCCGCAGCGATCAGGTTCGCTTCATTGAAATCCTCAGCCACGAGGTCCAACAGTTGCGGATCGGTAAAGACAAAGCCATCGCGATTGGCGTTGAGTCGCATCAGGTAGATGCGGCCGGTGTTGTTGTCGCCGACCATCACCGCGTCATCGTAGGCAGGGCCGAGCATCGAGCCGTGGAGGAACACGAGGGCCGTTGGCGCCACGGTGTCGTTCCATGAAAACGCCGGATCGCTGTAGGTGGAACCGGGGACGACGACCAGATCGCCGACGCCTTGGGCATCGCGTGAGTCGGGGCCCATGATTTTGTTCCAGCCGCTGTTGAATCCCTCGACGACGCGGTTGACTTCGTCGTAGCTGCCGGGCCCGTTTTCGGTGTCCCAGAGATCACTAGTGACAGGATCAAACGCCAGACCGAAGCTGTTGCGGACACCGTAGGCAAACCACTTGTCGAAGCCCGCGATGGCGCTGCCGACGAAGGGATTGTCGACGGGGATGGTGCCGTCGTCATTGATGCGATAGATGCCGCCCGCATCGCTGCTGACGCCGGACTGGTTCTGGTTGTTTTGCTCGGCGCGGTTGCGGTTGAGGTCGCCCGTGGTGCCGTAGAGTTTGCCATCCGGACCGAACTTGATGGGTCCGCCATCGTGATTGGCGCCGTTGTTCTGGGCTGGATCGTTGTCGAAATCCAGCAAAGGCGTTTCGTTGGTCAGTGCTGCGCCGTTCCAGGTGAAGCGTGACAGGCGGTTGCGGGTCCAGGTCTGCGTGGAGGTATCTTGACCGAAGTCGGTGGCGCTGTAGTAGAGATACACAAATCCGTTGGTGTTGAAGCTCGGGTGGAGTTCGATGCCCAGCAGGCCGCGCTCTGAGGCGAACTGCACATCGAGGTCCAGCACGGTGCTGCTGACACCACCGAGCACGCGTTTCACCTGCCCGGTGTTCTTTTCGATGACGAAGAAGTCATCGACCGAGTTGCCCAGGAATCGTACACCCGTCGGCGTGCTGAAGCCGCTGGCGTGACTGGCGACGCTGAGCGTCTGATCGGCGAAGCTCGCGGCTTGGATTGACGGTGACGCTGCGGTCAAGACGGCAGCGGACAGCAACGCGATAACCATTGGCTTGCGCATGACGTGATCCCCATTTGTAAGAACCCCACACCCATTGACACGACGACTAGACGGGTTGATGCTAGCGCTGAGCCATGGGCGCGGCAAGAGTGGGAATCAAAAAAACGTGAGGCAACAAAGGACACGAAGATCACAAAACCAGACAAGAGATGGAAGCATGAAACCGAGTTTTTGGGCGTACTGAACTTCGTACCTATTGTGTCCTTGGTGACCTTTGTGGTTCACCTGCTCCGTTGGGCAGACCCGCATTGGCTCAGGTGACCAACGGCGACGACGCGGGCAGGGGCGCTTCGAGGCGCTTGGGCTGCGGAGCGTTAGGCATCTTGCGTGCCAACGCTTCGGCCTCGGCGTGCTCGATGTCTTCACCCACACGCACGAGTCGTGCGGAGTTGAAGATCACCACCAGACCCGATGCCACGTGCAGCACCGCCGCCCAGACTGGCGTGATGTAGTTGGCTGCCGCCAGCGCTTCGCCAAAGACGATGAACAACCCGCCGATGATGAGGTTCTGCGTGATGACGTTGTTGGTTCGACGCGAGAGTTCGATGAGGAACGGGATGCGGTTGAGGTTGTTGTTCATCAGCGCGATGTTGGCTGAGTGAATGGCAACGTCGCTGCCCGCAGCACCCATGGCGATGGAGATATCCCCAGCCGCCAGCGCCGGGGCATCGTTGACACCGTCACCCACGACGCAGACGTGGTGACCCTTGGCCTTGAGTTCATCGACCATCTCCAGCTTCTGCGCGGGCAGCACCTCGGCACGATAGTCCGTGTGCATGGCAGCGGCCACGCGCTTGGCGACACTTTGGCGGTCACCCGTGACAATGATCAGCGTCTTGAGCCCAAGTTCGCGCAGGCGATCCATGGCGGCTGCGGCTTCGGGTCGAGTGTTGTCCTCCAGGCCGATCCATCCCAGCAGTTGCCCATCGCGCACGACAAAGAGCACGCTCATGCCTTCGACATCGGGGCTGTCCTGAGCCTCGGTGATCATCGCCACCGCATTGCCGTGTAGCGATTGGCGGTGGGCATCGATGATCCACGACCCGCGACCGACGATGACGGTGCCGCCATCGACACCCGCCACGACGCCGCGCCCGGGCACTTCCTCGAAGTGGGTCGTCTCGCTGATCTGCACCCTGGCCTTGCGGGCGACTTCGACGACAGCCTTCGCCACGGGGTGTTTGCTGTTGTGCTCGGCTGCTGCCGCGGCACGGAGCAGGGCAGCGCCGTCAACGCCGGGGGCCGGGGAGAGACGCGAGACCTGCAACTGGCCGGTGGTCAGCGTGCCGGTTTTGTCGAAGATCATGGCCGTGAGATTGCGAGCGCCTTCGAGGTCCACCACGCTCTTGACCAGCACGCCCAGCCGCGCCGCGGAACTCAACGCCGCCACCATCGCTGTGGGCGTCGCCAGAATCAACGCACAGGGGCACGCGATGACCAGCATGGCAATCGCGCGTTCAGCGGGATTGATCAACTCCGCCTTGTGCGTGAAGAACAGCACAATCGCCACGAGCATCAGAATCGTCGGCGTGTACCAGGCGGCATAGCGATCGATCATGCGGGCAATCGGGATGCGGGTCCGCTCCGCCTGGAGAATCAAATCCTTGACGCGCCCCAGCGTGGTGTCGCTGCCAGCTTTGGTCACCTCGATGTCCATGACGCCCGTGAGGTTGATCGTGCCGCCGAAGACTTCATCGTCCTGACTCTTGTCCGCGGGGATGGATTCGCCGGTGATGGTGGCCTGGTTGACGGTGCTCTGACCGCGGATGATGACGCCGTCTGCGGGAATGTTGTCGCCGGGCCGCACGCGGACGATGTCGCCAGCGCGAAGGTCACGGGCTTCGACCTCAGCTTCTTGACCATCGGTGATGCGACTGGCACGGGTGGGCGTGATCCGCACCAGCGACTCGATACTGGCTCGGGCACCCAGAGCTGTGCGATTCTCGATGAGCACGCTGATGATCATGAAAAACGCGATGGCCGCGGCTTCGATGTACCAGCCCATGACAAACGCCGCCAGCACCGCCAGCGCCACCAGCTCGTTCATGTGGTAATGCCCGCGTGCCAGGTCCTTGATCGCCACGATGACCAGCGGCGTGCCCAGCAGAAGGGCGCTGAACATGCCCAGCGTGTCAGCATAAATATTGGTCATCTCGCCATCGGCACCCACGCTCCCCTCGAAAATAAACCGGGCCGCGACCCCGGCTATCAGCAACACCCCGCCTAAAAGCGTGGCGACAATCTGCAGACTGATGCGGCCCTGCTGGCTCTCTAGCTGCAGTTCCTCTTTGACAAAATCGTGGCTGGCCATGATGGATGCGTTCCTTGCGGGTCCGTAAATGATAAACGTGAAGATTGAAAAGACCTTATACGATACGTCAGCACCGCCCAAAGGTTCAAATCACGCCTCCGGGCCAACAGATCAAAACGAGCCGGAAGCGTAAGCGACGGACCTTCCGCTGGAGGAATAAAAACACCCCACACACTTGACAAGCCAACCGCGTCAAGGCATCCTGCCTGAGTCGCTGCCAGTTTCCGGGCACGTCACCCGGATGGCGGAGCGATGCCATGCGTACACATGTGACATACACGGTCCTGGGCGTGATCTTCGGCGTGACAGCCTGTGGGGCAGCGGCGTTGGCGATTGGCAGCTACCAAACGAATCTGCGCATCGCCACTCAATTGGAGCAGCAGCACCGGCAGCTACGCGATACTCAGGAAGCTCTCGCCATGGAAGCGTACCGTGTCGGGGCGACGGGTCGATATGCCCATCATCGAGCACAACAAGACCTCGGCCCATATCATCCAATCACCCCGGGATTCCCCACCGCCGCGCTGACCTTTGCCTCCATCGCTCTGTTTTCCGCAGTGTGTGCAGTCTGGTGTTTCGTAATAATGCGTCGCTTGACCGCCGGTTCCAGTTGACACCCCTTCGCTGGATTTTCAGGAACGTCTTCGGACGCATCTGACAAACGAACGTGGAGGCAGCCTACAGTTGACCGTCCTTAACTGTGGCTTCGGATGTCCCCCGCATGAGGAATCGCCAAACCGCGGGCGGGCCAACGACCCCACAACAGGAACTCACGATGAATATCTACCCACCAATACCAGTCCTGCGTATATTCGATGAGGAAATCGCACGGCGACATTATGTCGACTTCCTCGGGTTCACTGTCGACTGGGTTCATCGCTTCGGCGAGAACTTTCCTGTGTTCATGCAGGTCTCGCGAGGAGATTGTGTCATCCAACTCTCCGAGCACCATGGTGATGCCTGCCCCGGGGCAAGTCTTCGCATCCGCGTGGATGGCTTGGACGAGCTGCAACGATCGCTCGTGCAGCAGGACTACAAGTATGCAAAGCCCGGCCCCCCGGTCGATAAGCCGTGGGGCGAGCGCGAGCTCGGCCTGGGCGATCCCTTTGGAAATCGCCTGACGTTCTTCGAGCCGAAGGCTAGTGCATGATCAGCCGCGCACAGGTGCGGGGCTGAATGTTATTTCCAATCGAATGATCGTCGTCGCGGCCGTGGCCGGTGAATGGCAGCATATTATCTCCCGGCGCATGCTCGCGCCGGATGGAGGCTTTGGATGGTCATTCCGCTAAACCGCGTCATTATCTTCGTTGGCGATGTGCAGAAATGCGCTCGCTTCTATGCCGATGTCTTCGGCTTCACAATATTGCCTAGCGACCACGCTTCGACAGAGTGGATAGAGCTCGACACTGGCGGCTGTCGGCTGGCCTTTCATAAGGCCTACGGTCCTGACGGCCCGACCGACTCGCCGACGGGCAGTCCGATGAATCCCCACAAGATCGTCTTCTTTGCCCAAGACGTTGTGGCAGCCCGTGCGGCAGTCGTGGCGCGGGGGGCGGTGATGGACGATGTCCGTACGTTCGGCTCGCTCGTGCTTTGCGATGGGAAGGACCCTGAGGGGCATGCCTTCCAGATTTCCAATCTAGTCTGATTCGTGGCTCCCCCCTGCGGGATGGCTGCATGCCGCAGATGACCGCTTTCGCTGTAACTTCGGAGGTAGACACAGCAATACCTGTGATGGAGAATATCGTTGTCGGTTGGAAGCTTGCGTTCGTAGGTGGCCGACGATTGAGCCTTTTCGTTAGGGCACTGCGGTGACGCCACTCGCCAGCCCGATTTTGCTCGGTGATGTGTCGCCACGCCGTTGGTACGACTTCTTAAGTGGTTCGCGGTGGAAACGCTACTTCGCGTCCCTCAAAGCCCAGCTTGCTGAGCGAGGTCCCATACCGGACGGTGTATGGCACGATTCTCAGCGGCTCGAGGTCGCAAGCACGATTGAGGCAATTCTTGGCGAGATCTGTTGGGGCGAATGCCTGCGGTTTCACCCTGATGACCAGTGGCTGATTGTCGGTGAATGGGAAATCGGCGACCTAAGCGAGGTCGAGGCATGGATGAAGATCGAAGAGCGATATGGCATCAAGTTTGAAGAGCACGAATCGAAAGCTCTCATCGCGCACGGTACGTTCGCAGATGTGGTTGATGCCGTGATCGCCAAAACGCGTGCTGGCGCGAATCCTCCGACTTCACCAATACCTCACCCGTTTCTCTGGTTATTCGCGGCGGCATTGGTTGTGGCGGTCTTGTTTGTTTCACCTCACCCTGCAGTTCTGATTGGCGTCCTGGCCGTTGCTTGGGCTGCCATCGGAGTCACGGTCGGCAAGCGTCGACAAGGCCGAAAGTCGGTGATGAAAGCCTATTGGTGGATCGGCATTCTGTGGCTTGTGTGTGCCGTGCTGATATTGCTCGTGGAGTTCGTTGGGTGAAGGGCGCGACCATCGGCCGCAGTTGACGATCAGGGGAGGTGATGTAAGCTTTCTGCCGTCGGAGTCGCTGGGTGTTTGATCCCCGCCCGCGACTCACAGCGGAGCGGATCAACCGTTGGCGAGCATCGCATGGGCTTCCGGAGATATCGTTACCCTTCGATTGTGCTGACATTAGCCGCGTGTTCGGCGGTTTATAGTGGGTGGGCCGCAGATCGCTCCGACCCGTTCCTACGTTGGGCATTCGATGAGATGAGGTACGATCCTGAGTATCCACGAGCATTTCCCTACCCAGATCGAGCGCTTCACAAATGGGAACGATCTCTCAGCTCCACACCTGCGACCGACATCGCCGATGTTGATCTTGCTGCAAACAACATCGTGCGTGTGAGTTTGCTTTCTGTCAGTGTCTGTTCAACAGCGGCTGCTTCGGGGAGCATTGCTTTCATGTACATCCGCTTTGGGCGGACCCGTGCGCGCCGCCGTCTCGGGATATGCACTGAATGTGCTTACGATCTTCAAGGCTGTAGCGGCGGTCGTTGTCCGGAGTGCGGCAACGAAATTAATCGCCTGCCAGCCACTGGTCGCTATTGATTGTCAACGCGCGTCGCCAAAATGCCGGACCCGCGTTTCCCATCACGCCAATCGCAGCGGCACAACTTTCAAGAGCCCGCACCCCTCACTGCCGAAACGTTGTCCAACTCACTTCGCCCTCAGCACTGATAGTCACGGTCACCAAACCGTGGCGATGCGTGATGAGGCGGGACGTTGGCGTTTGCTCGAAGATGTCCGACCAGCGGTCCAGCCGGAGGCGGGCGGGGCCGGAGGATTGAAGCACCAGCATGGGATCGACTGTTGCGTACCAGCGGGGCGAGATGGGCACGAAACTCCCGTGATGCGCCAGGTCCGTCACATCAGCTTTGAGGTCCTCGCCACTGTCGAGCAGGCCGGTGATGGCGTCCTGCGCGATGTCGCCGTTGAGCAGCACGCGTCGCCCCGCCGCTTGCACCGACAGCACCAGCGAGGAGTCGTTGGTCCGCTTAAACACGCGCTCCGCCGGTGGCCAGATGACGCGAAGCTCCGTGCCGTCGCTCCATTGTTGTTGCCACCCTCGGCTCACGACGCTGATGGGAATATTCCGCGCCTGCATCTGCGTGACGAGGTGGCCCGCTGGCCCTGCGGGATTCTCCCGCGCAGCGGCGAGGAAATGCGGGGAGATCAAAACGCGCCCGACCGTCAGCTTGTCGGCCAGATCTACCGAGCCGCAGATGTGGTCCAGATCGACATGCGAGAGCATCAGCGTGTCGATGCGCTTGATGCCTTGCAGCGCGAGGTAGGGCACGACGTTGGCGGCGGCGACATCCATGTACCCGCCCGATCCGCAGTCGAACATGAGCGTCTGCCCGTCGGCTGGTGAACGCAGCAGGTAACAGGAGCCATCGCCCACGGAGAGCATCGAGAGTACTAAAGCCGACGTCGCGGGCTTGCCGTTTAGCGTATAGCTGGCGTGAGTCAGCCAGGTTGGTTGTTGCATGAGCACGAGCCAACCCAGACATAAGCCCGCAGCTCCGGTCAGCGCGGGGCCTCGACGGGTAAATCGGCCAGCGAGTATCGCCAGCGCGACGGCCAAGCTCGCCACCACCCAGCCGATGGAGGGTTGATGCGGCAAATCGAACGATGCGCCGGGCAGACCCGCTCCCAACTTCGCCAGCCCGGCCAGCGCCGCGGTTGACCAATAGAGCGGCGTCGCCATGACGATGCCCAGGCTCGGCAGCATCAGGCCCACGACGATCTTGGCGAAACCCAGGCCGAGCGTCAGCGTCACCACCGGCAACGTCAGTACCGAGAGCAACAGCGCGAAGGTGGACACGAGCCCGAAGTGAAACGCGACCAGTGGAAGCCCCACGCCGAAGCCGACGAGATTCGCCGCCAGCACATTGGCCATCCATCGCTTCATCCACGCCAGGCGGTGATGCTGCGTGACGGGGAGCAGCGGCTCGGGGTAGATTCGCCGACTCAGATCGCTGGTCAACAGCAGCAGCCCGGCCGTGATGCCAAAGGACAGTTGAAAGCCCGGGCTGGCGACATCGGCGGGACGAAGGAGCACGACGATGATGCACGACGCAGCGAGCGTTTCGATGGCGGGAACTCGCCGACCCGCTGCATACGCCACGCAGAAAAGCCCCGCCATGATCGCGGATCGCACGATCGGCACGGACATCGGCAACGCGGCCAGATACATCAGCAGCACCGTCAGCACCACCATCGCTGCTCGACGCGGTTGAGGCACGAATAGCCGCGCCACCAGCCACACCAGCCCCAGCAGAATCGCCAGATGTGCCCCGCTGATCGACAGCAGATGCGCCAGACCGGTGCGACGAAAGGCCTCCTGCAGCGGCGCGATATCGTCACTCCATCGGCCAAGCAGCACAGTGTCGAGCAGCGCGTTGTGCTGCGGGTCATCACCCAGGCCCAGGTGAAGCGACCACGCAGCCGCGTCCGCGAGGTGCTTGCGATATCCGAGCAGTCGGGACAGCGAGCCGGGTTGCGAAAGGATGGCATAGTTATCCCTGCCGCGCGTCGAGAGTCGGCCGTCGATGCCGCGATGCGCCATCAGGGCCGCCATGTCGAGGTCGCCGGGGTTGAACTGGCCTTCGAAGCGTGCCATCCACCCGGTGATGCGCAAGCGCGAGCCGGGCTGGAGCAGGTGGTCAGCCTCGTCGAGTCTGATCAGCAGTCGGCCCGAGGCGGGTTGATCGTCGTGGCCGTGACGAAGGGCATGCACATCCAGGACAAATAGCGTCTGCGGCGGCTCCCAGGTTGCGAAGCGTGCGAAGCTGCCGCGCTGTGCTGGAGCCAGGTGCGGTTGATCTGCGACGATGCCAGTGACCGTCGCCAGTCGTGGCTCATCGTCGAGGTGTCGTGCGATGGAGTCGGGCGCGGGACTGTGACGGATGGTGAACCACGCCGCCGCCAGAGGCACCGCCATGACCACCGCCCAGCAGCGGACAGCGCCGAAACGTCGCCGCGGGAGCATGACCCCCGCGCCGACCGCGCCGATTGCCGTCAGTCCCAGCCAAAGCCAGATGATGCCGGGTGGTTGAACCCACAACCCCAACGTCGTGCCGATGAGCCACAGCACCGCGAGTGTGACCAGCGGCCCAGTCGCGTGAGATGGTGGTGTCGATGGATGCGAGGCCCCGCCGGTGTCCATGGTGTGATTCTGCTGTTGAGCGACTCAGTTGTAGATGAATAACGCGTTGGCACCGGGGGTAACGTTGGGCTGGTTGTTTTCATCGACAAAGAGATTGTCGTTGGTGTTGAGCGTCTGGCCGTACTTGGTGTTGGGCATGAGGGCGGAGGTCATGTACTCGGTGTGCGTGTCATTCCAACCCACGCTGCCGCGCCAGTCATTGGGTGCGGTTGCGGGGTCGGTGGTGGATGCGACGTGGATACTGGTGGTGGTGAGGTTGCCGCCTAAGCTTCGGTCGCCTATGACGGCGGCCAACGTCTGGGTCGTGGCCTTCCACTCGGCATCGCGCGGGGTGCCGCTGATTTGCAGCATGGCGTAAGAGAAGTTGCCGGTGGTCAGCGGGCCGCCAAGTGCGGGAGCATTCTTGGGTGTGGTCTCGGAGGGGCTGCGCATGTATTCGGGCATGAAGAAGTTGCCGTTGAGCAGGATGGCTAAGCGGTTGGCGACGGACTGATCGTTGGGCAGCACGGTATAGAGCGTTGGGTCGCTGACACTTGGGATGTTGCTCCCGCCGGTGCTGGTCAGGCCGGGGTAGTACTCGTTGTTGTCTTGGGCGTAGAGTATGCAGCCTTGGATAATGCCGCGGACCTGCGTGCTGTTTTGCATCTGCCTGCTGCCGTGATGAGGGCGCGGTTGAAGCGCCGGCAGGATGACGCCCGCGAGGATAGCCACGACGAGCAGGAGCGTACCCACGCCGCCGAGGATAGCCCCGGTGCGGGCGCGACCTTGGCCCTGCAATCGTCCATCGCTGCGGTCGATCTCACCCAGTGCCACGAAGCCCAGTATCAGTGCCATCAAACCCAAAAGTGGGCATCCCAGCCCCAGGATGCCCAGCACCAGTGCGACGGTGGCCAGCGAAGAAGTAGGCACGTTTTCCCGGACCATGTTGAGATTCCCGAAAGAGGTGAAAGTGATTGTACTGCGGCGTGATGAAGTGTGGCCTCAATCGTAGATGAAAAGCGCATTGGCACCGGGGGTGACGTTGGGCAGGTTGTTTTCTTCGACAAAGAGATTGTCGTCGGTGTTGAGCGTCTGGTCGTACTTGGTGTTGGGCATCAGGGCGGAGGTCATGAACTCGACGTGGTTGTCATTCCAGCCCACGCTCCCGCGCCAGTCATTGGGTGTGGTTGCAGGGTCGGTGGTGGTTGAGACGTGGATGGTGGTGGTCTTGAGGTTGCCACCCAAGCCGCGGTCGCCCATCACAGCGGCCTGGGTGTTGGTCGTGGCTTTCCACTCCTTGTCTCGTCCGGCATCGCGCGGCGTGCCGCTGATTTGCAGCATGGCGTAAGAGAAGTTGCCGGTGGTCAACGGGCTGCCGAGTGCGGGAGCATTCTTGGGCGTGTTCTCGTTGGGGCTGCGCGCGTATTCAGGTGTGAAATAGTTGCCGTTGAGCAGGATGGCCAGGCGGTTTGATGCCGACTGATCGTTGGGCGCCACGGTGTAGAGCGTTGGGCCGCTGACACTGGGGATGTTGCTCCCGCCGGTGCTGGTCAGGCCGGGGTAGTACTCGTTGTTGCTCTGGGCGTAGAGGATGCAGCCTTGGATGATGCCGCGGACCTGAGTGCTGTTTTGCATCTGCCTGCCGCCACGAGGATTGCGTCGCGGTTGAAGCGCCGGCAGGACGACGCCCGCGAGGATGGCTACCACGAGGAGGAGCGTGCCCACGCCGCCGAGGATGGCCCCGGTGCGGGCGCGACCTTGGCCCTGCAACCGGCCATCGCTACGGTCGATCTCACCCAGCGCCACGAAACCCAGTACCAGTGCCAGCGCCCCCAGCAGTGGGCATCCCAGTCCCAGGATGCCCAGCACCAGTGCGACGGTGGCCAGCGAAGAATTAGGCACGTTTTCCCGGATCATGTTGAGATTCCCGAAAGAGGTGAAAGAGATTGTACCGCTGGATGGGGTGGGCCTCTATAGAGGGGTGGCGCGCCGGGTTTGTGCGCACAATGCTGTCGCGTGGGTGGGTGTAGATTGCCGTTGGCGATGACGGCGGAGCAACGAGCATTGCGCAAAAATGCGCGAGTTGTCTTGATTTGATGTCACAACTGTGCGCACAAAACTGCGGGTCTCGTGACCTGCGGGCAAGCGTAGCGGAATCAATCGCGTCCACGGCCGTGACCGCCGCCGCCACCTGGGCCGGGCGTTGCATCGGAGTCAGCTCCGCCGGACCCACCCGCACCGTAGCGACGACGGTGTTGGCCGCCTTGTCGCACGCCTTGGGCGGTAATGTCCAGCAGGCGTTTTTGCTGGGGGGTGGTGAGTTGAGGCCGAATCGCCAGCACATAGTCCAGCACCCGCCGCTCCACGGTTGCCTGGGCTAGGAGGGAGACTTCAAGCTGTTGGCGAATGGCGGCATCGTCGGCGCCGGCATCGAGCAATTCCGCCAGGCGACGCTGGGCCGCTTCCGCCTGTTCTCGCAGCGCTTGAACCTGGGCCTGGTAATCGGGGTCAGCCTCCTGCACTTTGCGGCTGGCGTCGGCATCGAGTTGAAGCCAGCGGCAGACCACGGGTCGCTCGCCCGCCAATGTGCCGTTCTCCGACGTGCCGCCGCCGGGCCCGCGTGCCCAGGTGATGCCCAGCGTGGCGAGTGCGACGCAGGCGGCGATGATAAAGATGAGCAGGTTGGATCGGGTCATCCGTTCACCTCGTTTTTGGCGGCGTCGTCAACCGCATCGTGGAGTGAGTCCATGGCCGCAGCCAGACCGGCCGGCGACAGCGATCCCAAGACATTGAGTTGGAGGTCCGCCAGCACCTGCTGCTGATCGACGGGCGCAGAATTGATGGGCGCAGGCGGTTGCCAGGAGAGTCGTCCCGCGGTGTGGCCGACACCGGCCGCAAGTGCGACGGCGGCGGCAAGTTTCGTCATGGGCCAGACCCAGCGGCGAAGGGGCACGACCACTGTGTGGGACCGGGCTTCCTGACGCACTTGCGCCAGCACCGCGGCGGTGAGATCGACCTCGGGTGCCTGGGGCGTCCATTGACCAAGCAGGGCCCAGGACTGGGTCAACTCACGAGCGCGGGCGGCACATTCGGGACATTGCTCGATATGCCGCGCCAACTCGGGGCGATTCCCGGCGGGCACCTGACCCGAGGCCCAGAGGACAAGCTCCAGTTCACTTAGATGCTTCATTTTCGTTTCCACACTTCATTAGACGTTCATCGACGCGGTTCCCTGCGGAAGGCTAGTCAGCATTCTCCCAGAGGTCGCGGAGTCGGGGACGCAAATTGGCGTAGGCACGCACCAGCAGCGATTCGACGGCGGAAACCGACCAGCCGGTGGCTTGGGCGACCTGCGTGTGATTGAGGCCCTGGTACCGTTGGAGGATCAGGGCCGTTCGCTGTCGCTGCGGCAGGGCATCGATGGCCTGGCGAATGATGCGGGCCTGTTCGTCGCGTTCGATGGGGGCGCGGTCGGGGGTTGCGGGGAGGTCCGTCGAGGCAGGCCGGTATGCGGGGGCGGGCCTGCGCAGGGCGGCACGCCTGGCATCCCGGCAGAGGTTGACCACGATGAGATAGAGCCAGGTGGTAAACAGCGCTTCGTCACGCCAATCCGGCGCTGCACGCCAGACCCGCACAAAGGTCTGCTGGGTGATGTCCTGCGCATCCTCAACCCGGCCAAGCAGCCGCGTCGCCAGCGACAGCACTTGCTGCTGGTGGCGACGCACCAATATCGTCAAGGCCTGCGTGTCGCCTCCGGCCAGCAAGCGCATCAGGTCTTGATCGCTGGGCGAGTCCATCTGCGGATTCATCGTCCACATCCGAGGGAAAAATCTTGTTTTCCTCCGCAGGGGAGCCCGCGGGGCTGCGTTGAATAACGTGAACGGCAACGGAAATCAGAATTCTGAAAAAGCTCATGCCGGTATCGAAACCCTAACTTCGCCGAAACGGCGAAAGGAGTCCAACCATGCGTCTACTTAATTCAGTGCTCGCCGCCGGTTTGGCGGTAGTGTTCATGTCGGCCGGTGCCGATGCAGCCCCCAAGAAGGACCGCGTCGGCGTGCGTGACCGCGACCGTGACCGCACATGCCAGAGCGTCGATGTCACCGCCGATTCGCCGATCGCCAGCGAGTTTGGCAAACGGGAACGGCAGCGCGATGGCAGTTGCGACGGCTCGGGCTCGGGCGAAGGCAAGC
>JBGSTK010000155.1:0-63361 GCA_041736565.1 Phycisphaeraceae bacterium | reverse complement strand
CGGATGATCGGCCACCTGCAACGCAACAAAGTCAAACAGGTCGTGCCCCTGGTGCGACTCATCCATAGCATCGACAGCCTTCGTCTGGCGGAGGAATTGCATCAGATCGGCGCCCGCCGTGAACGACCCATCGAAATCCTTCTTCAGGTCAACGCCAGCGGCGAGGAGAGCAAGTTCGGCCTGTCACTGCCGGCCGTCACCCATGTCGCCCAGCAGATCGACACCATGGTCCATCTGCGTCTGCGCGGGTTGATGACCATGGCCCCTTGGAGCGAAAACCCGAAGGAATCGCGCCCGGTATTCGCCCGTGCTGCGGAGTTGTTCCACGACATGCGTAGCCAGCATGTTGGGGGCGATAGCTTCAACATACTCTCCATGGGCATGACCGATGATTTTGAGGTTGCCGTCGAGGAGGGTGCCAACGTGGTGCGCGTGGGCCGTGCGATATTCGGCGACGCCCCTGAGAATGAGGACGCCCTGAACGCGGAGGCCTCCGGCTCCGACGATCGCAACGAGAGTAACGCCCAACGCATTGCCCGGGAAAACGAAAGCGCCGCCTCCGAGCGCGAGTAGCCCTTCAATTTGCCTGCTTGTGTCATGAATTGGCTTTCCGTGCTCCCCTATGACCTGGAGTAGTGACGTCTTTGACTACCTTGGATGTGAATCGCTGGGTGACGCTGCCACGACGGGTTTCAGCAACGCTGCCGCAATGGTGGCGTCAGCTTGCGCTGGTTTGGCGTGCGGTGCTGATGGCGTTTGCTCTGATGGCGGTGTGGCTGGCGAGCATGGTGCCCCTGGTGCTTCATAACGACGTGCTGCCCTATCGCTACCACGCCGATGAACGCACCAAGGCTGAGCAGATCTTCCACGATGTCCGCAACTTCCATCATCCGCTCATGATGGTTGAAACAGTGCAACTCGCTTGGCGCTGGTGGCCGGGTGGGGAGGGTTCGTCGGGCACACCGTCGGTAGTTCTGCAACACATCGTCGTCATCGGCCGGTATGTCTCCGCCGCGTTTGCCGCCATTGCCGTGGCTGCGCTGGCGTTGACCGCCTATTGGATGCGCGGCTGGTGGGCGATGGCGTGCGTCGGCCTGGTCACGGGCATGTCACACTCCCTGTTGATCTACGCCCATGATTTCAAGGAAGACACCGCCCTGGTCATGGGATTGGCACTGGTGCTTGCGGCTCTGGCGGCCTGCTATCGCTACCGAAACCTGTTGAGCATCGTCGCCCTGGGTGCCGCCTGTGCTCTGGCGGCCTCGGGGAAATACGTCGGCATCGTCGGCCTGGTCGCTGCGCTACCTCTCGTCTGGACACTGACCATGCCCCGCGCCCGGCGCTGGCGGATGGTCGTGCTCCTGCTGGCGTTCGTCGCCGTGTTGCTGCTGGTCAATCACCGCGTACTGACCGATTGGTCGAGCTTCGCCAAATCCTTCTCCTTCGAGGCGCGTCACGGCGTGACCAACCACGATGGCGTCACCACCGGCCTGCCCAACGTCTATTGGCTCCGCCAATGGTGGCGTGAGGTCACACTGCCAGTGGCCCTCCTGGCGGGTCTTCACATCGCAAGGACGCTGGCGACTTGGCGGCATCGCTCGCCCATGGAGCGGGTTGTCGCTCTGGCACCGGTGGCGTATTTGGCGCTGCTGGTGGCGTTGTGCCCCCTACCCTTTAATCGCTACCTCCTGCCGGTGATGGTGCTGACGCATGTCGTTGCGGGGTTGGGCATCCTCGATGCGGCAAGACTGCTGGCCAAAGTAACGTCACCGCGCTCAACGGACGACACAGCCGGTGGTCGCAGTGGACCCAATGCCTGGGCCGTTCTGTCGCGGTTGGTTGTCCCGCTGCTGCTGTTGGTCGTGGTCACCCGTCAGGTGCCGCTGATGGCCGACTACCTCCAGCAGATTCCCGACGACAGCCGCCGTCGCCTCGATAGCTGGCTTCGTCACGAGTCGGCTGGTGGAATGCGGATTCTTTCGGACTTCACCACAGGCCTGCAACTGGGCATCATCACGCCGGCACCCCATAGCCGCGGTAGTGCGTCGATCGTGCTGAACACGGGCCTCTTTGCCGCGGAGTGGGGCAGTCTCGACAACGTGCGTCGCCTGGGCATCACCCACGTCGCCATCTGCGAGCTGGCCTACGACCGATACACCAGCGGGATGACCTACGCGACACCGCAGAAGTCGGGTGAATTTGAAGCCCGCCGCGCGTTCTATCAGGAACTGCTGGATCACGGCCAGATCGTGTGGGACAGCCACGCCAACGCCACCCACACACCCACGGGCAGCTACACCAATCCGCGTGTGGTGCTGGTGAAATTGCCACCCATCGGCGGATGATCGTACGCAGCTTTTGTCGCGCCATGCTTCAACTTCAACTCGATCGTCGCTGGGCTCAGTCGATGAAACGGCGGCTGAGGGGCTCGTAGGCGTCAATGCGGCGGTCGCGGAGAAACGGCCAACCGTGACGGATTTCTTCAATGCGATTCAAGTCGCATTCAACGACCAGTGCGCATTCTTCCTCGGCTGGCGCCTGAGCGATGATGACACCACCCGGGTCGCTGACGAATGATGAGCCCCAGAATTTCAATTCGCCTTCGACTCCGATGCGATTGATAGCAGCGACGAACACGCCGTTGGCGATGGCATGAGCGCGTTGGATGGTCTGCCAGGCATCCTTTTGCTGGATGCGATCGGCAGCGGTTTCGCCGTGATACCACCCGATGGCGGTGGGGTAGAAGAGCACCTGGGCACCGCGCAGGGCTGTGAGTCGCGCCGCTTCGGGATACCACTGGTCCCAGCAGACGAGCATGCCCGCGCTGACGTGACGAAGCTGATGTGCCCCAAAGCCCAGGTCGCCGGGCGTGAAGTAGTACTTCTCGTAGAACCGCGGGTCATCGGGGATGTGCATCTTGCGATACTTGCCGATGATCTTCCCCGTCGGATCGATCATGATCGACGTGTTGTGATACAGGCCCGGGGCTCGCTTCTCGAAAAGCGAAGCGGTCAGTTCGACGCCCAGTTCCTTGGCCAGTTCACAGAGCTTCTGCGAAGTCGGGCCGGGGATCGGCTCAGCCAGCGCGAAGTTGGTTTCATCTTCGGTTTGACAGAAGTAGGTGCCGACGAAAAGCTCCTGGGTGGCGATGATCTCAGCGCCCTTTCCCGCTGCCTCGCGGATGAGGCGTTGGGCGGTGGCGAGATTCGCAGCCGGGTCGGGCCCGCAGGCGTGCTGAATCAGCCCCAGCTTGATGGTGGTTTGCTTGCTCATCGGTAAAAGTTTATCAGGCCCACCGAAAATGAACAGGGGTTACCCGGATGACTGACTCATTGACGCACGTTAGAACCCGCGGAGTTCGATGGCTTGTTTGACCCGTTCCACAGCGATTACATAACTCGCCAGCCGGTGGTTGATCTTGTCGTGCTCCGCGCGTTTTTGCATGGCTTCCCATGCCTGACGCAGCGTGGCCTCCAGCTCCTTGTTGACCCGCGCTTCATCCCAGCGGTATCGCTGACGGTTCTGCACCCACTCGAAGTACGACACCGTCACGCCCCCGGCATTAGCCAGAATATCGGGCACGATGTGCACGCCCCGTTCCTCCAACTTCGCCGCGGCATCGTAAGTCGTCGGCAGGTTGGCGCCCTCGACAATCACCTTGGCCTTGATCTGCCCGACGTTGTCACTGGTGATGACGCCGCCCAGCGCCGAAGGAATCAACACATCGACATCCAGCGCCAGCAATGCATCGTTGTCGATACGCTCGCCTTCGATGTCCACATCCTGCACGCGTCGGTTGGCGCTGGTGTCCGCCTTGGCGGCAATGATCGGCGCGAGGTGCAGCCCCGCAGCATTGAACACACCCCCTCGCGAGTCGCTTACCGCGACGATCTTCGCGCCCTTCTGCTCCAGCAACTCCGCCGCCCACTGCCCGACGTTGCCCATGCCCTGAATCGCCACCGTGGCACCCTTGATGTCTATGCCGCGAGCATCGCAGGCCCACACGGTGTTGAGCATTGCGCCCCGTCCCGTCGCGGCTGTTCGCCCCGGTGAGCCACCCAGCGCCAACGGCTTACCTGTCACCACCGCGGGCTCAAAGCCGTTGTGCTTGGCGTAGGCATCGACAATCCACGCCATCTCGCGGGGGCCCGTGCCCATGTCCGGCGCAGGGATGTCGTGGTCAGGCCCGATCAGTGGTCCGAGTCGATCGGTCAATGATTTGGTGAGCAATTCCAGTTCGCCGGCGGTCAGACTCCGCGGGTCGCAATCGATGCCGCCCTTGCCTCCGCCAAACGGGACATCAACCAGGGCGCATTTCCAGGTCATCGTCGAGGCCAGCGCACGCACATGCTCCAGATCGACCTGCGGGTGGTAACGCAGCCCGCCCTTAAACGGCCCGCGACTGTGATTGTGTTGCACGCGGAAGCCGCGAAAAACCTTCAACGTTCCATCACAGCGACGAATGGGAATCTCGAATTGCACCTCGCGGTAAGGGCAGATCATCAACGTCCGCATCTCGCCTTCGATTTGCAGGTGGTCGAGGGCATCATCCAGAAAGCCCTGCATATTTTCATTGTCGGTGTGTTTTTTGCTGGTAGACATCAAGGCATGGTAGGCGCAACGCATGCCGAGGTTCCGAGTGAACCGCAGTCGAATGTTCAAAGCCTACATAGGCAGCGTTCGTCGCAGTCGCTCGATGACTGGCGGAACAATCGTCAGACCTTGGTCAATTTCATCGCGAGTCGTGAGACGACTCAGAGAGAAGCGTACCGAGCCGTGCGCCAGGGGCTCATCCACGCCCATTGCCAGGAGCACGGGTGAAGGCTCCAGCGAGCCACTGGAACACGCCGCCCCTGCCGAGGCACAGATGCCGCGCTCTGAGAGGCTCAGCAAAATGGCCTCGGCTTCGATTTTGGGAAAGGCAATGTTGGTGGTGTTCCACAGCCTGGGCGCAGCACCGCCGTTGACGACAGCCCCGGGCATCGTCGCGAGCAAGCCTGCTTCCAGATGATCGCGCAACTCGCGCAGTGCGGCGATTCGGGACTGGTCGTTGACGAACGCCGCCGCCATATCCGCGGCGACGCCCATACCCACTATGCCCGGCGTGTTCTCCGTGCCGCCACGCCTCTCACGTTCCTGCGGCCCACCGCGGTTCTGTGCCCGCAGCCGCACCCCGCTGCGAATCCACAGCGCCCCGACGCCCTTTGGTCCATGAAACTTATGCCCCGCCAGCGTGAGCATGTCGAGATTGGTGCTGCGCACATCGACGGGAATCTTGCCCACCGCCTGTGTCGCATCACAGTGAAACACCACGGGCAGCCCGGTCGTGTGACGCCTGCACGCCTGCGCCAGTTCCGCCACCGGCTGAATCACACCTGTCTCATTGTTGGCCCATTGAATACTCACAAGCGTCCGCGTTTTGTCATCGGCGTGTGCCGCCAGCGCTGCGATGAGCTGCGACGGATCGACGCGCCCCTGATTGTCCACAGGCAGATACACCACCTCGACGCCCGCGGCTGTCAATGCCTCAGCGGGCTGTCGAATAGCGGTGTGTTCGGTGCGGGTGGTGATCAGCAGCGGCCGTCGCTGATGGGGCGTGGACGTGGCCAGCCCGACGAGATAGCCAAAGAGCGCCAGGTTGTTGGCCTCGGTGCCGCCGGAGGTGAAGATCACCTCGCGATCCTGGGCATTGATGAGTCGCGCCACCGAAGCCCGCGCCAACTCCAGGCGTTGCCGCACCTGCTGCCCGGCTCGATGCACGCTCGAAGGATTGGCCCATAGCCGCTCCTGCATCTCCGTCATGGCCGCCACCACTTCGGGCAGCGGCTGCGTCGTGGCATTGTTGTCCAGATAAATCAGCGCCATAGCGACATGGTAGCGACACGACCTCCCCCAGCATCTTGCGTCATGCGTGCGGCCGACCAATCCTCACCCAAATCAGAGCAGCCCCGCAGTCTCGTCCTGCTCAAACATCAAATTCATGTTCTGAATCGCCTGTCCGCTGGCGCCCTTGATCATATTGTCAACGGCGCTGATCACCACCACCTTGCCCGGCCCGTGAGCTTCATTAGCAGGCTTGCAGAGCTTGACAGCGATGTCGCAGAAGTTGGTGTCCCGCACATGCTTGACGTTGGGCGAGTCGCTGCGCAACCGCACAAACGGCTGATCTTCATAAGCATCCTCCATCGCTTCACGCAACTCCTGATCGGTCACATCATCGTCCATCGGGTCAAGGTAAATCGTCTCGAGGATGCCGCGGTCCAGAGGCAGCAAGTGCGGCACAAAGAGCACACCAACCGGCTCGCCCTTGATCTGCGTCAGAGTCTGCTCGATCTCCGGCTGGTGACGGTGGAGGCCGATGTTGTAGGCCAGGAACGACTCGTTCATCTCCGGGAAATGCAGGTGCGCTTTGGCAGCCCGACCAGCACCGGTGATGCCCGAGGCTGCATTGATGATGATGCCCGTGGGCTTGACCATGCTCCGCGCCAGCAGCGGCGCAATCGCTAGTGTCGCCGCAGTGGGATAGCAGCCGGGGTTGGCCACCAGTTGCGCGCCCTTGATCTGTTCGGCAAAGAACTCAGGCAGACCGTAAACAGCCCGCGAAAGATTGCCCGGATCGGTGTGGTCGTGCTCGTAAACCCGTTTGTAGAGATCGGCATCATGCAGGCGGTAGTCAGCCGAGAGGTCGATGACCCGCAGGCCCGCGTTGAGAAGCAGCGGGGCATACTGCATGGCCGCCACGTGGGGCACGCAGAGGAACGCGACATCCGCCGCCTGCGCCATGGCAGCCGGATCAATGGGTAGGCTCACCAGATCGCGGGGCAGCCGTCCCACGAGTTGGGGGAACTCCGCAAAGACATCCGGCTGATCGTTGCGATGGCTGGCCAGGTAAGTGATCCGGGCTGCGGGATGCCGCGCCAGCCACAGCATGAGGTACAGGGCGGTGTAACTGGTGGGACCGATGATGGCGACGCGAATGCTCATGCCCGCCATTGTATAAACCGCGCGCGTGGGAGGCATACAGAATGAACACGAAGCCGCGAAGCCGCGAAGGAAGGCGTGGAGCGGAGGGGAGGGAGGGGGAGGAACTACAAAGGACACAAAGGCCACGAGGAATACAAAACCTCAATGGACTCCTCACATTCGGTGGGCGTGGCCCGGGATGTTCAACGCCTTGCGGTGACGGCGCGTAGAGATCGGGGCATCGTATTGCGGTCACGCATCACTGGTGGTCCGCCTGTGGCACGCAGAGCCTTTGCCACAACCACCCGCCGCTTGCGGTGTCCGCAGCGCCAACAGTTGCTTGACCAGCGGTTGCTCGTCTGCGGCGACCAATCTTGTAAGACGCCGCTTTCCCACTCGACGATCCAGCACGGCCAACGCCCGAATCAACGGATTGTCGGATGCAAGTGCGTCGTCGATTGAGAGCGTGATGAACAAACGCATTGCCTGCGAAAGATCATACCCGGCAAAAACGCCCCGCTCAAAGCGAGTCGGATCGTTATCCGCGATCGTGCTTCCGCTAGGAAGGTAGTTGGACATGTTCACGATTTCCTGGCCGTCGACCGTGATCCAACTGCGACCGAATTGATCGTGCGCTTTGGAATAGCGCGTCGTGCGCAACTCCACGCGGCCGCGGACGTCGTCGGCAAACATGCTCTCAACTTGCTGTTTGAGCTTCGACCAGCGCATGACTCCCCGCTGTATAACAGTAATTAGATGGATCCGTCTAACACCCCGAAAACGCTTCCGAGGCCAATATAACATCCCCGCAAGCGTGGGAGATGGTTGTGGTCAAGTCGTTGTAACCTCAAGATTTTCATGATCGGTCACGCATCACTGGCGGTCCTGCGGTGGCACGCAGAGCCTTTGCCACAGCCACCGGCCCGGGCCGACGACCAGCGATGGAACCACAAGGACCGTCGTGGCCCCGGTCCGGTTGCAGCGGAGAGTTAGCCAACTCGCTGATAGGCCTTCAGCAGCTCAGTGACGAGAATGCCATCAACCTTCATCGCGGTGTAGTTGGCGTTGGTGATCTCAACGCCCGACAGATTCACGTCGTCGAATCGGGCCCCCGACAGATTCACGTTGTGGAACCGAGTGTTGGCGAGATTGACATCGTCAAAGACAGCGCCGCCGAGGCAAACGTCGCGAAACTCGGAACCCGTGAGCTTGCCGTGCTCCACGGTGTGCTTTCCACATTGAATTGTCGATGGCATAGAACTCCTTCCAGAGTTGGCTACGTAGAACCGTTCAGCGGCCGGGGCCGCGCCCGAACCACTTTCGAATGCGAGAGACTATACCGACGGCCCCGGTCCGTTGCAGCGGTGGGTTAGATCGCACGGCCGGTTCGCCCGCACGCTCGTATGCTTGACGGAGATCGAGCCACACCTTCCACTCCGGGTCGTCGTAGAACTCGATCTTGAGCGGATAGCGTTCGTGCCCCGCGAGCAACTCATTGAGCCGCTGCGTGAAATGCACTTTGTCTTTCGTGTAGTAGCACCACTCCCGCAGACCAAGTCCGGTGCCAACGTTCATCAGGTAGGAGTGACCGTTCTCCATCGACAGCTCATCCAAGGCCTGTTCGAAGCCCAACATCTGCTGATATATGGCATCGGGAGGCTTGGCGGTGCCTTCCTTCGGGGAAAACTCCCATCCGATCACCACTGCCGTCGCGTAGGAGCCAATATCGCTATCGGTGGGTCGGTCGGTGCGCAGCCGCATCACCAGGCGTGTTGAGCCGTTGATGGCGTCGACCATCACCCAGTGGCCCGGATTCTGTACGTTCGGATCGTCCATCGGTGTCGGAGTGCGAGCTAACGCTGCCGCTCAGTGGCGAGCCGCGTGCGGGGCAGGACGCACAAGGCTCGATGACAATTTACGACGCACGCGTGCTCGTTTACTGCAGTGGTTAGTTAGGCCCTTGCGATCTGGCTTTCGAGAAACTTGATTAGCCGCTCTCGCTCTTTATCCGGGCCGCGATCTTTGAGTTCCTGAATACGCTGTTCGAGGTCGTGCTTTAGACGGATGCTCCGCTTGTGTCGGTCGTCCAAAGCTTCTTGCCTCGCCAACATTACCTCCTGCCGCAAAGTCTCCCAAGCCTTGAAGTCGCGTTTTGGCGGCAACTCAATTTCCGGACCGAGGAAGTTGCAGAGCTTATGACACTCGGAGCACTTGACCGTTCCGATACTTGTTCCACCGATCAGGTAAGGGCGAACGACACCGATATGGCGCCAGGTCGGGTGGCGCTGAGCCAAGCGACAATCGAAGCATACCCAAGTTCCGAGCGTCATCTCTGGCCTCAGGTCTGTGAGCCTAACAATGATTGGACCGTCTGTATATCCCGGTCAAGGCAGGCTGTCCGCTTCTGCTTGAACCGGCGGTCGGGAAAGGGTCCCCCGGCCGTGATTGAGATTTTACCGATACGTTCGCGCCGCGCCAAGCCAATCCATCATCCAAGTGGCAACACCCATCCCGCGACCTGCTGCGACGGGCGATTGGGTTGGTTGGGTTATCGGGCGGGTGTGTCGGTGCGCAGCTCGCGCATCGGATGCGAGGGAAATCCTTCCTTGCGTGAGCGGAATATCTCCTTGCGTGGGCGGAATATTTCCTTGCGTGGGCGGAGTATTTCCTTGCGTGAGCGGAATATCTCCTTGCGTGGGCGGAATATTTCCGTGCGTGGGCGGAATATATCCGTGCGTGGGCGGAATATCTCCTTGCGTGAGGGGAATATCTCCGTGCGTGAGCGGAATATTTCCTTGCGTGGGCGGAATATTTCCTTGCGTGAGCGGAATATCTCCTTGCGTGAGCGGAATATCTCCTTGCGTAAGCGGAATATTTCCTTGCGGGAAAGGCCGCCACCGTGGGGGGGACGCTCAATCTGACTGTAAACAGGGTTTATATCGGACCGAGCTTATCGGCCTCGCCGATGGGGGGGGCGGGGGTCGCGGGGCAGTAAGCAGGAGCATGACGCCTCGAGAATGGGCAGAGCTTTGGACCGGCATCCAACGTGGCCTCTTGCCAAGAATGCAGCGAGCATTGATGTGGGTGCCGAAATGGCACCTTTAGCCCCGTTTTTATGCGTTTCAGTGGGGGTCGGGACTGGCATGGCAGTTGCTTTATTCCTTGTCGCCAGGCGGGCGTGTTCGCCTGGGTTATTTAAGGAAGCAATAGTCAATAACCCCCAACCAAAGAAAGGAGACTCACCATGCTTCCCACACTGCGACGCACCGGATGGATTGACAGCCCGTTTGATGCGCTGGACCGTGAATTTGGTCGGGCACTTCGACGAGCGTGGAATGACGACGAGGGCAACGCTTTAACGGGCGCTTACCCCGTGGACATCCGCGAGGATGATGACCACGTCTATGTCGATGCTGAGATGCCCGGCTTCACCAAGGATCAGATCAGCGTTACGCTGGAGAACGGCATCCTGCAACTCGCTGGGCAGCGCAAAGCTGAGACGGCCAAAGGTCAGCAGCATCTGACCGAGCGGCGATTCCTGCGTGTGGCCCGCGCGTTCACAATGCCCACGCCCGTGGATGAGAACAGGTGCGAGGCCAAGCTTCAGGATGGTGTGTTGCACTTGACGTTTGCCAAGCGTGAGGAAGTCAAGCCGCGGAAGATTGAGGTCAAGTGATCTGTGTCGGCTGGGGGCGTGCAGGGCGGTGACCCGCTTGGTGCCCCGGCTGAATCGAATCTCCTACCGCCACAGTTGCCGCAGATAGGGCGCTGCGGCGGTTTTTTTGTCGAGATGATCGCGGTTGTTGTCAGCTAGAGCACGAAGCGGTTGAATGCCTCGGCTACGCCGTTGTCATCGTTGCTGGCGACCATGACATTGGCTGCGGCACGGGTTGGCTCCCAGGCATTGGCTACGGCTACGCCCAGGCCTGCCCAGCGGAGCATGGCTGCGTCGTTGGGAGCATCGCCGATGGCCATGACGCGTTCCCGTGCCACGCCGTAGTGAGCAGCGATGCGTTCCAGTGCCAGGCTCTTTTCCACGGCTGGGTGCGTCACTTGAATCAGGTGCAGATCACTGATGCCGATGGCCACGCGTCCTGCGAAGCGCGATCGTACCTGGGCATGCACGGGGCCCAGCCGAACTGCGGGTGCGAGCAACATCACCTTGGTCACCGGTGTTGTGAGAATGGTGTGCAGAGGGCCGACGAAGTCCGGCTGAAATTTTACGGAGGTCTCCGTCGGCAGTGAACCGTCGAGGCGGTCGGTGTACCACTTGTCGAGAATCTCAACGCTGACGACCACATCGGGGTCACAATGTCGTGCGCAGGCGATGACCTCCATGCCCACTTCCAGCGACAGGGGCTCATGGTGAAAAGCAGTGCCCGTGGCGGGGTCGAGTATCAGGGCGCCGTTGTAGTTGATCTGCAGCGTGGAGAGGCCCAGCAACTGGTAGATTTCGCGCATGGTCCGCGGAGGGCGGGCGGTGGCCAACACCACGTGGACGCCTTTTTTGACTGCGGCCTGAATGGCCTGGACATTTCGGCGACTGAGTCGCTTATCGTTGCGTAACAGCGTGCCATCGACGTCCATGGCGACGAGTTCGATGGGGCCGGGGGGACCGGGGGAGCCGGGGGGGCCGGGGGCGGGGGATTGTGAGGCGGAGGTCATCATGGGGTTGTAGGCTTGACTGTAGGGTATCGCCGGTGCGGGTGCGGGGAAAGTGGTGGGGCTTAGGGAGGGTGCAGGTTGGTGCTGGACATCGGCGATACGGCGGAGCTTTTCTGGTGGGGGCGGGTAAACTCATCGCGTCTTGGGAGCCTATTGATGTTCGTATTTCGATATCTCTTTTGGCTGGCGGCAAAGACGTTGTTTTCGCTGCGCTACCGCGTGACGGTCGAGGGGCTCGACCAGGTTCGCGGGCTAAAGGGGGCGCTGGTGCTGCCCAACCATCCGGGGTTCACCGATCCGCCGTTGGTGTTGATATCGCTTTGGCGCGTGCTGGAGCCTCGGCCGATGCTCTTTGCCAGCGTGTTTGAGAATCCGCTGGTGGCCTGGATTCCGCCGTTGCTCAACGCGGTGCGAGTTCCGAACCTCGGCCAACATAGCACTCAGGCGCGACAGGAAGCCCAAGCCGCGATCGATGATGTCGTGGCCGGGTTGCAGCGCGGTGAGAACCACATCCTTTGGGCTGCGGGTCGGTTGAGGCAGGGGAACGTCGAGGTCCTTGGCGGTGTGCGCAGCGTGGCGGACATTCTGGCCAAGGCGCCGCAGAGCCCGGTGGTGCTGGTGCGAACCCGCGGCCTGTGGGGCAGTTGTTTCGGGTGGGCACGTACAGCCAAGGCACCGAAGCTTGTGCCGACGTTGCTGCGCGGCGCGGGCCTGCTTCTGGCCAACCTGCTCTTTCTCACGCCCCGGCGGCACGTTCACATCACCGTGCAGAAAGTCGAGCGGAACGAACTGCCCGCACCAACGCGCGAGGCGATCAACCCTTATTTGGAGGCGTGGTACAACGCCCCCGGCCCTGAAGAGCCCGTCCACGTTCCCTATCACTTTCTCTTTGGTGCTAAGTCGTTTGAGTATCCGCCACCTGCATCGGGGCCGGAGTTCGATCTGGATAAGGTCACCGATCGGACGCGTGCCATGGTGCGGCAGGTGGTGGAAGAAAAGCTCAAGCGCCCGCTGTCGGCTGGCGATCAGGACCCGGCCACGAAGCTCGATGACCTGGGCCTCGACAGTCTTGATCGCATGGAGATCGCCCTGGCGGTGGAGCAGCGCTCGGGGTTTCGTAGCGATCAGGTGCCGTTGACGCTTGGGGATTTGTGGGCACTGGGCCACGGCGCGGTGACCAACGCACCGCCCAAGCCGCCGCCGCCGGCGTGGTTTAAGAACGATGCAGGGGGTTCTGTCGTGCTGTTGGCGGACACATTGGCATTGGCGTTTGTGAAACGCGCGATGGCTTCGCCTCACGAAGTTGCGGCCGCGGACGACATGTCGGGCGTGTTGACCTGCCAGCGCATGTGGGTCGGTGCCCAACTCATGGCCAAACGTTTCGCCGCGTTGCCTGCGCCAAATCTGGGCATCATGCTCCCGGCATCGGTCGCCTGCGACCTGGCGATTCTCGCCACCCACCTGGCTGGCAAATTGCCCGTGATGATGAACTGGACCACCGGCCCGGCTAATCTCGCCCACGCCACGCAACTCACCAAGCTTTCGCACATCGTCACCTCGCGCCGATTCGTCGATCGCATCGGTGTGCGGGTGCCGGGAGCTGAGTATCTGTTTCTCGAAGACCTGCGGGCCGATATCGGGCGGCTGGAAAAGGTGGTGGCCCTGCTTCGCACCAAGCTCTTCCCCGGCCGAGTCGCCAAGGCCACGCCTGCCCCGTCGCCGTCGTCGCCGGCTGTGGTGCTCTTTACTTCCGGATCCGAAAAGGCGCCCAAGGCTGTGCCGCTGACTCACGACAATCTGTTGTCGAACATTCGGGGCGTCCTGGAAACTTACGACGTCGATCGGCATGATGCCATGCTGGCCTTCCTGCCGCCGTTTCATAGCTTCGGTATGACGATCACGACGCTGATGCCGTTGTTGACGGGCGTGCGCGTGTTGCATCATCCTGACCCTACCGATGCCGCTGCGCTGGCGCAGAAGATCGCCGCGTATAAGCCGACGATCATCTGCGGCACACCCACCTTCATCAGCTACATCTACGACCGCGCTGAGGCAGATGTTCTGAAATCGCTGCGGCTTGTCGTCGTGGGTGCTGAGAAATCTCCACCTTCCCTGTTTGAGCGCACCGCGAAGCTGGCGCCTCAGGCGACAGTCTTCGAGGGCTACGGCATCACAGAATGCTCGCCGCTGGTCAGCGCCAATCAGCCTGGAGCAACCAAGTTGGGGAGCATCGGCAAGCCCATGCCGAGCGTGCGGCTGATGCTGGTCGATCCCGAAACGCTTCAACCCCTCGAGGGCGATGCGCGAGGCATGTTGCTGGTCAATGGGCCGAATGTTTTTCCCGGTTATCTGGGCCACGATGGTCCTTCGCCGTTTCATGAGATTGATGGCACGCGCTGGTATATCACCGGCGATCTGGCGACCATCAATGACGAAGGGTTTGTCCATTTCGCTGGGCGCTTGAAGCGATTTCTCAAGGCTGGTGGCGAGATGATCTCACTGCCCGCGCTGGAGGAGCCTCTCGCCAAGCGATATCCCCCGACCGACAAGGGCCCCCAGGTGGCTGTGGAAGGCGTTGAGCAGGACAGCGGGCGTCATATCGTGTTGTTTGCCACGCAACCGATCACGCTCGCGGAAGCCAATGGGTTGCTTCACGAGGCGGGGTTCCACGGCATCATGCGACTTGATGAGGTGCGGCAGGTGGAGCAAATCCCTGTGTTGGGCACCGGTAAGACGGACTACAAGGTCCTGCGAGCGCAGATTCTCGAAGCACTAACTTAAATCCATGTCCCGACGGACTGCGCGGCGATGGTTGCCTATCCAGCCGGTTAACCGCTCGGCTTCCTACAACCCGCGTAATCCGCAAGTCGGGATTAAGTCGTACAGACCGACTGCCGAAAATGGGGTATCGGGCCCGAGTGCCTGTTTTGAGGACCAGCCACCATGACCAGTGGATCATTCCAGTTTCCCATTTCCCCGACGGCCGATGTGCCGCAGGGCACGGATGTCATTGACGATTCGCTCGAGACCATTGAGCAACTCTACGAATACAACCATTGGGTCTATAACCAGCTTCGCCCCTACCTTGGGCAAGCGGTGTTGGAAGTGGGCTGCGGCACGGGCAATATCACGCAGTTCCTATCCATGCGGGCCCAGCGCGTGGTGGGTATCGAGCCCGTGGCGAATTTCGCCGACCGTTTTCGCGACCGACTACGCCATATGTCCCATGTCAGTTGTATCGATGGTTATCTGCACGATGTGCCCGAGCCTGATGACGATACGCAACGTTTTGACAGCGTGGTGAGTTGCAACGTGTTGGAGCACATCGAGGACCACGTCGGGGCTATGGCACAGATGGCGGCCCAGCTTCGCGAGGGTGGGCGAGTGGTGATCTTCGTGCCCGCGGGTCCGCTGGCGCTGGGTCGGCTGGATCGTGAGTTGGGACATTACCGACGATACACACTGACTAGCCTGCGCCGAACGATGGAGTTCGCAGGTCTGGATTGGGAAACCGGCCATTACAGCAATGTCGTGGGACTGCTGGGTTGGTGGTTCAACAGCGTCGTATTGCGTCGTAAGCATGTTCCCGCGCGACAGGCAAAGTTCTTCGATCGGCTGGTGCCGATGTTGAGCGCTGTAGAGCGAATCATGCCGTTGCCCTGCGGCCAGAGCGTGGTGGGCGTGGCACGCAAGCCATGTCGCGGTGCCATGACGTTAACTCAACCTCAACCGCTTCGCCGTGCGGCCTGACCGCTGGGGCCACGACCGATGACGCTGGAGCAGTTCATGCACCTTTCACAACGCCGATTCATTCTGGCGCTATTGGCGATCTTTGTCGTGGCGCTGCTGGTTCGAGTGGGCATGGCGGCGCGTTTCGTGGGCCTGGACAGCCCGCCTGACTTCGACGCCAACCCGGACCAGTTGGATTACGAATGGGGTGCCTACCAGCTTGTTTCGGGCAACGGACTGGTGACGGAAAGTGGTCAGCCGACCGCCACCCGAACGCCGGGCACGGCTTTGAGCTTGGCGCCGGCTTACCTGGTCGTGGGTCGTTCGTTTACCGCGGGAAGAATCTGGTTTTGTACGCTCTCCGCGGCCACGTGCCTGGTTGTAGCCTGGATCGCCTGGCAGGTGGCGGGTCGTGGTGCGGCGTTGTTGGCGGCGGTGATCCTGGCGGTCTACCCCGGCCACGCCTACTACGCCATGCATTTTGTCAGCGAGGTTCCTTACGGCCTGTTCCTGCCGCTCGCTGTCGCCCTAACTATTCATCAATACCGCCACGGTGGCCGGTGGATCGCGATACTGGCCGGTGCCTGTTGGACCATGGCCATCTACTCCCGTCCGCAACTCCTTCTTCTGGTGCCGTTGTCGTTGCTGGGCATCCTGCTTGCCCTGCCCGTCCTGCTCAGGTATCGCGCTGCGCTTTGTCAGCAATGGTTGCCCATCCTGCGACTGTGGGCTGTGCAGGTTGCTGTGGTCGCCGTACTGCTGACGCCATGGTTTGTCCGTAACGCCATCGTGGTGGGCAAGCCGGTCATGAGCACAATCGCGGGCCAGGGTATGTGGGGCAGTCACAATCCGTTGACCTTCGCCGATCCGACCTATCGCGGCGATTGGGTCCGCATGAGTGATCTTGAAGCGCAGTTTGGCGCGTTGCCCGAGGGCGAGGTGGCACGTGACGCCGAGGCTTCTCGCCGTGGTCGTGCGGCAGCCCTGAGCCATTGGGATCAGATGCCGACGCTGGTGATGTACAAGCTTGGACGATTTCTTTCGCCGTTCCTGGCGACAACCAACGCGACTGTGAGGATCGCCTTTGCCGCGGCTTGGCTGGCGATAGCTCCGCTGGTCGTGGTCGGTGCCTGGCAGGGGTGGAGAACCTCTCGAGCTGCCACCATTGTTCTCCTGGCGCCCATGCTGGCAACACTAGTGACGGTCATACTCTTCTACGGCTCAATCCGTTTCCGCGACTCCATCGCACCCCTGCTAGTCACGCTTGCGGCAGTTGGTCTGATGAGCTTGGCACGACTGGCGAAGAGTCGACTGGCACGCTCGGCTGCCGCGGCGGGCCCACAAGACTCCGGCCAAAACGCTCTCTTGCCGCCCATCCGGGCATAAAGGCTCAGGCAGACCTCACTGCGGTCGAGACACTTGGGGTCGTGAGCCCCGCAAGTTCGGTGAGTCCAGCCAGTCCGGCGAGGCCGAGTGACGCCGCTACAATGCGGCCATGAATTCAATCCACACGCACCGCCTGGATAACGGGCTTTGGTTGGTCGCTGAGCCGGTGGCCGGGGCACAGTCATTGGCGATGTCCATGCTGTTGCCTGCGGGCGTCGCCACCGAACCTTCGGGTCAGCAAGGCGTCTCGCCCCTCCTGGCTGAACTCATCTGCCGCGGCGCTGGCGATCTTGACAGCCGACAGCACAGCGATGCCCTGGACATGCTCGGCGTCCAGCGCGGCTCGGGGGCCGAACCGGAACATCTGACCTTGAGCGCCACCATGGTCGGTGACAAACTCACGCAGGCTTTTCCGCTGCTGATGGACATGGTGCGTCGTCCCATGCTGCCAGCTGATGGTCTGGAGCCCGCCCGTGATTTGGCGTTGCAGGCCATTGATGCGCTTAACGATGTGCCGCAGAGCCGTGTCTCCGTCGAGGTTCGTCGCCGCCACTTCCGCCCGCCCTTTGATCGCTCAACACTGGGACGGCGGGAGCATCTCGAAAGCATTACGCTGGGGCAAGTCCAAACCTTTTGGCAAAATGGGTTTGTCCCTAACGGCGCGATTCTGGGTTTCGCGGGGCATTTTGACTGGGAGCAGTTGCAGGATCTGGTCAGCCAGCAACTCGGGGATTGGTCGGGCGAAGCCACTGAGCCGCACGAGACGGGCACAGCCCTGCGCGGCTACGGGCACGAAACGGCCGAGACAGCGCAGGTTCATATCGGCTTGGTGTTCGATGCGGTGGCCGAGACCGACCCGCAAAGTGTGCTGCAAAAAGCGGCTGTCGCGGTTTTGTCGGGTGGGATGAGCGGACGGCTTTTTACCGAAGTCCGCGAAAAACGTGGCTTGTGCTACGCCGTGGGAGCACGCTATGGCGGAGATAAGCGTCGCGGCATTGTCGCCAGCTATGCCGGTACCACCGTCCCCCGCGCTCAGGAGACACTCGATGTCCTTACCGCTGAGTTGCACCGCCTCAGCGACGGTGTCAACGAAGCGGAGTTTAGTCGGGCACTGGTGGGGATGAAATCGAGTCTGGTGATGCAGGGCGAAAGTACTCGCGCCCGCGCCAACGCCATCGTTTTTGACCAGTTCAACTACGGTCGCGCCCGCACGCTCGAGGAGTTGGCCGCACTCGTCGACTCTGTGACGCTTGAGAAACTCAATGCCTTCGTCGCCGAGCATCGGCCCGGCGATATGACCGTGGTGACCATCGGCCCCGAACCGCTGAAGGTCGCCTGACTGCTGATTGGCTGAAGTTGGTGGGATTTTTCATGCGTATTCTCATCACCGCCGGTCCGACGCGCGAGCCGATTGATGCGGTGCGATTCATCTCCAATCGCTCCAGCGGCAAGATGGGTTTCTGGCTGTCGCAGGCGGGGATCGCAGCCGGTCACGATGTGACGCTGCTCATGGGACCCGCACCAGGCCTTGACGCCCAGTTGGGGGAACTGGCCGCAGTTCAGGCATCTTCATCAGGTGGTCGCCTTCGCATCTACCGCTTCGAATCTTCCGCCCATCTCAAGCAACTCCTTGACGCCCATCTGCGTGATCATGACACGTTGATCATGGCTGCGGCGGTGTCGGATTATCGCCCCGTCGAAGTGGCGGAAGGGAAATTGCCCAGCGACAAGAGCGCCGGCCTGACGCTGCAACTTCAGCCCACACCCGATCTGTTGGCGCTGGCGGCTGCGCAGAAGCGTGCGCATCAGCGTGTCATCGCCTTTGCACTAGAAGAGCAAGCCCAACTCGAGGAGCGTGCCTTGGCGAAGATGCGGCGAAAGGGCGTCGATGCGATTGTCGCCAACCCACTAGGGACCATGGAGGCCGACGCGGTGACGCCTGTGTGGTTGACCGCCAGCGGCTTGCGCCAGGCACCGGGGCGCATGGGCAAGGAAGCGTTTGCACGCTGGCTCATTGAGCGCGTCGAAGAGTTGGCGAAGTAGTCATAGCCGCGCCAGTAGCCCCAACATCGCGGCACGATAGCGTTGCGGATCGTCCTGACAAAGGTCGAGGTGGGTCCCGCCCGGAAAGGCGACGAATTCGCCCTCCGGCGCCGCAGCCGCGATGGCCTGGCCGGAGTCGAAGCGGCAGACGGCATCGGCGTCGCCGTGAAGAACCAGCAGTGGACAGCGAAGTTTGGCCGCATGCAGTGCACGGTCGAAGCCCCGCTCGGCTCCGATCCATGGCAGCGACATGATCAACCCCAGATGAACCATGGGGTAGGGCGGGTACCGCTTGTTCCACAGCGCCCGAACCACCGGCTCCGCGGGGCCGCGATACGGGCCGTCGGCAATCACCGCAGCGATTCGCTTCCGCTCGGGATTCAGCGACATCTCCCGGGCAGCCGCGACGATGCTGATGTTGGCGCCCATCGACCCGCCCCACAGCACGTACCGTACCGGCTGAGCGGCCCGCGCATCGAGTTCGTCGAGAATCGCCAGCAGATCGAACCGCTCAGCGTTGCTCAAGTGGCTGATCGTCGCTTTGGATTCGCCGTGAGCACGCAGGTCGTAGAGCACGATGCAGGCCGCCTGGTCCAGCAGGTCCCGCCAGATTGCAGCGTAACGAGCCAGCACGTCGTAGCGGCTGTCGCTCCAGCCATAGGTGTGCACAAGCGTCGGCCCATCGGGGCGACGGCCTTGGATGATCCACGCGGGTATTTCGATGCCATGGGGCAGATGGAAGGTTGTTTCGGTATAGGGCAGGTCCAACGCGCCCGGATCCGTCGGCAGTTGCCGCGCCAGGGCATATGCGTAGGTTTTACGCCGGGGATGTAGCAGCGAATACGCCACGCCGAGCGATCCCAGTAGGATGATCGTGCCCAGCGAGGTGAGAAAAAGTATTGCGATGCCCATCAGCGATACAGTAGCATGCTGCGGCACCATGCCCGTGGAAAATGCTTCGTCTCAGATACCCGGCCCTTCGCCTTGTTCGTCGGGCTTCTGTACGCGCACGCGATAGTTCAGGGCGATGTCATCGTCGATGCGTCGGGCTGTTCGCAGTTGCAGACGCTGGGCCTGTCGCATGTTTTCGAGGTGTCCGCCCAGCACCGCACCCACAGCCTGGGCATCGCCCGCGACGGTTGGGGCAACGAAAGCCATGATCTCATCGACGAGGTTTTGTCGAAGCAACGTACCCATGAGTGTGGCGCCGCCTTCGACCAGCACGTTAGTGGCCTGATGATGCCCGGCCAGATGCGTGAGCAGGGGCGCCAACGCCATGCGGGCAGGTTCGGCAACATCGTTGGGGAGGCCAAAGATTTCCACCCCACGCTTTCGCAGTGCATCGGCTGCGGCGCTCTGGGCAATGCCCTGCCGCACGGCCACGGTCAAGGGTGCCTCAGCCAGTGTGCCCAAGACGCGGCAGGTCAACGGCAGGCGGATATCAGGATCGACGACGACTCGCCGCGCCACCCGTTTGACCTTCACATCGCGGGCGGTGAGCAGCGGATCATCAGCCAGTACCGTGCCGATGCCCGTCATGACGACATCGACGCGGGCACGGAGTTGATGCACCACGCGGCGAGATCGTTCGTTGCTGATCCACTTGCTCTCACCAGTACGGGTGGCAATGCGTCCATCGAGAGTCTGGGCCCACTTGGCGATGACCCAGGGTTGACCCGTGGTGACTCGCTTGACAAATGGCTCGTTGAGTGTCGCTGCAGCCGCCTGACACACGCCGACGACGACCTCGATCCCCGCAGCCTCAAGCGCGCTGATGCCCTTGCCCCGGACTGGTAGAAATGGGTCGACCATTGCGACGAAGACACGCCCGACTCCCGCGGCGATAAGTGCCTCGGTACAGGGGGGTGTCTTGCCGTGGTGGCAGCAGGGCTCGAGCGTGACAAACACGTCGGCACCGGCGGGGTCGTTGCCTTGCCGCTGGCAGTCCTGGAGTGCAGCAACCTCCGCGTGGGCGCCGCCGAAACGTGCGTGGTAGCCCATGCCCAGCACTTTGCCTTGCCGCGTGATGACGCAGCCGACCATCGGGTTAGGCTCGACGTAGCCCTGACCACGTGGGGCCAGCCGCAACGCCTGCCGCATCACACGCTCTTCTTTGGACTGCGCCATGGGTGTGCATGAGAATACCAAGGCCGGGAGGCAGCATCGCGATCGTCGTGTCTTGGCGGTAATATTGGCTCAGATGTTTCGGGTTAATCAGCCATCATTCACCCTTGGAGCCACCGATGAAAAAGCTCATGAAGATTGTCTTGGCACTGGTCGTCGTGGTCGTGATTCTCGTCGTCGCCGGCCTACTCACGGTCAACCATTGGGCCCGTCGCGGCGTTGAAACCGGCGCGACCCGTGCCCTGGGCGTCGAGACCACACTCCGCGGCATCCAAGTCGGGATCCTCGGAGGGGAGGCTGACATGGACAATCTGGCGGTAGACAATCCCACAGGTTTTGATGGCAGCTTCCTGACGTTCAAAGACGGGGACGTCAAACTCACCGTCGCCTCACTTCTGGGGGACACCATCGAGGTCCCGTATCTGCACCTCACTGAACTCACTGTCAATCTGCTCAAAGCCGACGGCAAAACCAACTACCAGCCGATCCTAGATAGCCTCAAGGCTGAGGAAGCCGAGCCGGACGCGGTCAAGAAGCAAGGCAAGAAGTTCGTCATCCGTGAAGTGGTATTCACTGACGTCACCGTCTCGGCCCAGGTCGCCAACCTCGGCGGACTGGTTAAGCCGGTGACCATCAAGATTCCCGAAATTCGCATGACGGATGTCGGGTCCGGCGGTGACAACCCCAAGGCCATCCGCGAACTCACCGACATTTTTGTCAAGGCGATTCTGCAGAAGGCCATGCAAGAGGGTGTTGGCGTTTTGCCCGCGGAACTGACCGCGGAACTCGGCGCGAAACTGGCGCAGCTCAAATCGCTTGAAGCCATGGGCGTGAATATGGCCGGTTCCATCCGGAAGTTGGGTGAGACGGGGTTGGATCTCCAAAAGCAAAAGGAGAATCTCGGCAACATCACCCAGGACGCGGGCAAATCGGTCGACGAGCTTAAGAAGGGCATCGGCGGCCTGGGCGATCTGCTGGGCGATAAGAAGAAGGAAGATCAGCAGTAGTAGGCCAGAGGCTGCGAGGGTGATGCGTCTGGATGTGCCGAGTGCGGGGCGTCAGCCAATCATGCTGCGCCCTGAAGCAGCGACAAGGTGTGGCACTCAGCCAGATCAGCGACCGATACTGACTGAAGTTCGCGGCGGGCCTGGGCGGCATGGCGTCGGCAGAGTTCGAGCAGCAGGGCGACGCGGGCTTCGGTGCCCAGCGGGATATCGCCGTTGATGTGGAGATCGCCTGTGATTGGGCCGTCGATTGCTTCGACAACTTCCAGCAGACTGATGTCTCCACTTTGACGGTCCAGGCGATATCCGCCACCACGACCCAGTTGGCTTTGCACCAGATGTTGGCGGCTGAGGCATTGGAGGATTTTGAGCGTGCTGTCAGCGCCGATCTCCAGATGGTCGGCCACTTCACGGGCACGCACCAGGCGCGAGTTACTCTGATTGGCCAGATAGGCCATGGCCAGGGCTGCTAACGTTGACGTCTTGGAAAGTTTCATAAGTGAGTCCCCCGCGGACGCGGAGCAATCGCCGTCACGCGGCACGCGCCCTCATGACAGTGTGACGTTGGAATAGGGCGGGGTCGTGGCCCGAGTCAAGACTACAACGCCGGGCTGCAGTCAAGTGATCGCCTTAGCGCGATCTGTGGCCCGCGTGGGCCGTGGCCATCGAGCAGATGCAAGGATCGATGGACTTGAGCTATACGACCGAACGCGGACAGGCACGGTCCGCAGGTGAGTCCGGATGCGGGGCGATACAACATTGCCCACGCCGTTTTCCGGCAATCGATATATCGGCTTTTTGGGCAGGCTTCCTGCATTTCCCGTGAGTTTGAGCCTTATTGCCACACGCTACATGTCGACTACGGCCTGCCCCGCCGGCTTTCTCGCCAGCTCGGCGCGGCAAACTGTTCGGTGTGTAGGAACTGGGTAGGAAATTGGCGAAATTGGGGGCAATTTTGTGCGCCGATTTATTGCTTGCGGGGCCGCTGTTTCGTTTGTTGTAGGTGCCTGATGACGAAGATTGCCAAGTGATGAAGCTCGGTGGTTAAGTCGGAGGGCGGCGAGGTCGATGAAGTTCGAAGCTTCCCCCGGTTCGGGCAGTCGAGACAAGGACGTTAGCCGTCCCAAGCCTGTGGAAGTGACGGAAAAGAAATACACGGGCGTCACGTTGGCGCCCGAGGCAAACCTGAGGGTTGCCGAGAAAGCACTTTTTTTGGAGAAACGTCAAATGTCCCGCAAACGAATCAACGGTTTTACGCTCGTGGAAATTCTCATCGTCGTGGTCATCCTTGGCATCTTGGCGGCCATCGTGATCCCCCAGTTCACCAACGCCAGTGAAAGCGCCAAGGCCAGCAGCCTCATCAGCCAGTTGCAGACCATCCGCAGCCAGCTTGAGCTCTACCAGGTCCAGCACAAGGGCGGTTACCCCGACCTTTCGACCAACTGGAACCAGCTGACGATGTTCTCCGACGTGGACGGCAACACCAACGCCACCAAGACCGCGGTGTTCAAGTTCGGCCCCTACCTCCAGCAGTCGCCGGTTAACCCCTTCGAGAGCAGCTCGACGACCGCCGCCGCCACTCCCGCAGCGGGCGTGGGCTGGATCTACTCGGGCACCAGCACCGGCCTGATCAAGGCCTGCATGGCAGCGACCAAGGCCACCGAGGTCAACCTGACCAACACCAACGACATCGCCACCTACTAAATCGATGTTGAACGCACACTCGGGCGCTGCGACCTGCCGGTTGCAGCGCCCTTTCCTTTTTCATCGCCTTCCATCGCGCGTGTCCGACCTCGATCCGGGGGGTCATGGCCGGATCAAGTTGACGGGTGGAGTCGAAACGTGGCGAAATCAAGCGGATAAGGCCATTTCCACCGATCCCAAGGTTAAGTCTCCTGTTCACTCGCACGATGAACAAGTACAGGTTGGCGCCCCAGTCGCACCAATTGGCGCAACCTTGATTGGAGAACAACATGCAATCACTCAGATACCTCAACACCGTCCTGACCCTGTTGGCAGTGCTGCTTACCGCCGTGCTCTACACGCAGTGGATGCAATTGCCGGTGACGACCGTAGCGGAAGCCCAGGCGGCCGGTCTGCCTGATGCCGGCGCTCAGCGCCAGCAGATTGTCGACTTGCTCAAGAGTCTCAATCAGAAGTCTGATGAACTCAACAGCATGCTCAAAGAAGGCAAGGCTCGGGTTCAGGTGCAGGGCGCCAAGGACGAGTGATCCGCCGCGAGGAGCGCAGCCCCGGGGCGGCAATACCGGAGTAGATGATGTCCACCTTCAAGCCACAATCCAAGCGACGCGCCTACACGCTGGTGGAGGTGCTTATTGTCGTGGCCATCATCGGCCTGGCCGGGGCGGTCATCGTGCCCCACATGCTTCAGGCCGGAACAATGGGTATCCAGGCGGCTGGTCGCATCATCATCGCGGACCTGCTTTACGCCCAGAATGAAGCCATTGCCCAGCAACGCCCGCGACGACTCGAATTCGACGTGACCAACAATCGCTACCACCTCGCCGATGAAAGCGGCAACGTGATCTCCTCGGCGGTAGCGGGGGGCGCGGCAGGCAGCTACGTGATGGACTTCAATGCCGACGGCCGATTCGCCGGCGTGACGATCACCGGCGCGAGCTTCAACAATACCAACACTATCGAGTTTGACATTCTGGGATCGCCCTCGTCGGGCGGGACCATCGACCTGGTAACGAGCAATCAACATTACCGAATCACCGTGGCCGCCATGACGGGCCGAGTCACGATCGCGCCGGTGCCATGATGTTCATCATGGACCGATTGACCCACGACCATCGAAGCCGCCGTGGATCAGCAACGCTTGTATCGCGGCCCATTCAGGGAAGTCCAGGCTCATAGCAAAGTACTAACGCAGGAGACGAGCCGTGTTGGGAGGCATCTTTGATCGAGGACACTGCCCTATCGGGGTGGACATGGGCAGTCACAGCATCCGCCTGCTTCAGTTGGCCAGGCGCGGCGGCAAGGTCGTTGCGTTGGCGGCTGCAAGCGCGCCGAATCCTGTGATTGCGCCTGGTGGCGACGCTGCACAGAGCAGCGAGACAATCGTCAAGTGCGTTCGCGATCTGCTGACGAACGGCGGATTTGCTGGACGGGAAGCCGTCGCATGTCTGTCCGGTGAAGTGGTGCAGTTCAAGAATGTGCGTCTGCCCCGAATGCCCGCTGAGGAACTTCGCAGCGCTGCTGAATGGGAAGCGACGGATCGACTCAAGCTCGTCGATGGCGAGGCAATGGTGCAGTTCTACGATGCTGGCGAAGTTCGCCAAGGCGAGGAAAGCCGCGAGGAGTTGATTCTCATGGCGGCATCCACCGCAGCCATCGATGCACAAATGCGAATACTTACGCAGGCTGGTCTCCAGCCGTTGGCACTGGATGTCGAACCGTCTGCATTGGCGCGCGCTTTGGCGATGGCCCAGGGAAACGAACCTGAAGCCGCCGACGCACCCCGACTGATCCTTGATGTCGGGTTCAGCGCCACCAAGGCTGTGATCCTTCGCCAAGGACGCATTGTCTTCTATAAAGCCATCGACATCGGGGGCCACAAGTTCGATCAAGCGATCGCCAAGCACCTGAAGCTCGACGATTCCCAAGCTTCCGACCTCCGCCGTCGCGTGGCACAAGAAAGTGAGGGGCAGGCACAGGACGCCTTGTTGTTTGGCTCCTCCCGTCGTGATGAGATGCAGCGGGCTGTGTTCGAAGCCATGCGACCCATCGCCGCCGATCTGGCGCGTGAGGTTGGACTTTGCCTCCGATATTACAGCGTAACTTTCCGCGGTAAGCGCCCGGAGACCGCATGGTTAACGGGCGGCGAGGCCGGTGAGCCGAACCTGGCACGGGTTCTGACTGAGGACGCTGCGCTGCAGGTCAAACCGGCCTCACCGCTGTCGCAGGTCGACTGCTCGCGCACGCCGCTGCTCCAGGGCGGGGGCCCGCTGTCGCAATGGAGCGTTGCCGCGGGTCTTTCTCTCCGCGAGGTCTCGGACAAGAAACTGCGAGGTGCGGCGTGAACGAAGTGAACTTCCTTCCCAGTTCCTACGCACGCCAATGTCGGGCGCGTAGTCGGCGTTTGCGCCATATCGGCCTGATTGTGGCGGTGGCTGTGCTAATGGGTGGTTGGCTGCTCATTGATGCCGCCCGCCTTGTTAGTTTGGAGCAATATGCACTGACGATCGAGAATCAGGCCACACTCGTCGCCACCAAAGCTCAACAGGCTGCGGACCTGGATCGCCAACGGGCGGTTCTGGCGCGAGAGGTCGCGGTGCAGCGGCAGTTGGCGGCACCCGTCACGTTCACACAGATCACTACCGCAGTAGGCACAGTTTTGCCCGACGCGGCGACAATCACCGACATGGCGCTCAATGGTCGCCGCCCGCTGCCCGACGCCATCGCGGCGGCTGCGAAGACGACGTCGAAGCCCGCGATCAAGGGCCTCCGTCGCGATGCCGATGTCGTCGCGGTGTCGATCCGTGGCCTTGCGCCAAACGATGGTGAAGTGGCCAACTTTGTCGGCTCGCTGTCGCAACACGGTCTTTTCACTGATGTGAAGCTGCTCTACAGCAAGCCGCTGCAAATCGGAACGCTCATTGGCCGCGAGTTTCGCATTGATATGAGTGTGCCTCTTGAGCGGCAGTTCAAACCGGGCGATGCACGTCCCGCTTCAGATCCGCTGGTGGCGCGCGGTGTCGGGCGTGGCAGCCCGACAGGTCAGGAGGTGAGCCATGCGCATTGATCAGGATCAGCTTCGCACATTGCTTGTCATTGTGGCTCTGGCCGCCATCTTTGCTGGTGCAGGATGGCTTCCGCAACACAACAAGCGCGGGGCCATCATCCAGCGCATCACCGCTGCTCAAACCGCTATTGCCAGTGATGAGCCCCAAAGCCAGAGCCTCGACCGTCTCCACGGCGAGATCAGCCTGCTTAACGCATCACTGCTGGGCACCCAGGATCGCATCCCCAGCCAGAACGAAGTCGGATCGCTACTGCGCGACCTGAGTCAGGCGATGACGCGGCAAGGCCTCGACGACCAGCAGGTCGTGGCCCATAGCGTTCATCCGGGGCAGGAGTTCAACGTCGTCCCGCTCACGCTGCAATTTAAAGGCGGATTCGCGGGAATCTTCGGCTTACTGCGCGAGGTGGAAGCCATGCCTCGACTGGTGCGACTGACTCGCGTGGAACTGACCAGTGACCCCGGGAAGGGTGGGGAAGTGAGGGCCTCGGTGGAGCTCTGCACCTTTTTCGCCCCTCGAGGCAGCGCCAGCGATAACGGGCTTGTGTCAGAGGAGTCATCGCAATGATGAAGAAAATGCCGGTTTGGATGAGGCCGTTGTTAGCTGATAAACGCAAACTCGGCGTGGTGGCGGTTCTGGTGGTTGTCATGGCGGTGCTGTGGGGTCGGTTGCTTCTAGCGCCAGCGCCGCGGACCGCCGGCGCTGCTGTGGCTGTGATCGCCGAGACCAACGGAAGTGGCGCAAATCTCGCCCTTGGTACGGCCGACGCTGATTCAGCTTTGAATTCGGCTGTACTCGACCCCCTGCGATACCCCGTCGTTTACATCGATCTACCCAATGAACTGACGCGGGATGTCTTTGCCCTCAAGGAAGATCGTTACCAGCGGCTCAAGCCCAGTAATCCGGAAGGTGAAGCAAAGTCGCAGGTCGAAGTGGTCGATGCAATGCCAGAGGCTGAGCTAGTGCGGAGGGCCGCCCGGGGGTTGGCACTCCAAACGACGATGTTGGGAGAAACACCCCGCGCCATGATCAACGGTCAGCTTCTTTCGCCGGGGGACAAAATTGAAGGATTCGTGCTCCTTGAGGTCCGGGAACGACACGTGGTGATGCAAATGCGAGGCATTCGCATCGAATTGGGCATGTGAAACGAAACGTTGGACAAACAAAGGTCAGAGGCGGACCGCAACCGCAGGAGATTAGTCGATGAAGCGCTCGAACAACAGCTTTATTTGGTCGGCCGTTTTTTTTTCGTCTATTGGGTGGGTTTATAACGGTCCGGCAGCACGGGCGGCAGGGGATGACGAGGTGGGCCCGGTAATTGCGGAAAGCGATTCTGCCGCGGTCCAGAGTGCCGGCAGCCTCTTCGAGACTCAGTCCGCCGTGGATACCAAGGCCTTGGAAAAAGCGGTCAAGGTCGGGTCCTTTGGGCAGATCGATCTGCATGTCAAGGACCAGGAGCTTTCGACGATTCTGCAGCTTCTGTCGATCCAAAGTCAACGAAACATCATTGTGAGCAAGGGCGTCAGCGGTGCCGTGACCGCGGACCTGTATGGCGTGGACTTCTACCAAGCCATGGACGCCGTGCTGCACCCCAACGGATACGGCTACCGTGAGAAGGGCAATTTCATCTACGTTTACACAGCTGATCAGATCAAGGCCTTGGACGAAGCGGACCGCAAGACTTCGAACAAGGTCGTACGTCTTCAGTATTTGACCGCAGCCGATGCCGCGACTTTCGTCACGCCGTTGCTTTCATCGGCCGGCTCTATCGCATTGTCGGGCAACGTCAAGGAAGGCTTCGCGCCCTCGACGAGCGATGGCGGCGCCAACAGCAGCGCCCATAGCGATACGCTCATCATCAAAGACTATCCCGAGAATATGGACCAGATCATGGCCGTGCTACAGGAGCTGGACACTCGACCTAAACAGGTACTAATCGAGGCCACGATTCTGGAGGCCAAACTCACCGAGAACAACGCCTGGGGCATCAATCTAACCGTGCTGGCGGATTTCGGGGTCAGTGATTTCGTGGGTGGCCCTCTGTCGGTGATCAACTCACTCAAGGCTGGCACGACCCAGGGCCCGGGCACCGCGATTACGTCCAACAATATCATCGCCAACGAATCGAGCGTCGCCATCGGTGTGCTCTCTGATGAAGTGGCGGCGTTCGTCGAAGCGCTGGACAAAGTGACAGACACCACGATCCTGGCGAATCCGAAACTGCTGGTGCTTAACCGTCAACGCGCTGACCTTTTAGTTGGTCAACGCATCGGCTATGTCAGCACGACGCAGACCGAAAGCTCGACGACTCAAACTGTCGACTTCCTGGAGACTGGTACCCAATTGACCGTGCGACCCTTTGTTAGCGATGACGGGTTTGTCCGCATGGAAATTCGGCCGCAGATCTCCACGGGTGAAGTTCGGCAGATCGCAAACTTCGTCGTACCTAACGAGGACACCCAGACGCTGACGACCAACGTCATGGTGCGCAACGGCCAGACGGTGGTCTTGGGCGGTCTATTCAAGGAATCGACGACCGTTAGCCGCAAGCAGGTGCCGTTCTTCGGCGACATTCCACTGCTGGGCAACGTGGGCAAAGGTCGCAGCGACACGGTCAACCGCGACGAGTTCATATTCCTCATCACGCCGACAATCGTGAAGGACGAAGCCATCTATGCCGCTGGTGAACGCGCCAACGACAGCGTTGAACTGGCGCGGATTGGTGCCCGGCAGGAGCTGCTGCCCTGGAGTCGGTCGAAGATGACGTCGTCGCACCTACGCGACGCTATCAAGGCGATGGAAGAGGGCAAGAAGGATAAGGCACTCTGGAGCGTCAACATGGCGCTTACCATGGACCCCACCTTCGTCGAAGCACGCCGTCTTAAGGAGCAGCTTACAGGTCAGCGCACTCAAGTGGCCCACGAGAGCGTGTTGAAAGATGCCGTCAACGTGATGATCGATAAGCAGCTTGAAATTCAGGGCGAACCCATGAGTGCTGACCAACCGAAGCAACCGCAAGCCGAGGTTCACCATCAGCCCGAGGCGCAGACGCCAGCTGCGGATGCGGCCCAATCTGACGAAGCGACCATCGCTCCCGCTGCAGACATGGAATGACCCGAGACCACGGTACGGGGAGAGAAAAGGACGATCTCTACGATGACAGCAACGACGCGAACGATCCGTACCCTCATGCTGGCCCTGGTGGTCGTGGCCCTGCCGATCCTGGCGGGCTGCGGCACGGTGCAAAAGAACCACGACCAGTCCGTCAATGCCGCCAATCAGCGCTGGCGCGAGCTGCGCACTGGCCTGATGGTGCAAATGGCGCAGCGGCAATTCGACACGGGTGATCTGGACCAGGCACAGAAATCTCTCAACGAAGCCATCAATACTGACCCGACCAACGCCCAGCTTTACCTGCTGGCGGGACGAATCCAGCTTGAGCGCGGGCAGTTGGAAGCGGCCTATGGCCTCTTCGACGTCACGCTCCAGCACGAGCCCAACACGCCCGAAGCCTATTACTACCAGGGCATCATCAAACAACGCTGGCAGAAGTTCGACGACGCTTTGGATCGTTACACCAAGGCCTACGATCTGCGATCGACCGACCCAGCATTCCTGCTGGCGGTGTGTGAGACGCTCGTGGCGCTGGATCGACCGCAGGACGCGTTGGCCAAGCTCCAGAGCCGCGCTGACTACTTCGACCAGAACGCAGGTATTCCCATGGCGATGGGGCAGATTCACATGCTCCTGGGTCACCCCGGAGAAGCTGCGGAACTGCTCTATAAAGCGTCCTTGATGCGCCCGCAGGACCTGCAGTTGCAGGAAAGTCTGGCCACCGCTCAGATGGCTGCGGGACTTCACCAGCGCGCTGCCTCAACGATTGAAAGACTACTCAACGATGGCGCTTATTCCAAGCGGGCCGACCTGCAACTGATGCTGGCCAAGGCCTATTTGGGGCTTGGACGCAACGGTGACGCCAAGACGCTCTATGTGAAGATAACGCGCGACAACCCCGACAATGGTGACAACTGGATTCGGCTGGGTGAGGTGTGCTGGTCGATGCAGGATTTCAGCGGTGCCTCACTGGCGGCCAATCGCGCCATGGCGGTGGCACCGCGGCGATTCGAAGGATTCCTGCTGGCGGGAATGGTAGCGCAACAGCGTGGCCAACTTGATGAAGCGCTGCGGGCGCTGGACCGCGCTGCCGACCTTGCACCCGAGGCGACTTCACCCCTGATTCTGCGTGGTCTGGCATTGGAACAGGCTGGCCGTGACACGGCTGCGGCGCAGTCCTACGCCCAGGCTCTGCAACGGCAGCCTGACGACGAAAAGGCCCGGCAACTGCTGGCGCGGCTTGAAGCGCGCCGCGGAGGCTGAGGCACCTGCTGACGATTCTGGCCCCTAACCCCCATTCGGCCCTGTGCGGAATATCGCCACCGAGTTCGTGCCCGCTCCTTCCGCGACCGCTATTGCGGGAGCGCCGGAGCCTGCGCGCCGGGACACGACCCCTTCGGGTCGAGCGTTGAGTTTGGTGTTGGGCATTGCCGGGGCCGTGGTCATGCTGTTAGTTCTCCTGGCGGTAGGGCCGGGCGGCAATGACGCCTGGCATGCAATGGTCCTGGCTTGCACCGTGGGTGTCATCGCAGGAGCTTCAGCGGCTGCCGCGTATGTGATGACCAGCCATGGACGCGAACGGGCAATGCGTCGCCTGATCGCGCACACCGAAACGCTCGGCCGCGGGGAGGCCCGAACCAGTTCCTATCGCGCCGCAGGCGACCTGTTGGCATTGACACGCGCCATCGAGCGTGGAATGGCCGCCTCACGTGAGCGGGCTGATCGCCTGGTGCTGCAGAAGCGCGAGCTTGAGGTTCAGCTTCGAATCAGTGAAGCGCAACGTCAGCATGTCGAGGCCATTCTCAACGCCTTGGGTGACTGCGTGATCGTCACCGACGCGTTTAACGACCTGGCGGTAACCAACGAAGCCGCCGCCAGGCTGCTGAAGTTCGACCCTCGTCATGCCCTTCGTCAGCCCATCGAGCAGGTCATTAATGATCCGGTGCTGGTCAAGCTCATTCGTGACACGCGAGAAGCAGGAGCCGCGTCCCTTCGCCGACACACAGAGCACCGCTTGCCACGCGAGTCTGGCATGGCGACTTTCGACGTGACGTTGGCGTCGATCATGAACCATCAGCAGTCGCCTCCCGAGCCTAGTGGCGTGGTTACGATTCTGCGCGACATTACGAGGGAAAAGGCGATCGCGGAGATGAAAAGCGATTTTGTCTCCAGCGTATCGCATGAACTTCGCACGCCGCTGTCGAGCATACGCGCCTACTTGGAGATGCTGCTCGATGGCGAGGCCAACGACGAGCAAACCCGCATCGAGTTCTACAACATTATCCAGGGCGAGACCACGCGGCTTTCGCGGCTCATCGACAACATTCTCAATATCAGCCGCATCGAAAGCGGTGTGGTCAAGGTCCAGCGTGAGCCCATCGAACTGGCCAAGGTGGTGGGCGAAGCCGTGGAGTTCATGCAACCCCAGGCACGCGCCAAGAGCATCGAACTGCGGCAAGGTGCCTCGCCCATGTACTGCCAGGTTCTGGCGGATCGGGACATGATCTACCAAGCGGTCATCAACCTTGTGTCCAACGCGGTGAAGTACACGCCCAACGGTGGCCGGGTGATCATCAGCCTGGATATCGCCGATTCCAGCCGCCTTATCAGCGTCAACGTCACGGACACCGGCCCGGGTATTCCGGCCGAGGCTCTTCCGCATTTATTCCAGAAGTTCTACAGGGTCAGCGAGCACAAAAAGCTGGCCAAGGGGACCGGATTGGGCCTCAACCTCGTCAAGCAGATCGTCGAGGTGGTCCACGGCGGCAAGGTCAGCGTAATCAGCACGATAGGTAAAGGCAGCACGTTCACGTTGAGCCTCCCAATGGCCGAAAACATCTAAAGGACAAGGACAGCCCTCAATATCGGGAGCTGTGGCTTTGGCAACCGTCCGTAAAGGCGGCATGGGTACCCCGGGGGAGGAAGGCATGCTGATGGACTCGCAACGTACTCGACCGTTGATTCTGGCTGCGGATGATGAGGTTCACATCCTGCACGTGCTGGGGCTCAAGCTCCGCAATGCGGGGTTTGACGTCATTACCGCTGAAGACGGGGAAGAGGCCTTGGACATGGCACTGCAACATCGGCCGGACGTGGTTATTACGGACTATCAGATGCCGCGGATGAGCGGGCTGGAACTGTGTCAGCAGCTCAAGGCCAATGAACTGACAGCCTCGACGCCGACGCTGATGCTCACGGCCCGTGGTTTCTCGCTTGCACCGGAGGATCTGGAACGCACCAATATCACCGGGGTGATCAGCAAGCCGTTCTCGCCCCGCGAAGTGCTCTTGCGGGTGCAGGAACTGCTGGGCATGACACCCACGCAACCGGAGGCATTACCCGTTCTGTGACCCTCATGCCCAACCAATCCGAAGTTGCCGGACTTGGCGACCGCGTGACCGAGCGTCTCGCGGCGTTGGGTGTGACGTTGGTAAATGTTTCGCCCGGTGGCGTGACATCGCCGGTGGGGCCTTGCCGCGATATTGAGCGGCTCATTGTTACATCACCTGTATTTGTCGGCTATTGCCGAGCTCGTTGGGCGGAACTGGCGGAGCCAAGCCGGGATCTGGTGGAGTTGCTCCCCGGGATTTGGCTTGCGCCGCTTCCCGAACCGCGGAGACGTCGAGTCAGTGAACGTCGCGACCCGTTGCCCATTCGCGCGCTGCTGCTGGCCGGACATGATCTGCTCGAATGCGAGCCGCTGCGTGCCATCTGCGATCACGCCGGACTGGATCACACCGCCACTTTGACGCGGATCAATCCAGCCACGCTTATGACGGCACCCGAAGCACACCGCACCGCAATGCTCATCGCCTGGATGCTCGACGACTCCAATCAGATCGATCGGCGCTTCTCGGAGCTTCACACCGTCAGCAGCCAACTGGGCGAGTCGTACGAAGAACTGAGCCTGCTCTACCGACTTTCGTCGAACATGACGATCAACCAGCCGGCCGCGGCGTTTCTCACCGATGCATGCATGGAATTGCAACAGGTCGTGGGATTGCGTTGGATGGCGCTGCAACTCGTGGATGAAGAGCCGCGACTCAATGAACTGCAGGGCCAGATTTTCACCGCCGGTGCCATCCGTTGTGATGCCAAGCTGCTCAAGCGAATTGGGGCGCTGTTGATGCGTCGACAGGACGCCGGCGCTGGTCCGATGGTCGTTGATGACACTCAGACGCTGGGCATTCCTACGCTCAACCGCCTGGCGGGCCAGCTTCTGGTGGTACCTCTGATGCGCGAAGACAAGCCGCTGGGGATTCTTTACGGCGGCGACAAGATCGACGAGTCACACATCAGCAGCGTGGACTCCAAACTGGTCAACTCGCTGGCCAACAGCTTGTCGATGTTCCTCGAGAACATGATGCTCTACGAGGATATGTCGGCGATGTTCATGGGAACGCTCCACGCGCTGACAGCATCGATCGACGCCAAGGACCGCTACACCCGTGGCCATTCGGAACGTGTGGCGATGCTGTCAAGGCAATTGGCTGAAGCCGCGGGGCTTGAACCTGCAATGGTGGAGCGGATCTATCTGGCGGGATTGGTTCACGATGTGGGCAAAATCGGAGTGCCCGAGCGCGTGTTGTGCAAGCCGGGTCGGCTCACGGACGCGGAGTTCGAGCAGATCAAGTCGCATCCTGAGATCGGCGGCCGCATTCTGCAGGACATTCGGCAGATGAAGGATCTCATTCCAGGCGTGCTCCATCATCACGAGCGCTGGGACGGCCGGGGATATCCCACCGGTTTGGCCGGGACCGATATTCCCCTCTTCGGCCGCGTCATCTGCCTAGCGGATTCATTTGATGCCATGAGTTCCACACGCACGTACCGCGCTTCGATGTCCCATGAGAAAGTTTTGGCCGAGGTACGCCGTTGTGCCGGAACGCAGTTTGACCCGGAGTTGACCGAGGTGTTCCTGCGCTTGGAGTTTGGCCCGTATCTCAGCTTGGTGGAGAAACATCAGGTGCAACAAACCGACCCGCACAATCCGGTGGCACTGCCAGCCGCCAACGCCGCTTGATGACACGAGTGTCGCGCGGGCTCCTGGAGCCACGCCGACAGATGACCGCAGTGGAGACGAATCATGAAACTCAAACACGAACGATACGATCAACTCGCGGTACTGACGCTCGATGGCGATCTGGCGGTTGATGGCGTGGAGCCGTTTCGCAAGGAAGCGCAGAGGTTGCTGGACAGCGATGTGCGCGACTTCGCTCTTGATCTCAAGCAGGTGGAGTTCGTGGATAGCCGCGGCCTTGAGGCGATGCTTTGGCTCCAAGAGCAGGCCGGTGAAAGACTGGGGCAGATGCGCCTAGCCGGCGCCGGCGAGAACCTGGAGACCATCCTCCGTGTCACCCGTCTTTCACCCCGTTTCGAGCGCCACGCCGATCTGGACGCGGCGGTCAAGAGCCTGAGGATCTAATCATGGTCAGCGCAGCATACTCCACAACATCCGCAGGCTCTGTGGCTTCGACCGGTTCCGGGTCGCGCGCAACTGCACCCATCGATAAACCGGTGCGCATTGGCGACCTGCTGCTGGCGCGCGGAATCATCACGCAACAACAGCTTACTGAAGCGTTGACTCATCAGAAAGCCCAGGGCAAAGGCCGCCTCTTGGGCGAAGTCGTCGTCGAGTTGAAGATCGCGACTGAGGAACAGGTGCTGGAAGTGTTGGCCGAGGCGTACGATGTGCCGTTTGCCCGTGTCAATCCCCGTGTGGTTGATCCCAAAATCATCGAGATGCTGCCCAGGCAGTTCATCGAAAGCCAATGCGTCCTGCCGATGTTTCATGTCGCCGGCAAGCTGACGGTCGCGGTGCATGAACCCAGCAACGTATTTCTCATCGAGGAAATCGAGCGACTTTCCGGCTGCCCCGTGCAGATCGTGGCCGCCACCGCAAAGGACATTCGCGCCACGACGCAGGTCCACCTTCCGGCATCGAATGTGTTTGTCATCGATGAACTCGTCGAGGATCTCGAGCCACAAGACTTGAGCATCGTCGAACAGGAGTTGACCGATGTCACCAGTCTGGAACAAGGCGCCAAGGACTCGCCTGTCATCAAACTGGTCAACTATCTCATTTACGCGGCGGTGCAGGAACACGCTTCGGACATTCACATCGAAGTTGGCGAAAGACTCATGCGCGTCCGCCTGCGTGTGGATGGTGTGCTGTTTGAGAAGATGAAGCCGCCGTTCCAGATGCAACCGGCGGTGGTCAGCCGCATCAAAATCATGGCGGGTATGGATATCTCCGAGCGCCGCGTTCCTCAGGATGGTGCCATCACCGTGATGATGGACAAGCGGCCCATCGACCTGCGTGTTAGCACCATGCCCGGCAAGTTCGGGGAAAAGGTCGTCATCCGCATCATCGATAACCGCCACGTCCCGACGGGTCTGGAGCATTTGGGCTTCTCGCCACGCATGCTTGCGCAGTATCGCAGCGTGGTCCAGAGCCCCAACGGGATTGTGCTGGTCACAGGTCCCACAGGCAGCGGCAAGAGCAGCACGCTCTACGCGGCTTTGCGTGAACTGTCGGACGAGACCGTCAACCTTTGCACCGTGGAGGATCCCGTCGAATACAACTTGGCGGGCGTCAATCAGTTTCAGGTTAACGACAAGGCTGGCTTCACTTTTGCCGGGGCATTGCGATCACTGCTTCGACAAGACCCCGATGTGATCATGGTCGGCGAGATTCGCGATCTGGAGACCGCCCGCATCGCCACGCAGGCGGCGCTGACAGGTCACCTCGTGCTCTCGACCCTGCACACCAACGACGCGCCCTCAGCGGTAACGCGATTGTTCAACATTGGCGTCGAACCCTACCTCGTGGCGGCATCGCTGCGGGGAGTGCTGGCGCAACGGCTGCTGCGCAAGATATGCAAGCATTGCAAGGAGCCGGTGGAGATGACTCCCACTCTGACCACCACGCTTTCCCGCTTGGCGGAGGGCGGCAAGGCGCCTGAGGCGATCTTCCATGGCGTAGGGTGTCCCAAGTGCCGAGGCACGGGATACTCCGGCCGCATCGGCATTTTCGAACTGCTGGTGCCCACCGATGAAACCGCCGACGCAATCAGCCGGGGTGGCACGCTTCAGGAACTTCGCCGCATCGCCAAGGGTCAAGGCTACATCAGCCTCCAGAATGATGGCTTGGAGAAAGTGGCCGCTGGATCGACCACCATCGAAGAACTGATCTCCGCCATTGCTATCGCGTGATCGGTCGAAATCGAGCGCCGGCATCCGCACGAAGCGATTCGTAGTTGAGCGGCTAAAAAAAGGAACTGGTCATGGCTCGTTTTCTTTATCAGGCTCGCGACGGTCGAGGCGAAATGGCCTCGGGAGTCGTCACGGCCGGTGACACCAACGCCGCCGCAGCGATGCTGCGCGGTGAGGGCAAATTCGTCGTCAAGCTTCGCGAGGTCCATGAACAGGATGATGACCCCGCGGTGATGACCGTCGAGCAGCATGCCCGCCGGGTCAAGCGTACCGATGTCATCTTCATGTCCCATCAGCTTGCGGTCATGCTCGAAACGGGCGTTCCGATTAGCGAAGCCTTGGCGTGTATTGTGGAACAGGCGGCCAACCCGCATTTCAAGGTGGTGTTGCAGCAGGTGACGGATCACGTCCAGGCCGGCGGCGAGTTGTCGGTGGCGATGCGGCGACACGGCAAGGTCTTCCCTCCCGTCATGATCAGCCTCATTCGTGCCAGTGAAGTCAGCGGCACTATGGCGGCCATGCTCGAACGCATCAGTCACTACCTTGACAAGGAAGAACGCACCCGCAAGCAGATCAAAGGCGCCATGAGCTACCCGTTGTTCATGATCACTATGGCCATGGGCGTCACAGTGTTTCTCATGACGTTCGTCCTACCTCGCTTTGCCGGGATCTATTCATCGCGGCAGGCGACGTTGCCCGCTCCGACCCGCCTCCTGCTTGCGATCTCGCACTCGCTGGTGAGTCAGTGGTACATCTGGGTGGGCGTCGGTGTCGCGATGATTCTCGCCATCGTGATCATCAACAGCACAAAACGGGGTCGGCGCTGCATCGACTGGCTCAAGCTTCACACGCCCGTGCTGCGTTCGCTCTACACCAATCTTTATGTTTCCCGTGCCTGCAGGACGATGGGCACAATGTTCGCCGCGGGTGTCTCCATGCTCGACACCATTGAGATCACCCGTGCCGTCACTGAAAACACCTACTACCAGGAACTCTGGGACGAGGTGGACTCTTCGTTGCGACAAGGCATGCAACTATCGGATCCGTTGCTGGCCTCGACCCTCATCCCGCGATCCATTGGTCAGATGATCCGCAGTGGTGAACGATCGGGTCGCATGGGGCAGGTCATGAACCGCGTGGCGGAACATGCGGAGATCGAGTTTGACGATGCGGTCAAAAACGCCACGAAATTCATCGAACCAGTGATGGTGTTGGTGATGGGTGGATTGGTGGGCTTCATCGCCATATCGCTGCTGCTGCCGATCTTCAGCGTTAGCACGGTGGTGGCGGGTAGCTAAACGACGATCCTTCGGCTACCCAACGGTCGATGCATTACGGCTGCATGGGCACGATGATCGACGAGGCCGAAATCGAGCCCAATCGCGCTCGGCCTTCCAAAGCACTGGCGTGGTTCGAATACTGACCCACCTGCACCAGGTACAGCCGCTGTCCATCGGCTGAGAGGGCACGCACCACTCGCAAAGCCCCAACCCGGGCAAGGTTGATTTGTCCGGAAACCCTTTGCGCCATCGCCTGAGCATTGGCTTGGCTAGAGAACGCGCCTAGCTGCAGTGTGTAGCCCGTCACCGAAAGCTGATCATCGATCTGCCGTCGCAGATCGGCATCGGACGTCAAGCTTCGCGCCAGCGTCAGGTTGGCGCGGGCGTCATTGGTTTTGCCCTGTCGTTGCTGCGCCACTGCGGCGAAGTAGCTGGCGTTGGCTCGGTCTTCCCCTTGGAGGTTCTCGCTGGCGGTCAGCAGCGCGATTTCAGCGGCACGGAAATCGCCCCGCCGCAGCGCTACCAACCCAAGCCCAGCCTGAGCGTCACCGGTCAGTTTGCGATCCAGAGTTTCCTGGGCCGCGAAACGCAGGTAGTGTTCCGCCCTATCGAGTTGACCCATGCGATAGGCACTCATGCCCGCCATGTAAGCCGCCTCTCGCCCCACGCTGCCGCGCGACGACGCCAGGGCGCTGGCACGCTGGTAAGCGATGGGGAAGTCGCCCGCCTGATAGGCAGAGTAAACGCCACCCATTCCAGGCTGATTCTGGGAGGTCGTGCAGCCGCCGACCAGGGAGATGGCGATCAGGGCCAGGAAGCAGCGGAAGTATCGTTGAATTCGCATGGCGGATTATACCGCTGGAGCAGCAGTCACCACAGGGCCCAGACCGCTGCCACTACAGCGTCCATATTGCGGTAGCTCCCGGCGCAACGGCGAGCTTCGGCCCATCAACCATTGGCAGTGCCCCGAGCATCACCGACTTGGCATGTTGCGAAGTCTCGACAAGCATCTTCACATCCGCGCCAAACCGAGTGGGATTTTTCACCTCAATGCTTCGGCGGTCCGTTGACCAACGCGCCTCGACGTGATCCAGAGCGCAGATCACGCCGGTATCCGGCTGGGCGTAGATGCCTGGCAATTCAGTCCAGGTGAGCATCATCGCCGGCTCGCTCCAGGTTGAGCCGCCAAAAATCTCGCCCACGCCGATCTCCTCCTTGGGGTCATCACGCAGCTCCCAATCGCTCATATTGACGCGTTCGTTGATCCACCCCGGCGGCATGGTCGGCCATCGCTGACCCGGGCGAACATCGACGATAGGCCGATCCGCGCGAGACATGAACTGCGGGATCGCGTGGGCGATGTCACGCAACAACTCCAGGTAGCGCACATCGCCGGTGGCGCGGAAGAGTTTGAGCAACGGCACGCCTGAAAGTGTGCAGATGCCTGGTGCGCTGTGCTTGTTCTGGATGTTGGCCCAGACGGTGCCGTTGGTGAGCATGTCCATCTTGCCGAACGTCGACGTGGCCGGAAAGGCGAAGTCATAGTTGACGACCCACGTGGCTGCCTGATGGGCGACCTCGCGGGCGGCCTGCAGCCATCGCTCCTGGCCGGTGACTTCCCAGAGCGTGGCGAACGATTCGAGCAGACCGGCGCAGGATTCACTGTCGGGGCAACCCACCGCATCGCCGGGGCCACCATTGGTGATGCCACGGGCGACGAAGTTTTCGTGATAGTGGGCGGCGGATTTTTCGGCGATCTCAAGATAGCGTGGCTCATCGAAATAGCCCGCTGCCAATGCCAGCCCGCCCGGTGCCATCGAAGCCGTGCAGGACCCGCCTACCGCGATCTCATCCCGTGACGACGAGGCGTAATGGCCAAACTGGCCGAACTTGCCCCAGAATCGGCAAAAGGCATCGGCACATCGCTGCGCCATGCGTCGCCAGGGATCGACCACGGCGTCCTTCCCACCACGCTTCTCCAGCAACATGAATCCTTTGACGAGGAAAAAGAGCGAATCACCGCTGTATCGCAGCAACGTTTTGGGATTGTTGTCCCAGAGCCCCTCGTGAAACGAACCCTGAAAAAAGCCGCTGGGGTGCTGGCCGCCGGCGTTCATGAAATCGAAGGTGCGCAGGGCGCGGCGACGGGTGATCGCGTCCCCCTGCGCCAGCAGCGGATAGAGCGTGTTGGTCCCGCCCACCCATCCGGTTTGCCAATCCTGGCTGCGCACTTCGCGCATTCCCACGCTGTAGTAGCCGTACTTCTCGACCCAGCTCTGCTCGTTGTTCTTGTGCTCCTGAATGTCCCACACGCTGGCGAATGGAATTTCCTCACGCCGCGTCGGCTCCGGGCGAATGTCGTTGCGTGCATCAAACAGCCGATCGTAGAGAGCCTGGACATTGGGGCAGTCAAACACATGGACGACCAGACGTAACGTCACGGTTTGCCCCGGTACCCAGGCCGCACCACGATCGCGACTGGGGCGACCGTTGTGGCGAAAATCCTCGCGAACACCGGGCAGCTTGATCACCAGCGTTGCCGCAGTGCGATCATCATTTTCCTGAATGTCGAAGCCCGTGAGTCCCAGGTTGGTGCGATCCTCTGTCAGCAGGATCAAGCCTTTATTCAGTGTCGGGCTGTGTATGGCGACCACGGGAGACGACAGGTCGCTCGAGAGCAGTTGAATGCGGCTGGGGCCGTCGGCGAAGTTAAGGCGGGGCACGCGCGCGGTAATGCCTAAGACTCGATTAGGCCCAAAACTCCTGATGTCCTCACTGCGCCAGGTGTCAGCGGTCTCAAAGCGATTGCCCGCATACACGGCTGCGGGCATCAGCAGATAGTGCTCGCGTGACCAATCGCCAAGGTTGAGCCGCAGTCCGACGGTGGCGTTGTCATGAGGCTTACCGTTGGCTTCGAATCGCAAACGGACTTCGTGTCCGCCCGAGGGCGTTTGACCGATGACCGTCAGTCCCGCTTTCCATACCGTGCCAGCGATGTCCAGCGACGATGAACGGTTATCCAGATCCGCCGCAGTGATGGCGGTGGGGTGGGAGCCTTCGTAGGCGCGGGCTTCAAAATTCGCGGTGGCACGGAATTGTTCGAGCAACTCCGTCGTGGTTGCTTGAGCGTTCGATACAGAGGACATTGTGCTTACTCCATGCAGGCATGTTTCGGCAGATCATAGTCGAAGGGCGTTGGGCGCAACACGGCGAGCGTTATGCGCGCGATCTACACCCAGCGAGGCGCACCCCGCAAAGGGCACCATGCGAAGGGACCATGCGACGAGAGACTGTTTGACTGCTTGCCCCCAACGCATTCATTGCCCGACATCAAAAAACGCAGGCAGCGAGAGGTCGGACGTTTCCTCGATCCGCCGCTCACCCGTGAGTTCGGGGTGATCCGCGAAGTTCTCCAGCACCAGTCGCACGACCTGCCCCGGCTTGCGGTTGGCAATCTCTCGCTGCACCTGCCGATCCAGTATCGCCCAGTGTGCTACGGCGATGCGCTTGGCATCGGTTTGGCCTTGGATGACGCGTTGGACGTCATAGGTGTACATCACCAGGCAGCGCCGATAGGCGTCCAGAGATTCGGGGTCGGGCGTGGTGGAGGTTTCGACCAGCCGACCTTCGACGATGACTTGCGTCGCGGGTTGACGTTTCTCAAGCCGCGGTGCGATGAGTTCGTACTTCATGGCCGCTTCCTTGGGCGAGATGAAGCGGCTGTAGATGGCCACCCCTTCAAGTTCCCCATGCCAGTCGCGCTGGCGGTCGTGCTCGTCGCCAAAGAGCAGATGGTGGTTCGGATCCCAATTGCTCAAGTCACCCTTGACAGCCTCCGTCTCCAGAACCTTTTGGCCGTTGACATAGCCAAAGAGCCTGCCGGGGAAGTAGCTGATGATGACGTGGTAGGTCTTGCCCGCTTCAATTTTGCAGATCGTCGTCTCGGGGTTCATGCCATTGGCACCCGTCTGCGGGGTGCGCAGGCGAAGGACCAGCCTGTCCTTTTCTTGGCCCAGGGTGAAGTTGCGGTTCATCATGTCGCTGGACAAAGTGACAATCCTCGCCGGGCCACCTTGGGAGATGTTGGCGGAGGTCAGCACCGCCTCGATGGATAGCTGGTTGGATTTGCGGCAGGCTTCGACCAATACCTTGCTCGCATCCTCGGCCACAGCAGCACCGCCGGTCAGGAGCAACTGGCCATGACGACCAAAGCGGGCTTTGTCGCGGGCCTCGATGCGACAGGCGCGGCTGACATTGTTCTCCGTGTCCTCGATCTGGTTAGTAGCGTTAGCGGACTCCCAAAGGAATTCGAGGTTGGCCATGTCTCCCGGCCAGGCCGATTGCGGCGTGACTTCGCGACTCACTGAAGCCAAAACTTTCTCCTCAGCTTCCGCCAGCATGGCTTTGGCTGACACCTTTTCTCCGCCTTGGATCCATGCATCGCCGTGGAAGTCGCCGCGGATGTTGTGGGTGACCCTCACCCATTTTTCGATGCTGGTAAAGGCATCATTGAAGCGTCCGAGATACAGCTCGACCGCTGGCCCCCCCGCGCCGATGTTGTTGGCACCCATGCCACCACTCTTGTAAGGCCCTGTCATGGTGATGAAGCCGACGTGATTTGACCAGCGTGGGTGATAGACCTCCCAGCGGTCGATACCCGGAGCGTTGTGAATGTCCACGACGAGTGAACGGTCCGGGCGTTTGAGTTCGACGCCTCGGTGCGGCCCGTCGAAAATCCAAGTCATGTAGCTGTTGTCGGGCGCCATGCTGGTCCAACAGCCGCCGCCGATGCGGCTCCAGCTTTTGTTGGGCAGCATCGCCACGCCTGCCTCAGGCCAGGGGAACAGGCCCGCCGCCCGCGTTCCATCCGCCGAGAGTTGGAAATTGTCGATGTCCACCGGGGTCTTGTCCCACACCAACTCACTTCGGCTTGGGTCATCGATCAGGTATCGATGAATCGGGCTGCGATTGTTGTTGGCGTCAGCACGGACATACACCCATTCATCGCCATTGATGGGATCAGCCCAAACGTCCGCAGCAACGCCCTTGAGCAGGGCGCGCAACCCCGTGCCGTCCCAGTTGACGATGTAAACCTGTGCCGCGTGACGATCGGAGAAAATCACACGATCACCATCGGGTGTGATCAGCGGCTTGTAACAGCTCCGGGCATCGCTCAGGATGGCGCGTTCGCCCCGCCCGTCCCGGCTGTCAAGGCCCATGAGTTTCAAATTCTTTCCCGCAGCCATGGTGTCTCGGTTGTCACCCGCGTCCTGAACCCATGCCAGCCGGGTGTGTGCTGCGGTTAACTGTTCCAACTCCTTGCCCACATCCGGCGCGGCCAAGGTAGACGATGCCAGGAAGCTGAAAATGGCCAGAACCGTGATGGTTGTGATGTGGCGCATGAGAGCCCTCAGATACGGGGATGCGATTGGCCTGATTGAGGATGTCATGGTAGCCCAAAATGGCCCCATTGGGCCACTGCCGATGGGCCAATTGGATCGTGCAGGTCAATCACCCCGGGGGGTTGTGCATACTGCCTGCGACGGGAAGGCGTGAGGCACGGCATCCCCACGGGTTCATCGCACGCACCGCCGTAGCAGACTGTTTGTCCAAGAAACCTATGTTTCCGCACAAGAAACATATGTTTACGCACAAGAAACATATGTTTACGTACAAGAAACATATGTTTACGCACGAGAAACATATGTTTACGCACGAGAAACATATGTTTTCGCACAAGAAACATATGTTTACGCACGAGAAACATATGTTTTCGCACAAGAAACATTTGTTTCCGACCTGGAAAGCACACTTTCCCGGCGCGAGCGCAGGATTTCATGCCTGGCGCGTGCGCAAGCTGTCTTGGCATGAGCGAAGGCTTTTCTGGCCTCCGTGAGGACTTTTTTGGCTGCTCCGGCTCTTGCCCAGGTAGTTATAGGGCGCTGGTGAAATCGCGGAGTCCGGGGCGGTATGATCTACGTTGATGATGTTTGCCAGGAAAATCATGTTATTGGCGACGTGCTTTCTCTTCGCAATGGTGTCGGGGTCGCCGAGGGTTTGGGGGGAACCTTTGGCGAAGGACGGGGCGAGGGTTGCGGCCGATAACGCCACGCATGGTGGGCGGGCGGTTCCGCTGGTGGAATCGGTGATGGCCGGGCATCCACGTCTGCTTTTTGGGCCGCGGGATGTCGAGGGGTTGCGTGCCTTTGCCCGCGGTCCGCAGGGCAAGCCGTTTATGGACCTGCTGCTGGACTATCTGCCCAGTTCTCGCGTGGCGGGCAAGCCAGCGTTTCTCACCGATGCTACTGATGGTCAGCGCCAGGGATATTGGCGACTGCCGACGGTGGCGATGCATTACGTGCTGACGGGTGACAAGGTTTCGCTGGAGCGTGCCACAGCTTTTCTTGAGATGCTCCTGGCGCTGGAGCATTGGGAAACTGGCGCGGAGCGTGATAGCGGGATGAGTGCGGGCAACATCATGGTCGGGGCTGCACTGGCCTATGACTGGCTCCACGATGATCTGGACCCCGGCCTGCGGGAGAAGTTTCGCCAAAAGCTCCTGCGGCAGGCGCGGGCCATGTACGAGGGCGGGCACCTGATGAAGAACGCCGGTACGCACTACTGGCAAAACGACCCGGCCAACAACCACCGTTGGCATCGCAATGCGGGCCTGACACTGGCGGTACTGGCGGCCTACTCGGGCGATCCCTCGGAGCGCGAGATACTGGCCAGCACTTACGATGAGCTCGCCTTCGTCGCCAAGTGGTTGCCCGAAGATGGCTCCAATCACGAAGGCCCTGGTTACGCGATCTTCGGTAACTCGCACCTCGTCCTGGCGATGCAGGCTGCGGATCGCTGCTTCGGCTCAGAATATCTCCAGGGGCCGTTCTTCAAGAACACCGGCCGGTTCGTCACCCAGACGCTGACGCCTGATCGGCAGGGGGTGTTCCACTTCGGCGACTCTGGAGCAGGTGGTCTGAGTTCCTATGCCTTCTTCCTGTACAAGACGGCAGCGATCCATCAACAGCCGGATGTCTATGCGATTCTCGATGAGGCAGTCGCACGCAATGCAAAGGAGTTCGTGGTCACGGCCTGGATGCCGCTCATCTGGTATGACCCGCGACTCGTCAAGGCACCGGCCAAGGCGTCATTGCGAGACCTGCCTACGCGGGCTTTGTTTGACGATCTCGGGCTGGCCTTGGTGCGTGATGGCTGGACGCAAGACAGCGTCGCAGCCATGTTTAAATGCGGATCATTTGGTGGCAAGTCGCTCAACGATTACCGCAACGCCCACGGATTCAAATACATCAACGTCGCCCACGATGACCCGGATGCCAACTCCCTGACTCTATGGAAAAACGGCGGCTTTCTCGCTGAGACGGATCGTTATTCCAAGCGGAAACAGTCATCGCATCACAACACCATCCTGATTAACGGCATGGGTCAGATGGCAGCGGGGCGGCCGGAGGGCGGGGTATGGTCGCAGCCGGCCAAGGGCCGCGTGGACATGAATGCGATGGGCTACATCACCGCCTACAAAGAGGCGGGCGACGTGGTCGTGGTCGAGGGTGAGGCATTGGGTTCGTACCTCGCCGCCAGCGATCCCAAACGCAAGATAAGTCGCCCGGACCTGTCGCGCTTTCGACGAACATTCATCTGGGTTGAAGGGCGCTACGTGCTGGTGCTCGATGACATTCGTGCACCGCAGCCCGTCGAGATCACGTGGATGATGCAGGCACCGAAGCTGGATGTCATCAATGCCAAGGCTCAGACCTATCGGCTGACAGGCAGCGGGACATCTTGTGCGTTGATGGTGGTGGGCGACAAGCCGATGACCGGCGAGGTCGTCGCTGGGGATGCTGACCATCGTGGTGAGAATCTCGACTGGCGGCAGTTGCGGCTTAACGCGCGCACAGCGACGATGCGATTCGCCAGCGTGTTTGATCTGTGGAACCGCGGCGAGGTCAGCGTCGTTCTCGATGCGACCGATGGCGAGCGCGCCAGGGTGCGGGTCATCGGCCCGGGCATTGATGACACTTGGCAGTGGCAGGCCGCGGCCAACGGTCAGTCGGCCTCGAAACTCGTGGGCCGACGCGAGGGCACCATGCTCATCGCCATCGATTCCACGGACGCGGGACGCTAATCGTCACGGGTGATCCTGCTAAAGTAGCGACCCATCGATGTTCGCCAAGTTTTTGCATTCGCTGTCACCTCGGTCGCTGCCGTGGATTACCCGGCAAAGCTACGCCCACGAACTGGTCGCGGTGGTAACCATTCCCGTGGCCATCGCCTTGGTCGAGGGTGGTGTCATCGGCGTGCTGGCGGTCAAGGCCTTTGGCGTTTCGCCGCTGGTTTACGGCATCCTCAGTGCCGCGCCGATGTTCGCCAATCTCACCAGCTTTATCTGGGCGAAACTGGCGCGCGGCCGGGGCAAAATCCGCAGCATCACCGTGCTGCAACTGTCCACACTCGCATCGATCGCCGCCATCGCTTTCCTGCCCACCCAACACCCAAGTGGCCCGTGGCTGCTGGTGGGGCTCATGGTGCTCTCACGCTGTTTGCTGACGGGCGTCGTCACCCTTCGCAGCACGGTCTGGCGCAACAACTACCCTCGCACGGTTCGCGCCAGCATCACCGGCCGCCTGGCGCTGCTCAACAGCCTGATACTCGCGGGAATTCCACTGCTGGGTTATGCCTTGCTCGACCAGCGGCCCGAGCTGTTCCGGGTCCTCTACCCCGCCAGCACGCTCATCGCCCTCATCGGCGTGGTGGCGTTTTCACGCGTGCGGCTACGTGGCGAGAAGGAAATCCTCCGCCTTGAGCGAAGCGAAGACGCCCGGCCCCAACCTCACGGCGTACCATCGCCTATTTACGAATACGCCCGCATTCCGCAGAAGACCGATTTCTGGAGCGTCCTTCGCCGCGACCGACTCTTCCGCAATTACATGGTCCTGCAGTTCACCGCCGGTGGCGCCAACATGATGAGCGAGACCGTTATCGTTTACATCATTGCACGTGAGTTTGGCAGCTATACCGTCTCGATCCTGCTTTCGACGGCCATCCCCATGCTCGTGGCTACGTTGACCTTGCCGATGTGGGCCAGGCAACTGGACAAGGTCCACATCGTCAAGTTCCGCTCCAAGCAGGGCACCATCTGGATTGCCGATCAACTGGCGAATTTCTTCATTCTGTTTACCGGGCTGCTGCCTCTGCTATACGTGGCGCGTGTGATTCAGGGCGCGGTGCGGGGCGGAGGCATGTTGGCGTGGAACCTGGGTCACAACGATTTTGCCGACCGGCACATGGTGGCGGTTTACATGGGCATTCACGTGACGCTCACCGGTGTGCGAGGTGCGATCGTTCCGCTGCTGGGCATGGCGCTCTATGAAGGCTGGCCTGCGGGCGAGGGCGGTTTCTTCGGGCTTCACTGGCCCGGTTGGGCGGGCATAGGCGTGTGGGTGTTCATGGTCACGGCCGTTGTCTCAGCCGCCAGCGAAGTCGGCTTTATCGTCATGGGCCGACAACTCGCCAACCAAAGTCGTGGCAAGGCCCCGGTCGATTGACGGAGCTTTTAACCACGATCATCCAGCGTTCTGCATGAAGGCACGCATCGGCTCGGGCAGGGGGCTCTCGTAGCTCAGCTTCTTGCCCGTGGCAGGATGGACCAGCGCAAGTGATACCGCATGGAGCGCCAGGCGTTTGGTTCGCCACTGCGGATGAGCCGCCTGGTCGGGACGATAGCGAGGATCGCCCAGCACGGGGTGCCCCGCCTCGGCGAAGTGGACGCGAATCTGGTTTCGCCGCCCGGTCTCCAGTTGCACCTGAACCAGCGTGGTGTCTTTGAGCAGTTTCTGCACGCGGTAGTGGGTGACGGCTAGTTGGCCGTGCTCGGTGTCGGGCGTGGAGTAGCGGTCCAGATTGCCCCCCGTCGCCAGGTGGCTGCGGAACGATCCGTGATCTGCTGCTAATCGTCCCGCCACCAGCGCGAGATACAGGCGTTTGGGTTTGTGCGCAGCAAACTGCTCCTTGAGTTGCTGAGCGACGGTGTTACTCTTGGCCAGCATCAGCAGTCCCGAGACGCCGCGATCAAGCCGATGAACTACAAACGACCGCCCCTTCCCCCCGCCTCGCCCGAGATAATCGTTGACCGCATCGTGAAGTGAACCGGACTTGGTCGGCCCGGTGGGCACCGTCAGCGCGTGGGCGGCCTTGTCCACGACGAGCAGGTGATCATCCTCGTAGACCAGCCTGAAGAGACCGGATTGCCAGGCTTTGACCGGACGCGGCGCACCTTGCGCGATGTCAGCGGTTACCTCGACGCGGTCACCGGCTCCAACGCGTGCAAAGTCCTCGGCGACCGAAGCGCCGTTAAGACGCACGCAGCCCCGCTGGAACAGCGCCGTAATGCGACGCCGCGGCAGGTTGGTCATCAGGTGGACGATGTGGTCAATGCGACCGGCTTGGGCTGCGGTCACCACATGTTGTAGCGGCTGGGGCATGGACTGATGGTAGCCAATCCGCCCGCGGCAGCGCACTGCTATCATCGCGGAGATGCTGATTCCCGAGTTTGTGACACAGGAACTGGCGACGATCGACGTCGTGCTTGGACCCCGGCAACTTGAGTTGCTGGGTCGCTATCTCGACCTGCTGCTGGAGACCAACAAGCAGTTCAACCTCACGGCCATCAAGGACGCTGATGCGGCCTGGCGCCGTCATATCATCGACAGCCTGACGCTGTTGCCGGGATTGGCGGACGTCGAATCGGCATCGCGAGTGATTGATGTGGGGTCCGGTGGCGGGTTGCCGGGCATTCCCGTCGCCATTGCCCGGCCGGACCTTTCGGTGACGCTGTTGGAGGCGACGGGCAAAAAGGCGCGTTTTCTGGAGCGTTGTGCCGCCGAGTTGCCCTTGCCCAACGTGGCTGTGCTGAATCTGCGTGCCGAGTCGGCGGGGCGGGATCGGGACCATCGTGAGCGTTACGACGTCGTGATCTGTCGCGCCGTAGGACCGATGGCGGAACTCCTTGAATACACGCTGCCGCTGGTGGCGGTCGGTGGTCGGCTGCTAGCCATGAAAGGCCCCAGCGTCGAGCGAGAGTTGGACGCGGCCGGCGATGCGCTAGCGATCCTCGGGGCGGGGGAATTGCAGGTCATCGAAGCCTATCCCCCGACGTCGCAAGGCCCCGCAGCCGATGCGCTCATCGTCAGTGTCAGCAAGGAAAACCCCACGCCCCGCCTCTATCCGCGGGCACCTGGCATGCCACGACAGGAACCACTGTGATCAATGCCCAAACAGATTCCCTTGGTACATCATGCCCTTTTCTTCGAAATGCGCCAGCGCTTCTTCGGTGCTCTTAAAGACTCGCGTTGCGGTTTCGGTGATAAACGGGCTGGGCGTGCGTTTGGGTTTCCACACGACGTAAACTTCCTTGCCATGCTCAAAGGCGTGCTGCAGCTCACGCTCCACGCCGCTTGAAAGCCCCGGCACGCCGCCGGGAAGTTCCGGCACCAGCGACACGATCATGTCCGACTGATCGATGAGCTTAAAATCGCGGGCGTAAATCTGCCCATCAATATCCCCGGCGATATCGAGCACTTCCTTGACTCGAACGCGGAACTGGTGGCGGCTGCCGGAGAAGGAACTCAACGCCGCTTCGATGTAATCCTGACCTTCGCGGGTGGCGGCAATGGCTTTTTCCAGAAGCAACTTCTCGTCCACATCGCCCGGATCGTAGGCGATGAAATGTTTGGCCAACTCAGCGCGGAAGGCGTCAATCTCCGCCAGCACATCGGGCATGTCCACCACATGACTCATGGGAAACGAGGGATAGACCTTGCGCATCGTCGGTCGGCAGATGAGCCGAAACGCGGTCTCGACAGTGTCGGATTGGCGGCCGCGGGAAAGCAAGACGAAGTTGTTGGGCTGCTCCAGAGCCTTGGCCAGCAACTCCGTGGCCATGATCTCCTCCTCACGCCAGACCATCAGGTCCTTGAGCGTTGCGTCCACCGTGTGATCGCGATGCAGGCGGTGATGCACGACCTCGATGTTGTCCACCAGGCAGATGAGCAGGTCGGGTTGGAACTTGCGGATCTGATCAAAATCAAAAGCGCCAAACAGACCGTGACGCCAGCGAAATGTGGCATGAGTGTTGACCAGCACATGACAGTTGCGGTCCTTGGTCTGCGCAGCAGCGGTGTCAGTGATGACGTCCTTAAACGCCGCCCGGCGAAGGGCGTTGAGACGCGAGAGGGGCAAATCAAGAATCCGCCCCGGCCGAACATCCGGTGCCTCGGCATACATGATGTCGCCGACGTTGTGCAAGGCGATCTTCTCGCCGCGCTCACCAGCCAGTTTCACCACCTGGTTCAGGTACTCTTTTTTATCCATGCCGACCTGGCCGGTGACGATGGCACGCATAGGGTGCTCCTTGAGATAAGTCCGCAAGTATAGCGGCTGCCATTGTTAGGACGCCGATAGCGACGGATCTGTCGGCTGCGAAATTCTGAGTGTGCGACCCCTCGGAGGCGATACAAGGCCGCCCGCTTCGGGTACACTTTCACCAGCGGCCGCGCCGTTAACCGGGTGTTAGTGCCGGACCGCGCTTCGCCCCTGTTTTTGTGAAAGGACCATCATGATCAACCCCCTCCTTGCCCAAGCCACCAGTGCTATTACCGTTTTGATGTGGGTGCTCATCGCCGGTTTGATCCTCTTTGTCTTCATCTTCGTTGCTTTCTTCGGACGCTTCGCCAACCTCTGGATTCAGGCCCAGCTCTCCGGAGCGCACGTGGGATTTATTAACCTCATCGGTATGCAGTTCCGCAAAGTCGATCCGCGAATCATCGTGCTCTCCCGCATTCGCGCGGTCAAAGCGGGCATCAACATCAGCACCGACCAGCTCGAAACGCACTACCTCTCAGGTGGTCGCGTGGCGACGGTGGTGACGGCGCTGATTGCGGCCCATCGCGCTGAAATCGAACTGCCTTACGACAAAGCCTGCGCCATCGATCTCGCCGGTCGCGATATTCTCGACGCTGTGCAGACCTCCGTGAACCCCAAGGTCATCGACTGCCCCAATCCCGTGACCAGCGGTCGCACCACCATTGACGCAGTGGCACAGGATGGCATTCAGCTCAAGGCCAAGGCTCGCGTTACGGTTCGCGCCAATATCGCCAAACTCGTCGGCGGTGCCACGGAGGAAACCATCATCGCCCGCGTGGGTGAAGGCATCGTCACCACCATTGGCTCATCGCCCTCGCACAAGTCCGTTCTCGAAAACCCCGACCGCATCAGCAAGACGGTGCTCGACAAGGGCTTGGACTCGGGCACGGCCTTTACCATCATGTCCATCGACATTGCCGACATCGACGTCGGCGAGAACATCGGTGCTAAGTTGCAGGCTGATCAGGCCGAAGCGGATAAGCGTCGCTTCCAGGCTGAGGCGGAAAAACGCCGCGCCATGGCTGTGGCTCAGGAACAGGAGTACCAGGCCGAGGTGCAGAAGAACCGTGCCCTGGTCGTGCTGGCTGAGGCCGAGGTGCCCAAAGCCATGGCCGAGGCTTTCCGCAACGGCAACATGGGCATCATGGACTACTACCGGATGAAGAACATCCAGAGTGACACGTCGATGCGCAGCAGCATCGCCGGTGGGGGGCCGGGCGGTCAGACGCCGCCGTCCCGGTAGGCGCAACCGCAATCGAATCGACGCGAGGCCATGGGTCTGATCGTGACCTCGCGAAAGTAACTGTGAAATGAAATGAAGTGCAGGGGGGTACGCAGGTCGGCGATTTCCAGACGACCCGCGGCCAACAGGGCTACTACATGCGTGTGCTGATGCTAGGTTGGGAATTTCCGCCGCTGATCAGCGGTGGGCTCGGTACAGCCTGCTACGGGCTGACCAAAGCTTTGGCGCGCCAGCATGCGCAGATCACGTTTTTGCTGCCTAAGGCCGTGGGTCAGGAGCCGGGCGACCTCGACCCGCGCGTGCGACTGCTGACACCGGCACCCGCCGCATCCTTCGACAACTTCGTCGATCAAGGCGCTGACGTGCAAGTCGCAGGTGCCATACTGGGAGAAAATCTGAGGATGGGGCGCCCCGGCGATGAGCAGGCGCTCGCAGGCGTCCGCTTCAAGGCGGTGCCCTCACGCATCGTCAGCCCCTACGATGCCGGTGGCACTGCCATGAGTGCCCTCATGCCCGCCGGCAGCATCTTGGCGCACGGCTCAGCCAGCCTTGCAGGGCAGATCGGCGCTCTTTACGGCGGGGACCTGATCGCCGAAACTCAACGCTACGCCCGGATGTGCGTGAGCATGGCCCAGGGACTGGATTTCGATGTCATCCACGCCCATGACTGGATGACCTTCCCCGCGGGCCTGGCGCTGGCCGCGGCTACCGGGCGGCCGATGATTGCTCATGTCCACTCCACCGAGTTTGACCGTGCGGGTTCCATCGTCAACCCCGACATCTGCGAAATCGAACAGCGGGGCCTGCAGAATGCCACCCGCGTCATCGCAGTCTCGCACCTGACCCGGCAGATTCTCACGCACCGCTACGGGGTGAGCCTCACCCGCATCGATGTGGTCTACAACGGCATTGATAACGCCAAAGCCCAACCCGTCGAGCGCAAAGTGCCCTTGCGTAACGGCGACAAGATCGTGCTTTATCTCGGTCGCATCACCAGTCAAAAGGGCCCGGAATATTTCGTTCGTGCCGCGGCCAAAGTGCTGGAAAAGTATGACCGCGTGAAGTTCATCATGGCCGGTGGCGGCGATCAGGCGGGCCGGATTGTTGAACTCGCAGCCGAGGCTGGCATCGGGCAGAAGTTGCTCTTCACGGGCTTCCTGGACAACGCCGATGTGCAACGCATCTTCGCCATGGCGGACTTGTTTGTGATGCCTTCGGTCAGCGAACCGTTCGGGATTGCTTGCCTCGAGGCGATGCGTCACGATGTGCCGGTCATCATCTCTCGCACCGCTGGCGTGGCCGAGGTCGTCAAGCATGCGCTGAAGGTCGACTTCTGGGACATCAACGACATGGCCGACAAGATTATCGCGGTGCTGCGTCACGCCCCGCTGGCGGCAACGCTGCGTCACCATGCCGACTTGGAGCTGCGCCGCCTGACCTGGGACGATGCCGCCACGCGTGTACTCGAGACCTACCAGCTTGCTCAGACCCCGCTTTAGTGTCGGGCTACTCATCTTTCACTGGGCTACACTGTGGCCATGCAGCACGACAACCTCTGGGCACCGTGGCGGATGGAGTACATCAACTCGCTGGATTGCCAGTCGCAATCCGCAGTCGGGGCCACAGCCGCACCCGGCTTCGCCCCGTCACCCCCGACTTGCTTCCTCTGCCAAGCCGCGAAGGTAGACCCGGGCAGTCAAGACGCTGCCCGCCTGCTGGTGATTCACCGCGACGAGCGCGGGCTGATCATGCTCAATCGTTACCCCTACACCTCGGGTCATCTGCTGGTGGCGGTAGGGGACCATCTCGGCGAGTTGAGCGATCTGACGCCGACCCAGCGTGCGGGCTTAATGGAGTTGACAGCCACGGCTGAGCGGTTGTTGCGGGCAGCGGTCAATCCTCAGGGGATTAACGTCGGCATCAATCTAGGCCGCTGTGCCGGGGCGGGGTTGCCCGGACACCTGCACGTCCATCTGGTGCCACGCTGGAACGGAGATGTGAACTTCATGTCCACGGTGGGGCAGGTCCGCGTTATTCCCCAAGCCCTTGAAGTGACGCTGACGCACCTTCAGGCAACCTTCCGCAATCTGCGCCTTTGAGCTTGACTCCCGTGTACTTCAAGGAGCCCCGCATGCAAATGCGGGGCTGGCCACGACGATCGCTCGCCTCCCCCCGGTCGTTCATACCCCCGATTATAAAAAAAGTAGGGCCGAACGCAGGAGAGACGTTCGGCCCTTGAAGGGACGGCAATCGGGGAGTGTGTCGTCAGAAGCCAGACGCGACGATGAAGAGAAGGAGGGGGCACTGCTCTTCACTGCGGTAACCGGCTTTGCGAGGCTCTGGGGGGCGGCAAGCCTCACGTCTGTGCCAGGCTCCGGCGCTGTCTGGCTTCTGACGTCGCACTCCAAATTCGAGTCGCCGTCGGGGTTATTATCGCGGGGTTCTTATCAGTCTATTAATAATACGCTCGGTGTCCGGTTAGGTTCTACAGTATTGTTGAATATTTCTACCTAAATCCACAGGGGCGCAAGTAAATGACAGTTATTGTGTCCATTGGTACTTGTGTTGCGTGTTTTAGTGGGACGCGCGTTTAGGGAACAAGGAAGGCATCGCCCGTCGGTGGGGTCTCGGTCAGACTGTAATTGCCTTGCCCGCGGATGAGCCAGATGTTGTCGCCATCAACAATCGGCTGACTCGACCACCGCACTTGCCCGCTGCCGGTCAAAATGTTCTGACCCGCGCTGCGATGGAACGGTGTGGCACTGGTGGGGCTGACCGTCCGCTGGTAGATCACCCGGCTGGGGTCAGAGGGATCGGGCATGAAGATCGGGTTTTTGTCCGCCAGCAGCGGCATGTTGCCAGCCGCGTCGAGGCGAATGGGTTCCAGCGTGTTCTGGTTTTGATAGCTGAAAGAGACCTCACGTGCGTTACGCCAGTCGTGCATACCCGCTGACATCTGCTTGGGTGCAAAAGCGTTGTCGGGGCATGACATGGTGTCGGGGTCGACGTACTGTTTTCGGGCTAAGAGGTACAGGCTTGCCGGATTGGATTGGGCAGAACTCGGGGCAATCGAAAATCCGGGATTAGTACCAGCCGTGGCGGTACGACCGACAGTAGCCCAATTGGCGTTGGGTGCCGTGGCCAGGCGGGGGATGATGCCCTGATGGTCCGTGGCGTAAGCGGCCATGGCGCGACCGGTGACGCCCAGACGCGTCTCACAAACGATGCGGCGTGCTTCGTGGCGCGTTTGCGCCAGTACTGGCCAAAGGAGCGACAAACTGATGAGCACGACCGCAGCCACACCCATCAACTCGCGCCAGCGAAACGCCACCGCTGGTCCGGAGAGGCGATCGATCTGCATCGCCAATTGCCGACGTTGTTCGACGTCATGAATGCGCGCCAGGGTTCGCTTGATCAAGTCCTCAGCCGGGGCCTCCGCGGGCCACTGGTCGATTAACGCCAGCACTACCCCAGCCGCCGCAACCCGCGCGGCGTCGTCGGTCGATTGGGCGGGGCCGTTACCTTGTCCAGATTCGTCTCCAGGTTCGGCTTGTGCCCGCCTACGCACCGCTTCCAAAGCGGCATCCACGGCTGCGGCATCCTGGACACTGAATGTGACCCGTCGAAATGTACTGTCTTGACCGCTCATAATGGTTCCACCCTTGACTCCTCCCCGTTCATACTCACTCAGAGGCTGGCTTGTTCGATCCGTCTCCACTAGTCCTTCGCTTTTTCCGATCGGTTGGTTCGGCATCGACCTCTGAATGTTGGGCCTTCCATGCGGCAGCAAAGCTGCCCACGGCGGCATGAAGGCGGCTTTTCACCGTTCCCAGCGGAATACCCAATTCCGCGGCGATGTCCTTGTAGGGAATCTGCTCAAAATACGCCAGCAAAAGGATTTCCCGCAAATGGTCAGGCAGGCTGCCCACGACCTGCCGCACCCGAGAAGCCGTCTCGTTGTCATGGGCGACATTCTCAGGCAGTGGCAAATCGGCATCCATCAGGTCGATCAACCCGCCGCCTTTCTCCGTTTCGACCTCCAACGGCAAGGCCAAGGCACCTGCGGGTTTGCGCACGCGGCGAAGGTAATCCCGCGCTTTGTTGGCGGCAATCGTGAAAAGCCAGGGCTTAAACGAACGCCCGGTGTCAAAGGAATCCACCGACAGATGGATCTGCAAAAAGGTGTCTTGGAAAACATCCTCGGCAGCAGCGCGATTATTCAGAAAACGAGCAAGAAAATGAAAAAGCTCAAGGTGATATCGCTCCACCAACTCGACAAACGCACCCTCATCACCCGACTGGTAGGCGGCGATAAGCTGGCCATCGGTGCGACCCGTGGCTGGTTGTGAGGTACTCGACTCCATCCCGGGTAATGATACGGTGCGGGGAGCATCGGCGGGAAACCGCGCGGATTCCGCGTAAATCGGACCGCCGCACGATGCGCGGCAAGAGCTTCTTTACCGCCAGCTTTGCAGAATCTTGATGTAGTTGGCACGCTCGTAAGCACGTGGGTCAGGGCAACGCTTCAGGCTCATGCTGCCGCGCATCTGCGACAGCGATTCGTACTCGGCCTGCTCGATCCACTGCTCGGTTTCGGTTCGAACGGTTGCCAGATATTCGGGGCCGCGGCGAAGCAGCGCCGAGACCATCTGCACCGCTGACGCACCGCACATGATGGCCTTGACGGCATCGAGGCAGGTATGCACACCGCCGCTGGCCGCCAGGCTGATGCCCTTGGCGTCAAACAGAATTCCCAACCACCGAAGCCGCAGCAACAGCTCGCTGGAGCTTGACAGGTTGACGCTGTACATCTCGAGTTGATCGACGTCGATGTCGGGTTGATAGAAGCGGTTGAAAAGCACCAGGCCGTCGGCACCGCTTTCGTGGAGGCGGCGGGCAAAACCGGGCAGAGCCGAGTAGAACGGTGAGAGCTTGACCGCCAGCGGAATCTTGATGGTGCGACGGACCTCCTCAACCATCTGAACCGTTCGATCCTCGATCGATCGGCTGGTGACGGCCGGGTCGGTCACCAGTTCATAGACGTTGAGTTCCAAGGCATCGGCACCAGCCTGTTCGATGAGCTTGGCGTAGCGCAGCCATCCGCCGATGGTCGTCCCAGTGAGTGACCCGATGACCGGCAGCTTCACAGCCGCTTTGACCTTGCGGATGTGCTCCAGATATTCCTCGGGGCCCAGGCGGAACTCGATCGGCTCGGGCAGGTAGGTCAAAGCCTCGGCATAGCTCTCCGCCGGGGTGTTGACTGCTGCCGCCGTCGCCAGTTCCTCGGACTTGATCTGCTCCTCGAAGAGCGAGTGCATGACAATGGCCGAGGCACCGGCATCTTCGAGCCGGCGGACGTTGTCCATGTCGTTGACCAGCGGACTGGCGCCGGGCATGAACGGGTTCGAAAGCTTCAGGCCGCAGTACGTCGTCGATAGATCCATCTTCGAAGAACTCCGTGATGGGCGGGTTAAGGTCGTGGGATTGAAATCAGTCTAATAAAACTTACGGCGTCAGTTCGGAGTTCAGGCGTCGGCGGTAACTGCCAGGGTCACCGGGGGAATGTATACCGTTCGCACCTGCGACAACTGCTTGTAATGCTCCACCCGGCTGCGAGCTTCGAATTCAGCCTGCTCGGTGAGGCGGGCAAACAACTGCGGATCGATCTTCTCGACCATGCGGAAACGCGTCTCGTTCATCATGTAGTCGCGCACCTTGGCCTTGATCGGCGGGCTGTCGAGTTGCAGCGGCGGCTCGCCGGCGGCAGCGCGACGCGGGTCGAAGCGGTAGAGCGGCCAAATCCCGCTGCTCACCGCCAACTTCTGCTGCTCCACGCCGTACTTCAGATCGTAACCGTGTGCCACGCAATGGCTGTAGGCAATGATCAGCGACGGCCCGTCGTAACTCTGAGCCTCGATGAAGGCCTTGACCGTCTGGTTGTCGTTGGCGCCCATCGCCACCGAGGCGACGTACACGTGGCCGTAGCTCATGGCCATGAGGCCCAAGTCCTTCTTATGGACGGTCTTGCCCGAGGATGCAAACTTCGCTGCAGCGCCCAGCGGCGTCGCCTTGGAGGCCTGCCCGCCGGTGTTGGAGTAAACCTCGGTGTCCATGACCAGGATGTTGATATCGCGAGGCTGAGCGATGACGTGGTCCAGACCACCGAAGCCGATGTCGTAGGCCCACCCGTCGCCGCCGAGGATCCACAGGGCCTTGGGCACCAGTGCGTCGGCCATGCTGTTGAGTTCTTTGGCTTCGGGGCTGTTGATGCCCTTGAGCTTTTCGCGCAGGGCGATGACCGCTTGTCGCAGCGCGGGCACATTGCCATCAATCGATTCGCTGGTGGCCGCGGTCTTGGTGGCCAGCAGCGTGGCGACCAGTTCATCGCCGACCTGACCGGCCAGGTTCGTCAGCAAATACTTGGCGCGCCTCATACGAACTTCGGTGGCCAGACGGATGCCGTAGCCGAACTCCGCGTTGTCCTCGAAGAGCGAATTGCACCAGGCTGGGCCGCGCCCGTCATTGTTGACGGTGTAGGGCGTCGTGGGCAGGTTCCCGCCGTAGATGGATGAACATCCCGTGGCATTGGCGACGATGAGCCGATCGCCGGTCAACTGCGTCAGCAGTTTGACGTACGGCGTCTCACCGCAACCCGCGCACGCGCCGGAGTATTCGAACATCGGCTCGAAGAACTGCGAGCCCTTGGCATCGATGCGCACCACCTTCTCCCGCGCCAATTCGGGCAAGCCCAGGAAGTAGTCGTAATTGCGGCGCTCCGCATCAAGGTGCGGCATGCGCGGCTCCATGTTGATCGCCTTCAGTCGTGGCTCAGCCTTGTTCTTGGCCGGGCAGACCATCACGCACAGGTTGCATCCCGTGCAGTCATCAGGGGCGACTTGAATCGTGTAATTGAGCCCCGCCAAATCCTTGGCTTTGTAGGGCACGGTCTTGAAGGTGTCGGGGGCGTGGTTTTCCGAGGGATCAAAGGCCTTGGCGCGAATGGCTGCATGGGGGCAGATCAACGCGCACTTGTTGCACTGGATGCAGACCGTCTGATCCCAGATGGGGATTTCCGACGCGATGCCACGCTTCTCCCATTGGCAGGTGTCCGTCGGCCAGGTGCCATCGACGGGGAACGCTGAGACCGGCAGCAGATCGCCTTGTCCCGCCAGGATTCGCGCCGTGACACGCTGAACGAAATCGGGTGCCTGGGCCGGCACCAGCGGGGGCCGCTCAATCCGCGACATCGGCTGGCCGGTGACCTTGATCTCGTGAAGGTTGGCTAACGTGGTGTCCACCGCCGCGCAGTTGCTTTCGACCACGGCATTGCCCTTCTTGCCGTAGGTCTTCTTGATGGAGTCCTTGATCCTGGCGATCGCTTCCTCGCGGGGCAGAATGCCCGAAATCGCAAAGAAGCAGGTCTGCATGATGGTGTTGATGCGTCCGCCCATGCCCGCATCGTTGGCCACCCGCAGCGCATCGATGGAGTAGAACTTGAGATTCTTGTCGATGATCTGCTGCTGCATTTCGCGTGGAAGCTGATCCCAGACCTGATCCGCAGCGAAGGGGGCGTTGAGCAGGAACACCGCGCCGTTCTCAGCCTTTTCCAGCACATCAAAGCGATCAAGGAAGACGAACTGGTGGCAACCCACGAAGTTGGCGCGCTCGATGAGATACGGGCTGCGGATCGGCTCAGGACCAAACCGCAGGTGGCTGACGGTCATGGCACCGGACTTCTTGGAGTCGTAGACGAAGTAGCCTTGCGCCCAGTTGTCGGTCTCCTCGCCGATGATCTTGATGCTGTTCTTGTTGGCGCCCACGGTGCCGTCTGCACCCAGGCCGTAGAAAATGCCGCGGAATGTCGTGGCCGGTTCGATGTTGACCTGCGGATCCCAGGGCAGCGAGAGCTTGGTAATGTCGTCGAGAATACCCACAGTAAACCCATGCTTGGGTTTGTCTTTCCCAAGTTCATCAAATACGCCCATGACCATGGCAGGTGTGAATTCTTTGCTCGACAGGCCGTAGCGCCCGCCGACAACCACGGGGTCCTGCTGCAGTCGGCAGATGCCCGTCTCACTGGCGCGACGAAGCGCGGTAATCACATCCATGTACAGCGGCTCACCCAGGGCACCGGGCTCCTTGGTGCGATCCAGCACAGCAATGGCCTTGGTCGTCACGGGCAGCGCTGCCATGAATGCATCCAGCGCGAAGGGGCGATACAAACGCACTTTGAGCACGCCTGTCTTGGCGCCACCAGCGTTGAGCGTTGCCACGGTCGAGGCCACGGTCTCTGCACCCGAGCCCATGATGATGATCACTTGCTCAGCGTCGGCTGCGCCTTCGTAGTCGTAGAGGTGGTATTGCCGACCGCTGATCTGGGCAAACTGGTCCATCACTTCCTGGACGATGCCCGGGCAGGCATCGTAAAAGCCGTTGCACGACTCACGCGCCTGGAAGAAGGTGTCAGGGTTCTGGGCAGTGCCACGGATCACGGGTTTATCTGGCGTCAGGGCGCGATCGCGGAATCGTTGGATCAACTCATCGCTGACCATGGCCTTGAGTTGCTCATTGGTCAGCGGGCTGATCTTGCCGACCTCGTGCGATGTGCGGAAACCATCAAAAAAGTGCATCACCGGGATGCGAGTGCGAAGGGTCGCGGCGTGACTGATGGCTGCGAGGTCCTGGGCTTCCTGCACACTGTTTGAGCAGAGCATCGTAAAGCCGGTCTGGCGGCAGGCCATGACGTCGCCGTGGTCGCCGAAGATCGACAGGGCATGGGTCGCCAGCGTGCGGGCTGCGACATGCATGACAAACGGCAGCAACTCGCCTGCAATCTTGTACATGTTGGGGATCATCAGCAGCAGGCCCTGCGACGCGGTGAACGTCGTGGCCATGGTCCCAGCCTGCAGCGCACCGTGAACCGCACCGGCTGCACCGGCTTCGCTTTGCATCTCCACCACTTCAGGCACGTTGCCCCAGACGTTGAGCCGCCCGCGAGACGCCCACTGATCCACGCTCTCACCCATCGGACTCGAGGGCGTGATGGGATAAATGACCGCCATTTCCGTCAGACCATGAGCCACGGCGGCGACCGCCTCGTTGGCATCAACGGTAATCATCGCTGGTTGGGACATAAGTTGGCACCTTTGGTTAGGAGATAGAGTAACAGCGCGGTTCCCGCGGCGCATTGCGCGCCACGTGAAGGAAACATCCCCCGAAACCCCGGCCGATCCGGAATTTTTCAGGGAAGTTGCCCAGGCGGCCCCGCGACCGGATTGTGGCATTGCTGCGACCGCGGCTACCCCACCCGCGATCATCGGACCCCGCCATGATAAGAGATCGCCGTCCTTAAATCCAATCTAAGGTATGGCAGGGAAAAATGAGGGTCGGGACCAAGGTCTGATTATGCTCACAACGGGCAGCGGCCGGGTCGCTGTGGCAAATGCTCCGCGTGCCACCACCCCCCACCACGAGCCGGAAGCGTCAGCGACGGTTTCCCCCCCCGTCCCGGTTCGACGGACGTCCCCCCTAATTCGTTTTCAACGCGAAGGCGCGAAGGCCGCCAAGGTCGCGAAGCAGGAAGTTTGCATTCACCACCAAGGCACAATGAGCACAAAGCGTTGCGGCCTTCCCCCCGCCCCCTCCGCCTGCTATGCTCACCGTGACAAAACTTCCGGAAACCCCCTCCGATGCTATACGCCGGGATTGATCCCCGCCCCTCGCCGACCCGCCCAACCGTGGCGGGCACGATGCCCATCCTCCCGCTCCGCGATTCCTGGCCGACAACGATGTCCGCATCGGCAGCCCCGCTCCAGACAATATTTCCGTCCCTTTTTTCGCGCCTATCCAAGGAGTTGTGCCATGATAATACTACCAAGGCTTGGTATGGCTGTTGCACTTGCACTTACATTGACCACTGGATGTAGCCAACCCCCAGGGCCGCTTCCCAACGAAGTGGCTGCTCTTGAGAACCGGTTTGCTCAAGGCACGGGCGATTCCTTAAGCCAGGCGATGATCGAGGAAGTTGGGAAAGAAAGAAGTAAGAAGCTCCAGGAATACTATGGCGACCACACCCTCCTTCAATATGCGAAAGGTATAGCGTGGTCGCAGCCATTGCAGTCGTTGTTGTGTCAAATGTTATGTAGTGATTTTCGCACGAACAAAGAGCATTTAGATGTGCTTGTTCCGCGCCTAGCCCTCATGACTCAGGGCGTTCTGACATTCGGCCTGGCGACCCTCGATGTCATATTCGATAAGGACTTCGGCTTCAAGGATCGCGCAGTGGTATTTGATGCATTTGGCGACGTCCCCGACGGTAATGTGGTGCTTTTCATGTTCGTAGTTAATAAGATGACTGATGCCGAATTGGAGAGAGCCCTGGATGGCGGCTATGGTAATGGAATACTGCGCATCATTGCTATTCAAACAATACTGGATCAGTGCGGCAACGATAACGTGAAGCGTGCAGAGGAAGTGAGCAAGTATAGAGAGTTCTTGGCACACGCCCAGAACGACGTTGGCCGGTATGTACTCCGATTCAACGAACTAACATTGGAGGGGAAGGGGCATGAAGAGCTGATTAGCGACGCTCGCAGCTGGATGGACCAGAGAGATGCCCTGTTCCACGCAGAGTGGCAGAGGCATATCTCAACACCGGGGCCTGCTACTGGTCCGTAGCCATGGCCAAACTAAACGGGACGCGTTTGCTCTGTAGAAAACCTGCCTTTACCCCTTCTCCGCCCCTGTCCCGTTTTCTTTCCGCTTGCGCGTCTAGAGGAATTGCTAATGGTGCAAAGTCGTATGTCTTCTATGATGTCTGCCTTGTGTGGCCTAGTTGTTGGGATTATAACGGCGTCTATCATGCGATATAGTAGTCATGACACTTCGCTGGCGATTGCCCTGACTCTGGAGGCGGGGGCGGGTGGAGCGGTGCTGGGGCATGTGATTATCGCAATCCTGCGACGGCGTCGGTTGTCACGCGACGACATTGCGCGAGTTGGAGTCGTGCTATTCATAGTGCTTATCATGGCTATCCAGTTGGGCTGGATTTAGTGGCGCTGTTGTCGCTGTAGCGGTAACCATTGGGAATTCTACAGGAGTTAATGATATGCTTACCCATGTTTCCGTTGCTCGGTGGACGGACTATCTCATCAGGTTGTTGTCAGGGCGGGGAAGCCGAGACAGGTCCAAATATTGACAGACGGCGCGGGGGCGGATGGCGTCTTGCCATGCTAGGGATCGCGCGAAAAGCACCCGGCGGGATCGCTGGGGTTTGGGCAGTCTCTGCCTGCGCGGCCAACGGGCCGGTTCAGGATCAGAACGCCGGTTGGCTGTGGCAAAGGCTTGGCGTGCCACAGTTCCCTGCCCGGCCCCGGCCCCCGGGCGTCCCGG
>JBGSTK010000136.1:0-16765 GCA_041736565.1 Phycisphaeraceae bacterium | reverse complement strand
GGCCGGGGTGTCGCCCATGACGACGCCGAGGCGATCAAGTGGTTCCGCCTGGCAGCGGGGAAGGGTAACGCCGATGCCCAGACCAGCCTCGGCTCGATGTATACCGAAGGCTCGGGCGTACCGAAGGACGACGTGGAGGCGTTCAAATGGTTCCGCAAGGCTGCCGAGCAGGGACAGTCCATCGCTCAGCACAACCTCGGCGTGATGTACGCGGCTGGACAGGGCGTCGCCCATGACGATGTGGAGGCGGTCAGTTGGTTCCGCAAGGCCGCCGAACAGGGGAACGCAGGATCGCAGTACAACCTCGGCGTGATGTACAAAAACGGCAGAGGTGTGATCAAGGACAAAGCGGAGGCCGTCAACTGGTATCGCAAGGCCGCAGAGCAGGGCGATGCCGAGGCACAGAACGACCTTGGCGAGATGTACGCGGAAGGCCAAGGTGTTGCCAAGGACCCAGCGGCGGCCGTCAAGTGGTACCGCAAAGCCGCGGAGCAGGGATTAGCCTCGGCTCAGTTCAACCTCGCCGTAAGTTACGCGTTTGGCCGGGGCGTTGGCAAGGACGATGTGGAAGCGATCAGTTGGTTCCGCCAAGCCGCCATACAGGGATTCACCGATGCCCAGTTCAACCTCGGCGTGATCTATGCCAATGGCAAGGGCGTGACGAAGGACGAAGACGAGGCCATTGGGTGGTTCCGCAAGGCTGCCATACAGGGCGACGCCAACGCCCAAGCCGAACTTCGCATCCGAAATCTCACGTGGTGATGCTGCCGGGTTATGTGCCAACGCCGGTACTATCAACTGCAAGGGAAATCCGCAATGTCGGGACTGAACAAAGCCGTCTTAGTGCTGCTGGCCTTGAGCCTCGTTATGTGCGATCCGTCGGGGGGCAACGCGACGCGAAAGGCCGCCGAGAAGGGCGATCCCACTGCCCAGTTCTACCTCGGCCTGATGTACGAGAATGGCGAAGGGGTGGCCAAGGACGACGTGGAGGCCGTTATGTGGTACGGCAAAGCCGCCGAGCAGGGCGACGTCGATGCCCAGTTCAACCTCGGCCTGATGTACGCGGAAGGCCGGGGCGTACCGAAGAACGAAATGGAGGCAGTGAAGTGGTACCGCCAAGCCGCCGAGCAGGGACACCCCGGGGCTATTGCCAACCTCGGATGGATGTATGAGCACGGCTTGGGCGTGGCCAAAGATTACGTGGAGGCGTTCAAGTGGTGCCGCAAGGCCGCTGAAAAGGGATACGCCACGGCCCAGAACAACCTCGGCGTGATGTACTCGAAGGGCCAAGGCGTAGCCAAAGACGAGGCCGAAGCGTTGAAGTGGTATCGCAAGGCCGCCGAGCAGAGACACGCCGTTGCCCAGTTCAACCTTGGTTTGAGGTACGCGGAAGGTCGGGGCGTACCGAAGGACGATGCGGAGGCTATCAAGTGGTACCGCAAGTCAGCCGAGCAGGGCATTGCCGATGCCCAGATCAATCTCGGCGTGATGTACGATCACGGCCGAGGCGTGGCCAAGGACGACGTGGAGGCTTTCAAGTGGTATCGCATGGCTGCTGAAAAGGGACATGCCACCGCCCAATACAACCTCGGCTGGATGTACGACGAAGGCCTCGGTGTGACCCAGGACTTCGCGACGGCGGCCAGTTGGTATCGAAAGGCCATCGAGCAAGGTAACCCCAAGGCTAAATTTAACCTCGGTCGGATGTACGAGGAAGGTCGTGGCATCGCCAAGGACGAAGCCGAGGCGATCAAGTGGTACCGCCAAGCTGCAGCCCAAGACGACGAAGAAGCCCAAGCCGCACTCCGCCGCCCCGATCTGACCTGGTGATGCTTGGCTATGGCATCATTATGCACGCGCATCGGGTCCCCACTCCCGCGTGCTCGGCGGTCAGGCGGCTCTTCAGGCTTCGTTGCCAGCCACCTGTGGAAGCCGGCTCCCGAACGAAAATCCGCCGGCTTCGCCAGTCAACCGCAGCGGCTGGTTAGCTGCCCGGCCTTGACCGCTGCCCACTCACGAAGCGACGTGGCAAATCGTTGAGCCGTAGCATCTCGACCATTGAGCCAGTCCGCAAACTCACTGAACCCAACTTCCCTCGGATCGTTCGAAAGCGGCTGAAGGAACAGCACCTCAACAGGGATGGCGGGTGACGCATTGACGACGTTGGGCAAGCACGCATCCACAGCCGAAGCCCAATGCCGTGACTGCAACGCCGCATCCAGATCAGACGGAAGCTTGAGGAGCGACAGACGTTCCAACAAACGTAGAAGGCAGCAATATTTGTGCTTCGCGTCAGTCGCGGCCACAATCCGCAGAAGGCCGTCAATGAGAGCGGGCAGTCCCGCTTGCTGTGCCGCTTTGAGGTAGGCGTTCTGCTTGTCGCGACGCGAGGAAGAATCAGTCTTGAGCTCCACGAACCAGACTCGTGACAGATCGGCCGCAAACGCGACGTAGTCGATCTTGAATGATCTGTTGATCGGGATGTGCGGGTAGATCGTGCCGATATGCACCGGGAACTCCGGCACAAGCAGCGGATTGATCTCGATACCTTGGCGGTCGGTCAGAAAATCGGCAAGGTAGATAGCGAAGAACATGTCCGCCCGGCGCTCGAGTTGGTAGTCCGGAAGATGCCGCCATTCATCGAGCAGGTCGAGGATACGGGCAGTTGGTTCCATGGCAGCTAACCTTTAATCGGTTTAGATGCCGGCCGCCCACGGAGGAACGCCCCTCGTCAGCCCCGGCAGAATGGATTATCCATTGTGATCGTCGCCGGTCAACTGCGGTCAGTAGCTATCTGCCAGCCGATCGCGCAAAAGTGAGTGGATACCACTGAGCCAGCAACTCCTCAGTCAATATGTTTGCTTCGACTCCGAAATCGTAGCGAAGTGCATCCAGGACAGTCTTGCGCGTTGGTTCCGATTCCGTATTCAGCGCCGTGCCGAAAGTGTCGTCGCCGACATATCGGAGAACATTTCCAAGAACTGCCGCATGTCCTTCGGATGACGCCGCATCAAATCCTGCATCGGCGGTCAGCCAAAACAAAGTGTGAAGGGCGCTCGCATCGCGCCGCATTGTTCGATCGACGACATCCTTGTAGTCAACGCCTGCTTTGGCTGCAACTTTGATCGTGTCGGAGCAGCGATAGGCACCGTCGCCGAATTCCGAAGTGCTCGCTCGAGTGAGGAGTTCGTCGGCGCGACGCTGCTCCGTGCATCCAGAAATGCACGTGAAGGCGAAGATTAGTGACCAGACATAAATATTCATGGAGCAGATAACGTTTTGGGCGAAGGGGTTACCGGCACCGATAGACGGTGGTCAGGCACCATCCGGGGTGGCCTGTTCCAACTCCAGCATGCGCTGATGAATACGCTCGTACGCGGATTCAACTTCCGACTCGCGGTACATTTTTAGATCACGATTCCAACCGGTGCCGGACACGTTCAGGTTCAGGTGCCATCCGGCGGTCTGGCCTTTCATACGGATAGGTTCGGCCGAAGGATCGATTGGTTTCAATACAATCTCGACGTTGTAGCCCGAGAGTTTCCAGGCTGTAACCTCATAGGCCAGTGCGGGTTCACGCACAAAGGTGAATGCACAAACACCAGTGCCATCGCTACGAAGGGTCAGCCGATACAGATTCAGGTCGTCTTTGGTGAAGCCAATCCACGTGTCTGCGATTGCATCGACCTTCGGCGGTGGAACAACAGATCGGGCGTAAACGAAGTAGGCGATGAGGCCAGCAGCGAGTGCAGCGACAACTGAAATCGTTACGCGGCGGCTCATGGGGATGCCTAACCATGATTGGCTTGCACCGCCATCCGGGTGACGTGCCCGGAAACTGTGGCGACGACAGATGCAGTATGCACAAGATCACTTGACGTGTCAATGGTCGCGCGTCATTGATTGATCCATTCCATCATTTTGCGAAGAGATGGACGAACGACATACCCGATTGACAACGGCGCATGGATCGCTTGGACTCGATGGTCGTGCGGAAGCCAGGGGCGGTGGGGTTATCCAAGCCGCTGGGGCTGCTCAGTCCATTTCCCAATCGGGTTTTTCGTACTGAATGTGCGGCCATTTTACACCTCGAGCACGCTGCATGGCCGACCAGTCCACAACCGTCAGCCCTTGAGACTTGATGGCTGCCTCCGCGTCGACGAGGAATGGGTAAACCTGTCGTTCACCGCTGACACGCTCAACTATGTAGTTGGGCAAGCAATCGTCGGCGTCATTCGGATCGCGAACGGGGCAGACATAAACATAGGTTCTATTCGGTTCGGTGGGATGGCTCAAGATGGGCTCCGGAAACTGGGTTGTTGACTCGATTATTCATCGAATGACCAGCAAAGGCAAGTCGATGGCGTGTTGACTCACTGCCGCACGTCCGCACGGCTCACGCGGCCGGGCGGCGGGCACGCGGGGGGGGAATTTTCAGACGTCCAGAATGATTGTCTGGTTGCGTGCTACTGGTTTTCGCCTCACCCACAAAGCTCGTAGCTACGACGATGGTGATGTAGTAAGGCCGGCAAAGAAACGGCATGGAAATCCGCGGCCTCTCAAACACGATAACGCCACTGCGACGCAGAACAGCGAGCGCCTATGGAACATGCAGATCAACACATTGAGTTCATCGAAGTTAGAACAAGCCCGTCTCTGTGAAGCCCGCCTCGCTGGCAAACTCGGTCAGATTGCTGGAGAGACTGATTACGAAGAAGACCGTGGTGAAGGTGCCGCCATCGGTGGCCTCGCCCACGCCGCCGCCAAGGTCTGGTATCGCCCCAACCCCGACTGGGTCAAGGCCATGCAACTCGCCGCCACCCAGGTTCCCCCCGAGCAACGCGAGCATCACCTCAACAGCGTCTCCGCCCAGCTCTCCACCCAGGGCATCTTCAAACACCCCGTCACCGACCCTGACATCGCCTTCCGCCAGGCCATCGATGAGTCCTCCCGTGGCCAGTACGGCAACGAGCTGCCCCGCGAGCCCAGTTCCCTCACCGAAGCTCGCACGATGTTTGACCGCATCATCACCTTCTACAAGCGTGACCTGCTCAACGTGGTCTTCGCCGAGCGCCGCTACAAAGGCCAGCTTCTCTCCGATGTCAACGGCAACCCCGGCAGCGGTGTCCCTGTCCACCTCATCATCGACTTGGGCGTGGATCGTGGCGGGGGGCGTCTGGAAATCATCGACTTCAAAACCGGCTTCATCTCCATCCCCACCGAAGAGATGTACGACAAAGATCAAGCCCTCATGAACCTCCTGGCCGTCCGCAAATACGACCCGGAAATCACACCCTACCACACCGTTTCCTTCACCTACTTCTGGGTGCGTGACTCCATCGAGCGAGGCCCCATCTCCATCCCCACCGACCGCCTCATCGACTACGAATACTGGCTCACCATCACCTACCAGCGTCTCCTCAACCTCACAGACCCCACCGAAACCACCAACCGCTTCTGCAAGTCCTGCGGCCGCCGCTTCCAGTGCAAGGCTTATCAGGAGTTCGTGGGAGAGGCCATGGGCGAGTTCCGTGCCCTCACCGAAGCCGAGATGCAAGACCTCTTCACCGGCGATCCCGAGAAACTCCTCATCCGCTACGACCGACTCAGTGGCCAGCTCAAACTCCTCGAAGACGCCAAGTCCAACATCTCCAAGTTCATCACCAACCGCATGGAGTCCACCGGTCAAAAGCTCATCGAAGGTGAGCATTACAAGGCAGCCCTTCGTGCCAACCGTCGCGACGACTACGACACCGGTGCCGTGCTGTCCGCCTGTGCCATCTACGGCGTGGACCCGACGTCCGTGGTGTCGGCGAGCAAGTCGAAGGTGGAGGCGGCGTTTAGCAAGAACGTGGAGGCGATGGATTTGTTGGGGCAGCAGATGAGGCGAGGCGGTGACGAGTGGGCGTGGGGAGACGTGGTCATCCAACTCCAAGTCAAAGGGCTGGATCACAGCTCCTTTCTGACCGTGACAGGCCAATGCACACTGGCCGCATTGGCCTGTCCGGCGCGTGGTTGGTAGTCCTTGCCTGATTCCGCGAGTACTCGGATCTGGGGGAGAACCCCTCGTTCAGCCACCCGGACCGACCCGGATAGAACGACAACTGAGATGGTACTTAATCAGGATCCCGCCGTTAGTGGGCCGGGGTTCTGGATCTGAGAGGTCTATTGCCGCTGCCGATTCCCAAGGGCTGGCTAAACAAGAAGCCGGGGTGGAAAGAACCGAACCTTGATTACGGCCCCGGACCCATGCCGCAACGATCACTTCTCGGCTCCTCGCCATGGATCGCCCGGCAGGTGGTCGATCAGCTTGCAGCGGACCAGGCGCATCGCCTCGGTCGAGTCGTACTGAACCGAAGTGCTCAGCAGAGGCGCGATATCATCCATGAACGCCGGGTCCGCCTGCTTGCCCTGCAGATTCTGCTCGAACTGGGCGCGGGAGATGGCATGACCCTCGTGCTCCATGTAGCGCAGAAAACACGCGATCACCTGAGCTGGCTGGATGAGTTTGCGGTCCAGGCAGAGCCACAGGTCGAACAAGTCGCGGCCCTTTCGCCGCTGGTAGAGCGCCCGCAGCTTCGTGCCCATCAACTCGTCGAGTTGATATGTGCTGATGCCCGCCCCGGCCGCGAACCAAGGATTCACAACGGTCATTGGTCGCGATTGGAGCCCCAGCACGCTGAAGTGCTCGCGTGTGTTCATTTCGATCTTGAGCCGAAGCGGCCGAATGGGCGGAATCTCCGACTCGAACCGATACAGAAGTGAGAATCCTCCTTCGGCGCGGCTACGGGTGGGATTACCAAGCCAGGGATCGAGACGGGCGCGGATGGCGTCGATTAACGGTCCGGCCGAACCGGCCTCGGTCTGCACCAAATCGATGTCTTCTGAATACCGCACACCCGGCGTGATGAACAGCTTGTTGAGCGCCGTGCCGCCACGCAGCGCGATCCGGTCGGACAGGTCTGCGTCACCGAACAGTTCAACGGTGGCACGCGACAAGACCAGGTCCTGTTCGACCTGAGCGTCATCGGACCAGGGCGCGACAGTCCGCCACGCGGTGAGATGGGCCTGCGGAATCATGATTCGATCTCCATCGGGCCATTGATCAGCAGGTGCCACCGCCGATTTTCACGGGCATCGTCCACGGGCTGTCCCGAGCGCAGCGACTGAAAGCGTTCAATGCGCGGTTGGACCCAGCGGTGGACGGGGGCGGACAGCTTCCGTTGCCGCAACACATGAAGGATGTACCCCAATCGTTGCGCGTTGGGAATGTCATGCACCACAGATAGCGCGGCAACCAGTCGCTTTGGGTTGAGCGAGGGCGCGAGCTGGGCGATTACCGATGTCACATGGTCGAGATGTCCAGCTGCCTTGGCGAAACGCACCAGGTCCACAACCGTCGTTTCGGGGCTGGACACCCGCATCGATCCGGTGGGCGTCTTCATCTCCATCGTTGCAGCCTGATCCACGTATTTGCTGGCGAAGAACCGAATACGAGCGCGGCCAGCGAGAACCGACCGCACCGACCGATCCGTTATCACCTGGAACGTCTGCGGTTGCTGATGCGATGCCCCGTGCAACGCCGCCGCGCTGAGCAGGCCGACGTAATAGGGCAGCTTCATCGCTTTCATCAGGTCATGGATGAACCAGGACACCGGGGGCGCTCCGGCCGCGCGGTACTCCAGCGGCACGATGACGTGGAAGTACTCCTTGGGTCGGACGAGTCGGCCGCTCTTGACCGCCCGCTGCAGCGCCTTGCTGACGGCTCCTGCCGACAGCCCGCTGTCACGCACTGCTTCAGCGCGCAGGAAGGAATATCGCCCGAGCGACTGTATGCTGTCGATCCAGGATTCCAGCGATGCGGCAGGCATGATCGGCCTCAAAAAAGGTTCTGCGTAAACGGATAGAAGATGTCCGTTTGTGCAGACCACTTTATCGGCGTTATCACGCGGAGGCAAGAGCCGGAGGTGGGGGCATGATCGTCTCGGCTGGGTGTTACGTAATATCGGACGATGACGGCAAGTGCCGACATGTGGCAACACCGTGATTGCCAGGCAGCGTCGAAAGGGTGCGATATGGTTTGCGATGGGTCCATCCCGAACATGTCTGTTAATCCGTTGGCCGCGAGTGGGCTGAGTGTCTGAGAGCGCGGGGCGGGAGAGCGTTCGGACGGGCGGCGACGTCCTGGTGGCTAGGCGGCGAATGCCAGAGGATCTACAGCCGTGGGTCGACCGGTTCGCTTTCGAGTGCCAGCACGCCGAAGACGCACTCGTGGATTCGACGAAGCGGTTCGCGGCGAATGAATCGTTCAAGCGCTTCGAGCCCCAGTGCGAATTCGCGCAGGGCCAAGCCTCGTTTGCGGCCAAGCCCGCGTGATCGGAGTCGATCAAGATGCTCTGGGGCAGTGTATTCTGGGCCGTAGATGATCCGCAGATATTCCCGCCCTCGGCACTTCACGGCGGGCTGGGCGAGCCCGCGCTTGCCGTGAACGATGAAATCCGTCGGCTTGACCACCATGCCCTCGCCGCCCTTGTCCGTCAGCGACGTCCACCAGTCGATCCCCTTGGCCAGGCTTTGTTCGTCGGTCAGGTCCACGACCAAATTCGCAGTTGCCATCACGATTCCATCGCTCGCAGCACCCAGACGACGACTCCAATCCATGTGCCACGAATGCGACTTGTCGACGTGTACCTTCCTCTCAGTCGCGAGGAAATGGAACGGGGCGAGCCGGATGTCCTGGAGTGACTCGACCGGCCAGCAGTACTGCTGGTAGGCCAGAATATAACGGTCCACTGCCTCTTGGCGACGTTGCATCTTCGCGAGCAATGGCATGTCAGTGCCCAATCGATTCTGGGTTTGCTCCAATGCACTAACGGCTGCCCGAGATGATTGGCTTCCCGCCGCGCCAACTGCCGCGTATTGCTGACTCAACAATTCCTGAGCCTTTGCCGACCACGGCATCAACTCGCAATCGAGGCACACCCAGTCCGTTGCCAGTTCATCCCACAGACCAGCGTTATCGCAGGACTTCCTAACCTCGGCCAGGAGTGCCTGCTCCATGGCCCTGTCGTCGAAAAAGCGGCGACCGGTCCTGGTGTAGACGATCCCAATGCCGTCGTCTGTTACGCCGAATCGCTCCTGAGCTGTCGTTTCATCTCGGCAAAGAACGACTACTGCTCGCGATCCCATGTGCTTCTGCTGGCAGACGACCTGCGCCACGCTCTGATTGCGGTAGTAAGTGAAGGCCTCGTCGGGGTGTTCAAGGTATTCCTGTCGCTTGCTCGTCTCGCAAGGAGACATGGTTGGCGGCAGGTAGATCAGCCACTTGGGATTGGCGGCAAACCTGCTCATGACTTCAAGGGCGGCGGCGGCATTGTCCTGGCGGATCGTCACATTCCGCTCGAGGCGAGCCCCGATGATCAGCTTGCCAAACACATCCGACAGATCCAGCACATCGTCGACGACCTGCTGGGAACTTAACGTTGACGCCTGAGCTTCCGTGGCGAGGAACGGTTTGGCTGGCTCGGCGTATGTCTCGTGGGCTACGACCGACACCAGTTCCTTCTCAGGATAGCACAAGGCTGTCAGCTTTCCGCCAAACACGCAACCGGTGTCGATGTTGATGGTGTGGTTGAGCCACTCCGGATCCGGAACGGGCGTGTGACCATAAACCACCGTCGCCGTGCCTTTGTACTCGCTGGCCCAGTCGTAGCGCACGGGCAGACCAAACTCATCGGTCTCGCCTGTGGTTTCGCCAAAGAGACAAAACTCACGCACCTTACCTGAGCCTCGGCCTTGCATGGACTCCTTAAGTCCCGCGTGTGCAACCACCAACTTGCCGTCGTCAAACATGTAGTGGCTGACGAGGCCATCAATGAGCTCGGCTACCTGCTTTCGAAACCCGTCCGACTCTTTTTCAAGTTCAGCCAAGCTGCGGTCAAGGCCGTGCGTGATCTGCACGTCACGACCCCGAAGTTTTCTCAAAAGTTTGATGTCATGGTTGCCCGGAACACACAAGGCAATGCCGTCCTGGCACATGCTCATGACCAGCTTGAGCGTGTCAACGATGCGGGGGCCACGATCCACCAGATCGCCGAGAAAGACAGCCTTGCGGCCGGCCGGTGGAATGACCTGGTATGCGAGACCATCGGACCTTCCGTCTGTCGGCTCGACTCGGTAGCCGAGTTGCTGCAACAGCGCGATCAGTTCGGTGCAGCAGCCATGGACGTCACCGATGATGTCGAAGGGCCCATGCTCGGACCGTCGATTGTTCCAGAGAGGTTGCCGCTCGATTAACGCTTCATCGACTTCCTCAACACTGCGAAACGTGAAGATGTGTCGAAATCCCTCGCGCTGCAGGCCACGCAGGTTTCGCTTCATGGCAGAAAGTTGACTGCGAATCACGTGCGAACCGAACTTTCGGTCATCACGGGTCTGGTTTCGCTCGTGGCAGATCTTTTCCGGGATATCGAACACGATGGCGACAGGCAGTACATGGTGCTCGCGCGCAATCCCCACAAGATGCTTGCGATCCTCCGGGCGAACATTCGTCGCGTCAACGACGGTCAGGCGTCCCAATCGCAGGCGGTGGTGCAGAATCGAATGGAGCAGGTCGAATGCTTCGTTCGAGATTGTCTGGTCATTCTCGTCATTCGAGACAAGCCCGCGACAGAAATCCGACGAGACGACCTCAAACGCGCCGAAATGCTTGCGCGCAAAGCTTGATTTGCCGGAGCCGGACGCTCCAACCAGGATGACCAGTGATAACTCGGGCAGCGACACTCTCACCGTTCGAATACCCCCATCTGTGTCGGACTGCCGACCTCGGGATCGACGTCTCCGATCGGCAAGTACCTAGCCGAATACCCGAACTTTCCGGCGACACTGCTTGCCCACTGCCGGAACTCGTCACGCGTCCATTCAAAACGATGGTCTTTGTGACGAAGCGCACCGGCTGGCAGCGACTCGAAGCGAATGTTGTACTCAACGTTCGGTGTCGTCACGACGACTGTCTTTGGCCGTGCAAACTCGAACACTGACCGCTCCATCGCCGCCAGACGCGGGGGGTCCAGATGCTCGATCACTTCGACCACACATGCAGCATCGAAGTCTCGAATGCGTTCATCGCGGTACATCAGCGAGCCGTGGAGCAGTTGCACACGCTGGCGCTGCCGGTCAGGCAGACGGTCGAGCCGCAGACGGGACTCCGTGGTATCCAACGCCCGCAGCGAAACATCGAGTCCGACGACGAGTTCGAACTGCTTCTCATCGAGCAGCCTGCGCAGCAACCTGCCCTGGGCGCACCCAAGATCAAGCACTCGTTTTGCACCGCTGGCTTTTAGCGCGGCGACCACGGTTGCATGCCGTTGCTCATTGAGGCTCGCTTGACGCTCGATTGCATCCTCCTGTTGATCGTGCGTTTCAACTGTGGCGTCGGGATCGGGCTCGTGCTCAGCGGTGAGTCTGGCCAGGGCATCCCGCGTCAAAGATCGCTGGTACCGCAGATACCGCGTTGTGATCAGATCCCTGTCAGGATGGTGTTTCAACCATTGGCCACCTCGCGCCAGTAGTTTCTCCACCTCGTCATCCCCAACCCAGTAATGCTTGTCGTTATCCAGGACAGGCATCAGTACATACAGGTGGTTGAGCAGTTCGTGCAGCGGCCGGTGGGACCGCAGAATCACGGAGTAATACGGGCTGTCACCCCAGTCGAATTTCGCGTCAAGAACATGGCCGACGATCTCAATCTCATATCCCAAGGGTTCGAAGAGACGCCTGATGATGCCTTCGCCACCACCCCGCGCTGGCAGTACGTCGATCTGGGCGTCGAGCAAGAGCGGCTGATCCACAAGGTCCGGCCGATCCGCGCACTTACCAGAAAGGGCAGAACCGAAGACCTGCGCGATGGCGACACTCATGAATGAGGATGCCACGTATGGCCGGTCGTTGACGTATTGCTCCAGACTGCGACCTTCACCCGAGGGGCCCCGCCGGTTTCGTACGAGCCCGATTGGGTCGATGTCAAGCAGCAGACAAGCAGTACAGCGCTCGCTATCTGCCTGCGGGTAGAAAACATGCGCCTGCCCGAAGGCCAGATCGAACGTCTGTACCTTGCCGGGATGCTTGTGGAGCAGGTATCCCACGTCGGTTGCCTGCGGCGTGTTGTTCGTAATCGTCAGCAGCATGTCTGCCTCGGGTCATGACCAGCCGATTGTCGTGTCTGACAGCGCCGGGGGCAAGATCGAGGCTGGGTAACTCATTCCTGCTTGTCCGATTGGAGTTCCCATACGGTCACGCAGCCGTCGTCGGTCACGGCGGCGAGGCGACGAGCGTCGGGCGAGAACACCAGTTGCCGCACCCATCGCGACGGGGCCGGTACGGCGAACAGCGTGTTACCGCTCAAGCTGTCGTGGACTCGGATCAGGGTCTGGGTCCTGAAGTCGTGAAAACGCAAATCGTCGTCCACGGGGATGCGATTCCCTGTAGCCACGGCATAGCAGCTGCCGTCTGGTGAAAACGCGATGCTGAGAAGGTCGGAGTCTTTGAACGGCTTTTCAGTGACGAGTTTCATTAACTGGCGATCGTAGATGTAGAGGCCAGGATCGCCGACGTAGAGGTACTGTCCACCTGGCACCAAGCCGCGTCTGTTCCCCGTTGAGCGTGGCAAGGTTGTTTGGATTGCCTTGCTCCATTGGCCCGTATCGAGGTCCAGTGTCTCGACCCCGACCGTCCCGCCCCGCATCCCAACACCGATGAAGTAGATGGTCTTGCCATCCTCGGCTGCGTAGGCGGAAGCGTTAAAGAGAGCGTTCTCTGACCCGACGCTGATTGCTTTCTGCTCGACCATCCGCCCGGTAAGGTAGTTGAAATGTCGCCAGATGCGGTCGGCGATGCAGATGGCCTCATGTTCGCTCATCCAAAGCACCCCGGTAGGCCAGTTAACCGGCAGGTCGACCTCGCTCACAACCTGCCCCGTGTCGACGTCGACGACCTTGACCTTTGGCACGGCGACCGTTGGTGCGTGAAAAGGATTCTTGAGATCGCTGGCCGAAGCGCAGTGGGCAGATCCGGCCACGGTTCGAGTTCGTCGTGGCCAAGATTCTCCTTACAACGCTGGCAATCGCGCGATAGGATATTCGGCGGTCGGCAGCGACGGTTGTCGACTGGGCGTCAAATGGCAAATGTCGACTCAGTAATCCAACTTACCCGAGGTGCGCGATGTACTGGTTGCGTCAAGCCGTGCTTTCGATGTTGATCGTGTTGGCCAGCGCCAATCTGGTGATGGGGCAGGACCGGCCCGCGCCGCCGCCTGCTGCCCCGCCTGGCTCCGCCACGCCCCTTATTCCCGCAGGTGCTGATGCTTACACGCAAGCGAAGTTCGAGAACGATGTCCTGTTTCCCTTTTACACACGCATGCTTGTGGACGCGTACAAGCAACACGGCGAGCGCGATTCTAAGTGGGATGCGGATGCCATCGCGTTTCTGGAGAAGATGGTCAAATACGAAGCCGATGCGGCCGATGCGATATGGATCGATGAGGCGCATGAGGAGGCCCGCCGCCTCACGGATGAGCTTGGATGCTCCGACCCACTGATCCAATACTACTTCTGGCGGCTCAGGCTTGCGGAGTGGCAAATGAGTTCGGGGACCACGCCGCTGTTGATCGGGCAGAGATTGGCCCAACGCGGCTATCCAGTCGAATGCCTTGCCGCCGCCTACACGCTGCAGATTGCTTATAACCATGGATGGGGCGATAGCGAGGAAACGCCCCAACTGATCGCCAAGGCTTGCGGCTACTGGTTCGAAACATTTGCGGCCGAACAAAACCGCGGCGAGTTCCAGCGCGCGGTTTGGCAAATGTTCCTGAAGTTGACTGTTGAGGCCGAGAAGTTCGGACAATCCAATAAAGACGACGACCTGACGCCACGTTGGATCGAACTGGCGGACCGGATGATCGCCGATGAATCCATTGATCGCTGGTCGGCTCACCTCCTCAGAGGCCAAATGGAGATCGAACGGGCGTGGGATTATCGGGGCTACGGATTCGCCGATACGGTGACGCCTGAGGGCTGGAAAGGCTTTCATAAACACATCGCCTCTGCCGACGAGCACCTGCGACTGGCATACCAAACGAACCCCAAGCGGCCAGAGGCGGCTGCAGCCATGATCGTCATTGCGGCCGTCGGCGACGTGCCCCCCGACGAGAATCTCATTTTCTGGTTCCGGCGTGCCGTGACGGCGCAGATGGATTATCGCCCGGCATACAACGCAATGAGGAACTACCTGCGCCCGCGATGGGGCGGCAGCAACGAACTGATGCTGGCCATGGGCATGCAGTGTGCGGCGACGAAGCGGTACGACACGCTCGTACCCCTTTTTATGTCGGAGTACGTCGATACGCTCTCCCAGGACGTCGAAAACAAATGGGAGCCGCTGATCAAAAGCGGCTTGGTCGCGGAGGTGGTGAAGGTGATGCAGGAAATGGAGAAAGAGCCACGGTGGGAAGGCGGGCGGCGGCAATTGTATTCCAGGCACGCGGCGTTCGCTTTTCGCTTGGGTGACTACGCGGAGGCCAACCGCGTGCTGCGTAAGATGAACCAGCGTCCCATCGACGGTATGACGCGCTGGGCCAACATCGAAACGGACGTACTGATTCGCATTGCAACGGCGCGAGGCGGTCCATCGGCCGGAACAGTCAGGGAAGGCGATTCTCGCTTTGAGCGACACGACTACGACGGCGCCGCCGAGTTCTACCAAAAGGCCTTGGCTGAACTGCCGGGCGACGACCCGGGCCGCCGCTACCTAAAAGACCGAATCCAGGCCATTGAGTGGTCCAAGGCGTTCGCTTTCGGAGACTGGGTCGATCTGACGGTCGATAAGCATCTGACCGGTTGGGCGATTACGCGCGGTGACTGGAAGCGCGGCCCAGACGGCAGTCTTCATGGCCGCGCCACAGATAACGAGAATCCCCTGATCCTCTGTGATGCATTGTTTGGTCATCGCTTCGAGTTGGAGGCAACGTTGACATTTGAGGCGCCGATCCAGAAGTATTGGTACAACGCAGGTATGGTCTTCTGCCACGCCGAAAAGCCGCTATGGCGCTTCCGCTCGGCGCTGATCCACCCGAAGAACAGCAAGTTTGCCGTGCGTCGCGATTTCGTCTACGGCGATGCTGTCGATCTGGGCGTTGATATCCCGCTTGAGAACCGCCTGCGTGTGCTGGTATATGATCGCGGGAGCATGTTTTACGTTAATGATCGGCTGGCCCACAACGCGCCGTGGATCCGAGAAGATGAGATTTTTGGAGATGACGAGCGGATCGGGTTTGGATCCAGAGCTTCGCTCGGTCGCGACCCAAGGTACTTTAAGATATCGAGCATTCGCATTCGAAAGTTGGCGGAGAAGCCGGCGGATATGGAGTAGGATGAAAGCGGATTTGGTAGGCGCACTGCTCAAAATGCCCAGATCGGTTGCTGCGGAATGTGCCCCGTCCAAGAACTCAGATGCGTTCATCCAGGACGGATGGCGGGCTCGCACGGAGCGGGTCGCGGCGGTCGGCCTGCTGGTGTGCCCATCGCAGGTACGCGGCAGCCTCGCCATTGACCGCAATCGCGCCATCCCGCTCAAGGAGCATGTCGCAGATAGCGCTAAGATACTGGCGGATTAGATGGCTCTCCTGCCACGCCTTAGCATGATTAATCAACTGGTCCACGCGGGCCTGTTCAGACTTCTGCTGCCTCTCAAGGGCTTCGCGTTTCAGGCGCAGTTCATCTTCCTTCTGTCGACGAATCCTCGCTTCCTCCTCTGCTCTTCTGCGCGCCTCCTCATCCTTCTTGCGCTTGATGCGAAGATCCGCCGCCTTTTTCACGAAGCTGATGATCAGGCGGTTGAGCCCGTCCTCAACGCGTAGGTGCTTCGGCGTGTCCATTGCGAAGCGGGCATGTCCCGCAGTCCAGCCGTCGGGGCTGCCATCGCCCAGGCCCTTAACCTCGACACCACCCCCTACGACCGCGACTTCCAGCCCAATGCCTACGTCAGGGAACTGACGGCTAAAGCCCTCGATTCATTGAAGAACGTACTGCCGGGTCCGCATGAACCCTTGGGGGGTTCGGCATAGGGGACCTGTCGGTTCCAAACGCTCGGCTTGACTGGATATGAGCTCCATACTATTCTCCTGACGTCTGTCGGTCGGCTACAGGGCTTAAGCCCACTCCCACCGCACCTGAGAAGGTGAATTCAGCCGCAGACCAGCTTTAGGCTGTTCAACCCAGTGAATTGAAGACCTATATAAGGTGTCTACATGCTTCCAATGCTATTTGGTGCGGAGCCCGATGGAGCCATCGGGCCATGTGACTTTGTCCGCGAACTGGACTTCGCGGGTGTTCCAAGCGGGCCTTTTCGTGACGCCTTGATCGACGCGGCTACGGACGATGATCGGCTTTTTAGGGTGCCGGTGGCCGCAGCGTTGGCCGCTGCCATCCGGGAACCTCAGCCGGCCGGGATGATGGCTGCCTTTGTCAGATTCGGCGACGGTGTGGCCACCGGGCCGTCGTGGAAGGGGAGGGTATTTCAGCCCCATCCACTGGTGCGGGCATCAGCCAGGCACATCTTTCGAGAGGATCCGGTTGGCTTATTGCAGTGTTTTAAGCCGCATGAGCAGATCGAGACTTTGGTGAGTCTCTACGGTCAGGATGTTTTCACGAGCGACGCCTTTTTTCGGCAACTGTCGTGGCCATCAAATGATTTCTACATGAGATTGCTTGCC
>JBGSTK010000261.1:0-17056 GCA_041736565.1 Phycisphaeraceae bacterium | reverse complement strand
CCCGGTGGGCGCCACCCTGGCTCAGCAAGTCCTTGCGAATACGCGCATCTTGAGTGCGCGGGTGTCCGGCAAGGGAACCATCGGGGCACAAGCCACCCTGACCGATGCGAACGGCCGCGCGGTGGGCCGACTACGTGTGGGCGGCAACGTCGCCACCGGCTGCCGTGGTCCGGATACGCTGAACTTCACCGTGCGGCACCCGGGGCCTCACACCCTCACGGTACAGTTCTCCGACGGGGCCATTCAAAAATGGACGGTGGATCTGGCCAACGAACAGCGCCGCATGGAGTTGCATGCCGCGAGGAACAATCCATGAGCCCATGCGCAACTCGCGTGGTCGGGTGACAGGCCGGTCTAGCAGCGGTCACCCACAGCCTCGACATAATTGGCTCGGTTGACCAAGAACTCCAGTCGGATTGGTACGGTTTGACGAGGCGTGCATTGGCCTTTAACAACTCGACGAGATTGTGCAAGCCATGTCACCCCATTGCCCAGCTTGCTCATAGCCTCGTTCATGCATGGATTGAATCAGTCGCTTGCGATCGATGTTGCGTGTGGTGCATTGGCTGTTGATCGCCATGTGCGAGGCGATTGCGGCAGCCTCACCCATCGCCATGCAATCGGCAATAATGCGATAGCTGGCCATCGCTTCATGGTCGCCTCCGATACACCGCCCGATGACCAGAAGGTTTTCCAGACCCCGTGGCAGCAGAGCACCGTAAGGAATGTGGTACGGCTTAACTTGCTCAAGATGAATAGAAGGTTCGTCCGGCGTGCGTCGGTGTATGTCAATATTTTGCGTAACCAGAAATAAGCCGTCCTCGAAACGCCGCCCCTCCAGTGCGTCAGCATGAGTGATGGTGGCATCGCAGCAGATCCGGCGTGATTCCCGAACTCCGGGCAGGGCGCTGAACGGACCAAACTCAATGTCAGCGAATTCCTGCGTGTGATGCTTCAGCAAATTGTAAAATTCCACCGCCTGCTTACGCAGTTCAATTAACGCACGTGACAATTGCTCCGCGTTCAACGCATCGTAGCCGAGCGCATGCGGCCGCCCGTTGAGACTTGCTTGTTGGCTGCCCGGCCAAAGTTTGAAGCGGTTGTTGTGGCTGTATGGCAGTGTATACCCGTTGCCAGCACGGTTTGTGGCTTCTTCGATGATTCGGTCGAACTGTTGCGCTTCCATCGGTTCGCCACGGTAATTCATGATCAAATGCGAAAGCGATATGGGCTGACACGCGCCATCGCTATCGCGTCCGATCCTGTAGTCTGCACCAGCCAAGGCAGCCACATCTCCGTCACCAGTGGCATCAATCACCACCTTGGCAGCGATGGCGTGCCGCCCGGATTTACTCTCAACGATCGCTCCGGTTAGCCGATTGTGTTCGACCATGGGTGCGACAACATAGGCGAGATACAACGGAACAACGTTTGATTCATCGATGAGTGTGTCAAAGTAAGGAACCAATTCTGCGTTGCGGTAGTTCGGGAATTGACAGATTCCGCGCCGCGTGATTTCGCCAAGAAACTCGGCGGGCAACCCACCCTTTGTTTGAAAACTCCGGCTGAGCCATTGCGTGACGTGCGAAGCAATACCGCCTGGCTGAGCGGTACGTTCGACCATGACGACCGAGAGACCCATCCGCCCGGCACATATAGCAGCGGCAACGCCGGCAGTGCCACCACCGCAAACCAGCACGTCCACATCGTGGGTAATTGGTATCTGTCGGGCAGGTTCAGCGTACATGCGAGGCATAAGCCAATGATATCCAATTCCAGTCGGTCCGGGGCTCGTGGGCCGCCGATCCTAGTCCAATAGGCCACAGTGATGGAATTAATGGCAGCATCGTTCGCAAGAAAGCCCTGGAACATCCGCCCGAGGCGATTTCTGCCACCGGCGTGGCCTCATCAATACCTCAGAGCGATATCTGCTGGAAGGCTACATCGTGGCTGTCCCGGCGGGAGCTATACCTGCGTCTGCACTTTTCGGAGAATCATGGTCGCGAGCGCCGCCGGAAAGCTCCAAGTTGGAATGAAACGTCTCCCCGACAATTCAGAAGCGCCCATGGTCAACGCCATCGAGGTGATCCGGAATTGAGAATGTTATCGATGAGTATACCAAGCCAGTCACCACCGGAAGATGCATTCAGAATCCCATGTTGTGCCTACTTACGATGCAAACTGTAGGAGCGACGCAGTCTACTTCGTCGGACTGTTGCCATCTTACACGAATACTTAACAACCACCACTCTAGAAATACCCTGGTGCACCCGGTGGTCGGATGTCGGTCAGATTGCCACGGTAATGGCGCAGGTCGCGAGGTTGGTATGGATGTATAGCGATTTCATCGACGCGAAGTTCAATGCCCAGGCCGGGGCGTTGGTTGATCAGCATGCAGCCATCTTCGACTCGCAGGTCTTCGTCGGTGATATCGCAGCGCCAGGCGACATCGGCACTCATCGTCTCCAAATAAAGGAAGTTTGGCAGACAGGCGGCGAGTTGCAACGTCGCGGCGTTGGCCACGGGGCCGCTGGGGTTATGCGGACAGACCGGCAGGTGGTGGCACTCCGCCATCGCGGCGATCTTGCGGACTTCCGACAGCCCGCCGGCGTGACTGACATCGGGTTGGATGTAGTCGGCTGCCTGCAATGCAAAGAGGTCACGGAACTGCCAGCGGTTGTAGAGGCGCTCGCCGGCCGCGATTGGTACCGGGCTGCGGCGTTTCACCTCCGCCAGACCAGGCAGATTCTCAGGCGGCAGCGGTTCCTCGAACCACAACGGGCGGAAGACCGCCAGTTCATTGGCAATGCGCACCGCTGTCGGAACGTTGAAGCGCCCATGGCCCTCGATGAGTATCTCGGCGCGGCCGCGCACCGCTTCAGCCACGGCACCGACACAGGCCATCGCCTCGTCGAGTTGCGCGGACGAAAGGTCGAGATACGCAGACCCGAACGGATCCCATTTGAGGGCCTTGAATCCCCGCTCCACCGCCTCTCGTGCCTTGGAGGCGAACTCCTCCGGCGTTTTGGCCGGGGAAAACCAGCCATTGGCGTACATCGGCACGCGGTCGCGACAGCGTCCGCCCAGCAGCTTCCAACTCGGCACGCCAAGGTCTTTGCCTTTGATGTCCCACAGAGCCATGTCGATGGCCGACAACGCGCTCATCAGCACTTCGCCACCGCGGAAGTAGGTGTCGCGATAGGCGTCGTGCCAGAAAGCCTCGACATCATGTGGATCACGACCCACCAGGATACGTTCCAATTCCTGGCAGGCTTGAGCCACAGTCAACTCGCGGTATTCGAGGGTTGCCTCGCCTACGCCACTGATGCCAGCATCGGTATGCACTAGAACAAAGACCCAGTTGCATCGGTAGGCGTGGCAGATGTGGGTGGTGATGGCGGTGATTTTCACGTTGCTGTCTCCATGGGCTCCGGGTTGCCGACGATGATGGACCTGTTGGCGGGATCAGTGCAATGCGGATTGATGCAGACGCGTGGTCCTTGATGGTTCCTCATTAATCAGGCGAATACAAGCACGGCCAAGGCGTGACGTCCCAATCGCAGGCGGCCCGTCTCCTGGTCAGCGTCGTAATCGCCAACACCATCAACCCGCGTGCAAGTTCGGCCGGGCACACTAATCTCGGCTTCGCACGTGGCGAGGTGGCTCTGTGTCGCCACCACCGCCACGCTGCCGTCGGCGGCGCGGAACAGCCTGGCCTCGACATCACCCGAAACCGTGAAGCCACAGGTGTCGCGGTAAGTGCCATCGACGAGCCACGGCGATAGTCGACGACGCAAAGCATTGAGCTGCCCCAGATGACGCTGATACTCAGGATAGGTAGCGATGGTGCGGCGGCAGCGGTAGATCTCGGCATCGCTGATCATGCCTCGCAACAGCACCAGGTTGATGCGACGCATCAAGTCCTCATCGTCGCGGATGTCGCGGTCACTGACCGTCACCTCTGGGAAACAGTAGCGGAAGAATTCGATGAACCCAACGGTCCCTGGTCGACGGCCCAAGGCCTGATAGTCCTCGGAAGCGATGTCGTGTTGCAAGTAAACGCCGTGGACGAAGTCGGCATACTGGGCGGTGCAGTCGGTGATGATCTCGATGCCGACGGCCATCTCAGCGTCGCGCACACGGGCGTGTGCCTGAAGCGCGTCGAGCAGCACACGCTTGTCCGTCGCCTGATGGAAGTAAGGCACCGGGTGGCCGTGCCGGAGATCATGGCAGGGCTTTTCGAGATTCCCGACCTGATCGAAAAAGATGGCACGACAACCCAAGTCCGCAGCTTGATCGACCAGACCGTGCAGCAGTTTAGTCCAGATCGCCGAAGACTGGCAGATCGGCGTCAGCTCCGTCGATCCATGAATGCGGTCGAACGTGCAGGCATTGCTGAACAAGTAGGCGTCGCCAACCTCCAGGCCGCTTTGACGCTTGACGGACTCGGCGGGACCGTGTCGCCGATACCAAGGCGAGGCACGATCGACCAGACGACCAGAGCTGTAAAGAATGACGTTGCCACCCAACTCCTGTTGAAAGGTCCTGATGTTGGCCTGCAGGGTCTCGGCCCCACCAAGCTCAGGATCGGGCTCATACTCGGGATACATGCGATCGAAACCCCAAGGCCACCAGCCAAAGAGCAGCAAACTGTCGAGCCCAGCCAGCGCACCATCGGCATGGATGCGTGCCAGATCGTCGTAGCGGAAGAGCACTTCACCATTCTGGTGCTTGAAGATCAGACGCTGCCAGCCGAGGCTCTGCCGCACCCAGGAGGGTACCGGCCGACGGTGCCACCATGTATCGACCCAGGCGCGATAGCGATCCGCTGCGATGTGCCAGGTGCCGCGATAGGGCGCCACAACGAAGGGCCCCAACTGTTCCGACTCACCCTGCCGCAGCATCATGTGACGACCAAAGCCGAGTTCGGGGCGATCGTGGTGTGCTCCATCCAGGCGGCTGATGTGGACGGTGGTCGGAAAGGCCGGATCGTGGCACCCCAGATACAAACCATGCTCGGTGCCAGCGGAAACGATGCAGTTGCAGGCCGCACTTAGGGTCGGGTACACAGCCTGCGCCTGGAGGCCCTCATGATCGGCGTCGGCATAGGGTACGCCGCGAAAGCGACTTCCCTGTTTGACGTGGCGGGCGAAATCAGGATGGCGCTGTCCGCCCCGACAACTGGTGATCAGCCCGCGCCGCAGTAGACCCTCATCGCCAATCAACGGCAATTGCACTTCCTTGATCAGTGCCTGCGGATCGCGGTTGATGAGCTGCGCCGTAAAGACTGCAGCCCCGGCCTCAAGCCGCAGCGAGATGACTAACTCGACATCGAGCGGACCATCGGGGCCGACGAGCCCGTGATAGTGAAGCTTCAGGCCACCGTCGCTTCGCTCCAAGGTTGCGCTCTGGTCATCGCCGCGAATCTCAAGCTGGGTTCGCTGGCCGCGAATATAAAACAGTCGCCACAGAGAAGCACGATCAAGTCCTTCCAACGCGACGTCATTGCAGACGAGTTCGGTCAACCGCCCGTCGGTGCGCAAGGTCAGGTGATCATCGCCATCGCGGAGAGTCAGACTATGCATGGGAGTCTCGTTTGCCTGGCGACGCGTATCGGATCGCCGGGCGCATGGTCGTCGAGTGCCTGCTCCTGATGATAACCAGTTGCTCGCTTCATACCAGCGATACCGCTGAGGAAGCAGGAAAACAAAGGCCGGCGCATTTCGCCCTTAAGCAATCGCTATGCATACGCCAAGACCTGCGCCATCACGCAGGTTCGAGTGTGACACCGGCGGGTTGCGAGCTCAATAAACTTTGACTCTTTTTTCATGAGATTGGCTATGGGGGATCCGACCCAGCGCGGCTCCTTACGCTCCACTAACAGGTACCCGATTCGCCGGCGGCTACCACCGAGGGCTGGGCCATTCCACACCGTCAAGCCATCTGTGGCATGACCACTTTAGGCGGTACAGCCTTAGAGCTGCGGCGCAGGGCGGAGGTTTGGCACTCGATCCGCTGATAGGCTATTGTTGGGACGGCCACCTCACTCCGTATGCAATCGGATGTTCGTCGCGTGTTGGAAGCTCGCGTTGAATTCGTCGATCGATACACATGCTCGATGCTGAGGTGCGCGGGCGTTGCGGATCACCCGGCGGAGTTCCACCTTGTCCACGGCATGCGTTGCATCAGCGCCGATAAAGGTGCTGGCGGCGGGAGCGCCGTCCATCAGGTAGCCATCCACCAGGACATTCTGGATGTGGCCGCGCGTGTCGTCGGTCGTGTAGCGTGACGTGCCGATCCAGAATCGGAAATCACCGGTGCGGACACCCTCAACAAAAAAGTTGCGGTAGACCACATCACGGACGGTGCAATGATCGATGAGGCTGATGCTGATGGCGAAGCTGTTGGGGCCATCACAATGCACGAGTTGGATGTCCTCGAAGCGCACCTTTTGGAGCAGATCAGCCTGAGATGTGTGGCCGATCTCCACGCCGTTGCCGGGCACATCGTTCCAGCAGACCAGATCGCGGAAGACAAGGTTTCGGCTTGTCATGCCTGCAGTTCGACGAGTCTTGATGGCAATGCAATCATCGGCGCACTTGAGGAAGCAGTGCTCGATGAGCAGGTCGTTGCAGGACCTCGGCTGCACGCCATCGTTGTTGACGCGCCAGGTGACGGCCTTGTGGTTGCGGATGATGGTGCCGACGGTGCCGAAGGTCACGATGTTCCAAAAGGGGCTGTTGTAGATCACCGGCCCGTCGATCGTGATGCCTCGCCCGCGGCGAAAGAAGACGAAGGCAGCGTCGCCATCATCACGCCACTCGCGGCTCTTGAGTACGACGCCGGTGCCATCGATCACGCCGGGCCCGCGGATGCTGGCCCCGTCGGCCGACTCGCCGCGAATGTATGACCGAAGGTGCGCCCCGCCGGCAGGGTAAAGCGTCTTACCTGCGCGCAGGTCGATGAGTTGGCCTTGCACGTCGTGCACGCCGGGATGCAGATAGAGAACATCCGCCGACCCGGGGTCGAATGCATCGGGCGCGTGCAGTCCGGGCCGCAGCGCCTTTACGCGGGGGCTTGCGGGATCCGGTGCGTGCGGGTCGTGGAGTTCGAGGAAGAGGTAGAGCGTGAACCGAGGCGTCCCCGGAGCATCATCGCCTTGCACCGGCCCCGACTCCACCACAACGTAGCGCGGGCGGTCGAGTTGAAAGCGAACGGTGGTGCCGTCCGTCGTGAAAGCAACGGGGTCAACGAGGCTTGGGCGTATGCGCAGTGACTCGATGGCTGTCTCGAAGGTGACCTCGAAAGCCACAGCGCTATCGCAGCAGATCGATGCCCACCCCTCACACCCGCCGTTGGCGTGTGCGTGAGGCGTCATGCTGTCAGCCATGACCACCGGCACGTCCAACCATTCGTCACCTGGTTCATCAATCGTTGCCAGTCTCACCCGCAGTTGAATGCGTGGCTGCTGCACGTCGGGTGGGACGGGGAAGATCGATATGTGATTGGCGTCATTGCTCATCGCCCACGCTCCACGGTCGATACGACCGACCAGCCATGGTTGAAGCCATGAGCAGGGCCTTTGATATTGACGACGCGATCAACAAGCTCATGTGTCATGGCTGGTTCGTCCGCTTCATACACAGTTCTTCAAGAGCATCAGCGAGAGGCGTAACCCCAAGCCCCGCTCCAGTGGGAACACTGAACTGACCGACACCGCAGGTCATGTCTCCCGACACGTACCGCAGGTTCTTGTCAAAAATCGAGTGCTGATATTCGTGATAGACGATGTTGGGCAGCGTGGCCGACGCATGCAGACTGGCAGCCTGGAAGATACCAATGCCGATGCTGGCATGAGGCATGATCGTCGTGTGGAATGCCCGCGAGAGCGTGCAGATTTCCATAAACGACGTGATGCCCGTTCGGCGCATCTCGGGCTGAATGACGCCCATGCAGCGGCGCTCGAATCGCGGGCGATATTCGAAAACGGTTCGCAGTTCCTCCCCCACGCCGACCGGACAACGCACAGCAGCAGCGACTTGGGCCTGGCCCTCAACGTCCTCCGGTTGACAGGGAGCCTCGGCGACGCAGAGGTCGTAGTCGTCCATCTGGTGGATCAGCTTAATGGCCGCCGGCGCAGTGTGCTTCCAGTGCATGTCGCAGAGGATGGCTGTCTTGGAGCCGAGAGCTTCGCGCAGGCGGCACATCTCCTGAACCGTACCCTCATGCGACACTGCCGATGCGAACTTCACGGCAGGGAAACCACGCGCCTGCCACTGGCGGGCAAGTTCCGCCCGCTCTGCCAGCGTGGATTTGGGTAGCCCGGAGACATACGCGGGCAAGGCTTTGTGACGCTGCCCGCCAAGCACTCGGCTGAGCGGCTGATCCAACGACCGGGCATAGGCATCCCAGATCGCAATATCAACGGCTGCGATGGAGTCGTGATAGTACCCACCGAAGAACCCACGCACGCGCATCAGGTCGTACATGTCGTGGTACAGCACGGCTGGATCGCGAACATCACGCCCAATGACGAATGGTGCCAGCACTTTCTCGATGATCGCCACGTTGGCCTCGGGAGCGACGAAAGCCACGCACTCGCCCCAGCCGACTACACCCCCCTCCGTCGTCAACCGCACCAGCACGGATCGATCATTGATCGGGTAGATGCTGCGATTGCCCGGGCGGACGAAGTAGCCCTCCGCGGACACTTCCACTCCATCTTCCAGCTTGCCCAGGTAGGGCTCCTCGCGTGGGACGGTGATGACAAACGCCTCTACACTGCGGATGCGGAATCGATTGCTCACGAAACATCCTTTCCCGTTTTCAACGGCCCAAGCAGCGGCACCAAGCGATCGAAGAGATCGTTGAACATGCGCCACTCGAACGCATCAGGCTCGTGCGAGGGCCTGCGGCAAGTATCGGAAGCAATGACGCCGCGTCGCATTAGGATGTGCTTCTCAAAGCGGATGATCATCTCCACATCCTGGCGAATCTGGTTCAACAGACTCAGCAATGCGGTGTGCAGTTCAAACGCTCGCTCGCGCTCCTGTCGCACGCAGGCACGCTCGATCTGCAGATATAGGTCGAACATCGAGCAGCCCGGCATGACGCCCACAGCACCTCGATCATACGCCTCGATCATGTTGTAGCCGGCGTTGCCGACGTGACAGCGGACCGACCCGCTGGTCAACTCCAGCAGGCGCGTGATGTACGGACCAACCGGCCGACATTCGATCTTGAAATCCTGCACATTGGGCAGGTCTTTCGCCAGTTGCGCCAGAGCTGCTGGTGCAATCGCCACACCGGTCTGCTCGGGGGCGTACTGCAACATGATCGGCGTGTTGGGCACCGCGTTGGCGATGGCGCGAACATGGACATCGATCAGGGCTGCCCCGGGTTTCAAGAAAAACGGCGGAAGAAGCATCAGGGCGTCGGCGCCCATCTCCGACCATCGGCGGGCAGTATGCACCGCTAGATCAGTGGCATGGTCAGTGACGGAGACGATAGAGGGCACATTGAGGCTGCGACATTCGGCAATCACCATCTCTGCCATCGATATCCGTTCGTCATCGCTGAGCTTGTAGTACTCACCAGCGATGCCGAATAGCGTCAGCGCATCGCATCCGCCGTGGGCAAGTACGCGAACCAGTTGGCGGAGACTTGCATGATCGATTGACCCATCGGGATGGAACGGGGTGGCGATGATGGGAAACACGCCGCGAAGTTCACGCATGGGATGCCTCAGGCCTTGGATGATCGTGTGAAGGAAGTCCGCAGACGAAGCCACCATCGAACTGGTCGTCGCAGCACAGCATATCAGGGAAGTTGCCCGACACCGGCTGCGTCGGATCGTTCGGGGACTCGGGCTTTACCGTCGGATGCACGCAGGCGACCGACGTACAGAGGCATGATCACGCCGCCCAGTTTCGGAACAAGCTGCTCGGCAGCGATTGCCGCCTCATCGCCGCCCTTGGTGTCTTGCGCCTGGATGCGCCAGAGATAATCCCGACGGTTGGAGGCGATCTGTGCGAAAACAGCGCTGACATCGCTTCAATGTTGGCGATCAACGGTGCTTGATCGGTGCCGCCCTGTATGAGGAGGATGAACCCACCCAGAATTTCCGTTCGTCCGCCGGTGTCGGTCAAACGATGCCCCCAAGATTCTGCAGCAACTCCGCAAAACCGCGCTGCCTCTTCAAAGTGCTACGGCCAAGACGGCTGACACATTTTTGCGGGCCGCGTACTTTCAAAGGTGTCATCTCATAGCAGCGAGCGGCTCGGGCAAGCAGGGTCGAACTGGGCGTACGCCCCCGATTTCCAATGTATCCGCCTACGCATGACATCATCAATCTCGTACCACCCAAACGTGATGATGCGGCAATGAGACCTAACAACACCCGCGCCGGCGCTTCCGGGGGCTGCCCGGAGGCCATGCTGGCGTTGGCTGCAGGACGACGAACCCGGCATTGATCGCCGCTTTGGGCCCGGTGTTGACCGCGGCTCAGAATTCCGCGTTGCCGGGCGTTCGGGGGTAGGGAATGACATCGCGGATGTTGCCCATGCCCGTGGCGTAGAGGATCGTGCGCTCAAATCCCAGGCCGAAGCCCGCGTGGGGAACGCTGCCGTAGCGGCGCAAGTCTCGATACCAACCGTAACCGCCCTTATCGAGCCCTGAGGCTTCAAGTCGCTGATCCAGCACCTCCAGCCGATCCTCGCGCTGCGATCCGCCGATGATCTCGCCGATGCCCGGAGCCAGCACATCCATGGCCGCGACGGTTTTGCCGTCGTCATTAAGGCGCATGTAGAACGCCTTGATCTCCTTGGGATAGTTCATCACCACCACCGGCCGACCCACGTGTACTTCCGTCAGCCATCGTTCGTGCTCGCTCTGCAGGTCCATGCCCCACTTGACGGGGAACTCAAACTTCTGCCCCCCCGTCACCGCTTTTTCCAGTTGGGCGATGGCATCGGTGTAGCTCATACGCTCAAAGCTGGCGCTGATGAATTTTTCCACTCGGGCGATGCAATCCTTGTCGATGCGCTGCGCGAAGAACGCCATGTCATCGCCGCGCTCGTTGAGCAGTGCCGTGAAGATGAACTTGAGAAACGCCTCAGCCAGATCGGCATCGGCCGCCAGATCAGCAAAGGCAATCTCGGGCTCAACCATCCAAAACTCCGCCAGATGCCGGGTGGTGTTGCTGTTTTCAGCGCGGAATGTCGGGCCGAAGGTGTAAACCCGTGAGAGTGCGAGACAATAAGCCTCGACGTTGAGTTGACCCGAAACAGTGAGAAATGCGGGCTTGGCGAAGAAATCCTTCGAGTAGTCGATGGCGGCACCGGGGCTTGGCGTCGCCGCGCTGCCAGAGACTCGGCTTCCGCTGCCGTCATGCCCCATGCGAGGCAGGTTCATCAGGTCCAGCGTGGAAACCCTGAACATCGCACCAGCACCCTCGCAATCGCTGGCGGTGATGATCGGCGTGTGAACCCAGAGGAAGCCCTGCTGATCGAAGAAGCGATGGATAGCCTGCGACAGGCAATGGCGTACCCGGGCAATCGCGCCAAATGTGTTGGTGCGCGGCCGAAGATGCGCCACCTGCCGCAGGTATTCAAAGGAATGCTGCTTGGGCTGAATGGGGTACGTGTCCGGATCATCGACCCAGCCCACGACGACCACATCGTCGGCCTGCACTTCCCAAGCCTGGCCCTTGCCCTGCGAACGCACCAGCTTTCCCGTAGCGATGACCGAGCACCCCGCTGTCAGATGCGCCACCTCGCTGCTGTAGTTAGCCAGGTCCGCCGTCGCCACGATCTGCAACCCGTCGAAGCACGAGCCATCGTGGAGTTGGATGAAGGACAACCCGCCGCCGCTCTTGCTATCCCTCCGCGTACGCACCCAACCCTTGATGCACACGCGTGCGCCTTCGTTAACTTTGCCCGTCAGGACTTCCGCGATTCGCACATCCATGGTTGATTCCTTCGTTACGTCCTGAGGTTCGCCGTCTTAACAGGCCAGCACCCCTGCGATCTCACGTGGGGCTGCTGAATTTAAGTAGGACAATGCCTGCGACAATGACGCCGATGGCGACCAATCGCATCACATCGCGTGGTTCGCCCATGAACATCATGCCGTAGAACGCTACGCCCGCAGCCCCGATGCCTGTCCATACCGCGTAAGCCGTGCCCATCGGCAGATGGCGAACCGCCAGCGACAGGAAGCCGAAGCTAATGATCATGAACGCTATCGTGATGATGCTGGGCGTCAGCTTGGTGAAACCGTTGGAATACTTGAAGCCCACCGCCCAGGCGATTTCACAAGCGGCAGCGATGAGCAGATAAACCCATGGCATGGGACCCTCCAATCTTGGCGCGGCCGGCGAAGCCGCTTGAGTTACGCCAGTTCGACAACCTGTTCATAATCGGGAATTTCTACGTTGATGCTCAACTCCTGGCGCAGCGTCAGAGCCAGTGCCTCGGAGGCAGTCTCTTCCCCATGAGTCAGAAACACGCCCTTGGGTTTCGGGCTGAAGTTGCCGACCCATCGCAACAGCGCCTTGCGGTCGGCATGGGCTGAGAGCCCCAGCAATCGCGACACCTTGGCGCGGACCTGGACCTGCTGACCCAACACGCGAACACTCGACGCCCCATCGAGAATCTCACGCCCCAGCGTGCCTCGGGCCTGATACCCCACAAAGAGGATCGTCGCTTCCTCACGGCCGAGATTGTGCAGCAGGTGATGCTTGACCCGCCCGCCTGTGGCCATGCCCGAGCCGGCCATGATGATGCAACTGCCACGCAGGTGGTTAATGGCCTTGCTCTGCTCACGGCTCCGCGCCATGACCAGCCCCTCGAAGCGAAATGGTGATTGCCGTTGACGCAGCAAGTTCACTGCCTCATCGTCGAGGTATTCATCATTGCGAGCAAACAAACGGGTGGCATCGACTGCCATCGGACTGTCGAGAAACACCATCGTGGGACCGATGCGTTTAGCCGTCCGAAGCTTGCTGAAGTAGTAGAGCATCTCCTGTGCTCGCTCGATGGCGAATGTTGGAATGATGACGTTGCCGCCGCGCTCTTGCGCAGCATTGACGATCGTCGCCAATTGGTCCTCGATGCTCTGTGTCGAGTCGTGGTCGCGGTCACCATATGTCGATTCCATCACCACGTAATCGGCATCGCGCAGAAGTGTGGGGTCCTGAATCAGCGGTGTATCCCATTGGCCGATGTCGCCGGAGAAAACAACGCGGCGAACCCGTCCCTGCTCGTGGACCTGCACATCGAGCATGGCTGAACCCAGGATGTGTCCAGCATCGTGGAAGGTGGCGGTCACAAAATCATTGAGTTGCACCGGCTTGCCGTAGGTTACGCCGCGGAACAAGCGCAATGCCTGTTGTGCGTCCTCGACGCTGTACAGCGCCTCGTAGGCGTGATGGCTGCGGCGCTGTTCCCGAGCGTGGCGCTTCTGCTTGAAAGCCACATCTTCGTTCTGAATTCGGGCGGAATCCTCCAGCACCAATCGCACCAGATCGACGCTGGCGGTCGTGGTGTAGATCGGGCGATTCATGCCCTGCGCCACCAGTCGCGGGATGAGCCCGGAGTGATCGAGGTGCGCATGAGTCAGGAGCATCACGTCTATGCTCGCCGGATCAATAGGCGAAGTCTGCCAGTTGCGGCTCTGGAACTGACGTTCCTGGAACATGCCGCAGTCGATCATGATGCGCAAGCCACCAGCTTCCAGAAGGTAGCGTGATCCAGTGACTTGGCGGTTGGCGCCCAGGAAGTGAAGTTTCATTTATATGGTCTCGCTGGCGGGCATGGGGTCATCGGTGTGGGCGGCGACTTCCAGGGTCACGGGCTCCAAGGCGCGTGCCAACTCAACCATAGCCAGGACCACGCCCGCGATCATCACCAGCAGGCCCGCGACAAACACCGCCAGGCTTGTCAGCGCCAGCCAGTCCACCAGTATCGACATCCCCAGGAAAATCGAACAGATGAGCATGGAAACGACGGTCGTCAACAACAACAGCAATGCGTTGCGAACGATCCGGGCGCGGCTGAGGATGTGCCGCACCTGATCGTCAAGTGCATCGATGCGCTGGCGCAATCGCCGCGCTTCAATGCCGTTTTGATGCTCCAATGGCAGGGCTGAGAGCCGAGTCACCGAGTCGAATCGCTCTTTGGTGAAAGTGCGAGCGCGCGTGACGATGGCCGCTAATCGGTTGTAGAGCGCCAGGCAGATCAGTCCGTTAGCGGAAATGATCACCACCGGCGCCACGAGCATCTGAATAACTTTGAGCACATCCATGGGTGAAGCATTATCCGCGCCCATGGCCGCGACGTCCAACCCGCGTGCAGCGGCTGGTTCCATCGCTTCATGCTTTCATCGCACCATCGCTTCTCAACGCTCACGCAGTTTGGCCAACAGACGCAGTATCTCGATGTAGAGCCACACCAGCGTCACCAGCAAGCCGAAGGCACCGTACCACTCCATATGCTTGGGTGCACCGGCCTCCGCACCCTTGGCGATGAAGTCGAAATCCAGCACTAGATTCAGGGCGGCAATGACGACGATCACGCCGCTGATGCCGATGGACAGCAGTCCCGAACCATAGAAGAACTCGACGGGCGCGCCCATCAGGCGGGCGATCATCGTGCCCAGGTAGAACAGCGCCACGGCCCCGGTTGCGGCCAGCACACCGAGCTTGAACTTCTCAGAGACCTTGATCAGGCCGGTCTTGAACGCCAGCAACATGACCAACAGTGTCCCGACGGTCAAGCCCACCGCCTGAATGACGATGCCGGGGTACATGGTCTCCATCATGGCTGAAATACCGCCCAGGAACAGGCCTTCGAAGACAGCGTAGAGCGGCGCGGTAACGGGAGCCCAGTCGTGCTTAAACGCAGTGATAACCCCCAGGATGAGCCCGCCGATGACGCCGCCGATGATCCACGGCATCACGGCCCCCACATCGTACTGCGGCCCGTTGGCTGTCTGCACGACGCTATTGATGAACAGATACCACGTCCAGGCACCCGCCAGAATCACCAAGCCCAGCAGGCCCAGCGTCTTGGTGGCGGTCCCCTGAATGGTCATGGTCGAGCTGGGGCTGGACAACGCCCCCTCAGGGCCGTTCCACGTCATGTCTTCAAACGTGCGATCATTCAAAATGGGATTAGCGGTTCGCATGGTTTATCTCCGGATACTCGCCACTCGGCGAGGGTTGGTGTCGATGATAGTACGCCACAATGAGCAGTAAGTTCACTTCATGAACAACTCGACCACCGGCACCGTGACATTGGGTTTAGTCTGCGGCAACGTCAAGACCAACGTATCCGCACCCACCCCGATCTGCCCAGCGTGCCACTGGTCCATCTTCATGCCCACTTCGCTGGCATCATTAAGCAGTTGGGCGTACTCGACCTTGTCGCTAAGCCCATCGAGGTGCAGGTGCTTGTACGGCCATGCGAAAATGTGCACGTAAAGCCGCTTGGTCTTGGGGTTGTACGTATACCGGCAGTCGCGGGGGGCGGTGAACTCCGTCGGTGCCTGGGTGCATCCGTAAATCGAGCGATCATGCCGCCGCATCCACTCGCCGATGCCGTTGAGCCGATCCAGTGCTCGCTCGTCGATCTCACCCCTTCCGGTGGGCCCGACGTTCAGCAGCAGGTTGCCGCCTTTGCTCACGCAGTCGATGAGTGTCTGAATAAGATTCTCCGTGCTGCGGAAGCTCGACTCGTCGCGGTGGTAGCCCCACGATCCGCTGAGCGTCTGGCAGGCTTCCCACACCACGGGCTTGCCCGCCACCGTCACCCACGCGCGCGGCTGCGCCTGCTCGGGCGTCTTAATGTCACCAGCCTCGGGATACTCCGCCAGTGACAAGTCCAGTCGATCATCCAGCACCACCTTGGGCGCCAGCTTGCGAATCAACTTCACAAGCTTCTCACTCTGCCAGGCAGCGTGGCCCTTGCCCTTGGTGAAGTCGCCGGGGTTCTCCTTATCCGGGAAGGAGAAGTCAAACCACAGCACGTCAATATCACCATACTGCGTCAACAACTCCTTGACCTGCCCGTGGAGATACTTGGCATACTTGGCCTGATCCCTGCCCTGATTCATCTTGGCGCGATCCGGGTGTTCACGGTACGGGCCGTTGCGGCTGTCCAACACATACTGCGGATGATGCCAGTCAATGATCGAGTGATAGAGCCCCACCTTCATGTTCTCATTACGGAAAGCCTTGACCATCGGCTTAATCAAGTCGCGCTTGGCGGGCGTGTTGGTGGACTTGTAGTCCGTCAGCTTGGTATCCCACAGGCAGAAGCCATCGTGATGCTTCGTCGTCACCACGAAATACTTCATCCCCGCGCCCGCAGCCGCCAGCGCCCACATTTCGGGGTCGTACAGATCAGGGTCGAAATGCTTGAAATACCGCCGATCGTATTCCTCGTTGGGAATGGACTCTTTGTGTTTGAGCCATTCGTGGCGGGCGCCGAGAGAGTAAAGCCCCCAGTGAATGAACAAGCCGAACCGGTCATGTTGGAACCAGGACGTATCGCCAACCGTGGGCTGAGGTTTGATCAGGGGCATGGGTTGCTCGGGGTGGTGTAAGGAAGATTGATTCGGCGATGATTGTGCCCAAATTCCCGAGCTTTGGCAAACCGAATCGCCCCCCCCGCCCGCTTCCGCCCCCCCTCCGCGCTGCGAAAGAGCCGCGCACAAAGTAAGCGGACAAATCATCCCCCTCTCCCGCGCCTCGCGGGGGAGGGCCGGGGTGGGGGTGCATCATCAACGGTCGGCCCTTGCAGAAATGCCCCCACCCAGCCTCCCCCGCACCGGGGGCTGCGGGAGAGGTGCATGAACCCCCCTCACGCCACCAACCGCTTCACCCCCCCATCCCCCACCTCGCCCCCACCCTGCTCCGCAATCTGACGCGTCACGTCGTATCTGGTCCCCCCCTCCGCCCCTTCCGCCAACAACCCCGGCCGCGCCACAACTACCTCCACCCATCTATCGCGCATCTCGCGCGCCGCCGCCACATAGCGCGGGTCGTTGGTCCTCC
>JBGSTK010000045.1:0-28589 GCA_041736565.1 Phycisphaeraceae bacterium | reverse complement strand
TTTGAGTCGCTTGGGTTATCGGTCATGTTCCTTCGCCGCGCGTGTGCATCGCCTTGCATCCTGCACGGGGTTCCTTCGAGACCGTAGGGATTTCCCTTTAGGTCGTTGGGATTTCCCTTTGGGTCGTAGGGATTTCCCTTTGAGTCGTAGGGATTTCCCTTTAGGTCGTAGGGATTTCCCTTTAAGTCAAAGGGATTTCCCTTTAAGTCGTAGGGATATCCCTTTAAGTCATAGGGATATCCCTTTAGGTCGTGGAGATATCCCATTTGACCGCCGGGAGTTCCTTCGAAACCGTATGGAACTATTTATTTCTTATATACTTAACCGCGTTCCGCAGCCGTACTGGCGATTTTGGTTGGGGGGTTGGTGAGGGCGAGGGGGGGGCCAAGGGGAGGGGGGTTGGGGTCTGCCCGTTCTTGGGGCCTTCACTTTGGAACGATGAATGACACCATGGACCCAACCTCTCCTTCGCGTTTTCGCGTCTTCGTGTTCAACCATCGCTTGGGACCGATAAATGATCGCATTGACTCTCACTCCCGCGCCGCGGAGCGGAGGGTTGGGGGGAAACTTCATCAAGGGATGGCCTGCGCAGCTATGGCACCTCCGAGCCTCCATCGCTTGCGCGATGGGGGGGAATGATCATCGCTTGCGTGACAGAGGAGCAGGAACGCCCCGGAACTTGGGCCGACGCCCGATCGCAGCCGCCGTCGCTGGATTTGGGGCGAGTCCATCATTCCTCTACAATCCGCCGCATGACCAAACGCGTTCTCTCCGGCATCCAACCTTCCGGCCAGCTCCACCTGGGCAACTATGTCGGCGCTGTGCGCCAGTTCGTCCAGATGCAGCAGACCCACGAGATGTTCATCTTCGTGGCCTCCTACCACGCGCTGACATCAGGCAATGACGCCGATGCCCTCCGGCAACGCATCCGCCAAGTTGCCATCGACTACATCGCATTTGGCATCGATCCCCAGCGGACCAACCTCTACCTGCAACACGATGTGCCCAAGGTGACGGAACTCGCTTGGCTGCTCGGTTGTGTCGGCCCCAAGTCGATGATGGACAAGGCCACCAGCTACAAGGACAAGGTCGCCAAGGGACTCTCCGCATCCATCGGGCTCTACACCTACCCGGTGTTGCAGGCTGCGGACATCCTCTCCGTCGATCCGGATTTCGTGCCCGTGGGCGAGGATCAGCGACAGCACGTGGAGATCACGCGTGATCTTGCGCAGCGATTTAACGCGCTCTATGGGCCGACGTTCAAGCTGCCTGACATCATTGTCCCGCCCGGCGCTGGCGTACTCCCCGGCGTCGATGGGCAGAAGATGAGCAAGAGCTACGGCAACACCATCGACCCGTTTTTGCCAGAGAAGCCACTGCGGAAGGTGGTGATGTCCATTAAGACTGATTCGACGCCGATGGAGGCTGCCAAAGATCCTGAGGGCTGCACGGTGTTTACCATCTTCCGCGCCCTGGCGGGTGCTGCTGATCCGCGTACGACGGCGTTGGCGGATCGGTACCGCGCGGGCGGCATGGGCTACGGTGAGGCCAAGCAGGCGCTTTTCGAGTTGATCCTCGACACCTTCGCCGATGCCCGCCAACGCCGTGAGAAGCTCATGGCTGACCCTGGTCAGATCGATGCGGTCCTGGCGCGTGGAGCCGCGGCCGCCAATGAAGTCGCCGGTGCGGTGACCCAGCGTGCGCTCAAAGCGGTGGGTCTGCGCGGTTGAAGCAATGAGAAATCCCCGACAGCTTGGTACACTTCGTCCATGCCGAGGGACGAAGCTGATTCGCTGTTGCTCTTGACGCTGACGCAGGGCCTTGGTCCGACGTTGACTCGTCGATGCCTGGCGTACTTTGGTTCCGCTGCCGCCACCGCCGCGGCCAGCACCGCGCAACTCGCTGGGGTTCAAGGCATCGGTCACGGCCGCGCCGCTGCGATTCGCGACGCGATGACGCATGTGCAGAAGCAGGACCTGGTGGAGCGTGAACGGGAGTTGATGGCTCAGGCTGGGGTGACGGCTCTGACGCTCGATGAGCCGGGCTATCCCAAGCTCCTGCGTCTGATTCCCGACCCGCCGCCGATGCTGTTTATACGGGGCCAACTCACGGAGGCCGATGCCGTGTCACTGGGCGTGGTGGGCTCGCGACGATGCACGCAGTACGGCCGGGAGCAGGCGGATCGGCTTTCCGGTCTGGCGTCGGATGCGGGGTTGACCATCGTCAGCGGTGGTGCTTACGGGATTGATGCAGCGGCTCATCGCGCTGCGATTCGTCACGGCGGGCGCACCATCGCGGTCCTGGGCAGCGGGTTAGCCAAACCGTATCCCGCCGATCACGCCGAGTTGTTTGATCAGATCGCCGATGGTCACGGCGCGGTGGCCAGCGAAATGCCGATGAACTGTCCCCCGATGGCGGAAAATTTCCCCCGCCGCAACCGAATCATCTCGGGCTTGAGTCTGGGCATTCTGGTGGTCGAAGCCGCGTCGCGCAGCGGGGCGCTTATCACCTCGCGACTGGCCGCTGAGGAGCACGGCCGCGAAGTCATGGCGATGCCTGGCCGCGTCGATTCACCGATGTCCGCCGGGTGTCACAAGCTCTTGCGCAGCGGATCGGCCGCACTGGTGGCCAACCTCGCCGACATCCTCGATACGCTGGGCGAAGCGGGAGCATCGTTGCGTGCGGGAATCGATGCCGCACTTGATGCATCGCCGCGCGGGGATGCGAAACCCGAGCAAGCCAGCCTGTTTGAAGCCAACGTCACCGGCCCGCAGCGACGGCTTCTCGATGCCCTCAGCGAATCGCGCAGTCTCGATGAACTGGTGATGCTTACGGCCCTGCCCGTCGGTCCTCTGCAGGCGGATTTGACCCTGCTGCAGATTCGCAATTTAGTGGTGCGGCGCGACGGTCGTTACGCCCGCGCCCGTTGAGGACAGCGCAGGGGGGTGGTCAATAGGTGAGGCGGCGCGACGTTATCATGGACGTATGCTTCCCATTCTTGATCTGAAAAGTAACGGTGCCTCAGGCCGCGACGAATTCCGTCGCGTGTTGGCGAAACTGCGCGGCACAAGCTCCTTCGACAGCGATGCGTCACGCACCGTCAACGACATCATCGCCGCAGTGCGAAAAGACGGCGATGCCGCGGTCGTACGCTACATGCGGCAATGGACCGACGCTGGGTTCGTGGCCTCCCGCATCGTGGTGGCACAAAAGGAAATCGACGCGGCTGCGGCCTCCATCGACCCCAAACTCAAGCGGGCGCTGGCAGCGGGGATCCGTAACGTTCGGCGATATCAGAAGCACATCCTGCCCCGCAACACCAAGCCCATCACTATCGACGGCGCGGAGCTTGGCCTGCGTTTCACCCCCGTGGACAGCGTCGGCCTGGCGGTACCCGGCGGCAAGGCGGCCTATCCGTCGAGTCTCATCATGCTCGCGGTGCCAGCTCTGGTCGCGGGCGTCCCGGCTCAGCGCATCAGCGTTGTGACCCCGCCCCCTACAAGGCAGCCCGGCGACGCGGCCAGCCACGCTGATGTTTCGCCCCTGGTCCTGGCCACCTGCGCTATGCTGGGCATCAGCCGGGTCTATCGCATCGGCGGGGCGCAGGCCATCGCAGCCTTGGCGCTGGGGACAGAGAGCGTCGAGAAAGTCGATCTCATCGCAGGCCCCGGCAACGTGTTTGTCCAACTCGCCAAGGCGCAGCTCAACGGCATCGTCGGCACGGACAACGGCTTTTACGGGCCCAGTGAAATCGTCACCATCGCTGACAGCACCGCTGACCCCGCGCGTGTCGCCTCGGACCTGCTGGCGCAGGCGGAGCATGACCCGGGCAAGTGCTTCGTCGTGGCGTGGTCGCGACGGGTGCTGGACCGCATCGTGGCGCAGGTTCAGGCGCAGCGGGCTGCGTGTCAACGTGGCGATGCCATCGACAACGCGCTGGCCAACGAGTCGGCGGCGATTCTGGTGCGCGATGAAAAGCACGCTGTCGAAGTGGCTGACACGCTGGCGGCTGAGCACGTGAACCTCGCCGTCAGGGACCCGCGAAAGCTGCTGGCGAAACTGCGTCATGGCGGGGAGTTTTTTCTCGGTGATGCTACGCCGGTGGCGGCGGGGGACTACTACGCCGGCCCCAGTCACTGCCTGCCCACGGGGACCACGGGTCGTTTCGCCAGCGGCGTGAGTGTGTACACGTTCCTCAAACGCAGCGGCACCGTCTGGTACCGCCGAGGCATGCCGGGCCATGTGGTGGAGGCTGTGTCGCGCCTGGCACGGGCTGAGGGACTCGATGCACACGCTGCGTCCGCCGAGGCGAGACGGAAGTAACGCCGTGGTTCAGGTCCACCGCTTCAGGCGGATCGCGCGGCAATGAGGTAGGCGATGTAAGCGCTGACCGCATAGATCAGCAGCGACATGAGGCTCAACATGCGGCCGATGGTCTGGCCGAGCATGAACGGCGTGAAGTTCCAATAGTCGAGCCAGAAATAGCCTCCCATCGCGCCAGCAACGGTGAGCGCCGCAGCAAGCAGGCGAAACTGCGGATCGCGGCCCTGCCCGGCGAAGCGCACTGCGAGGCCCACCATCGCGCCGATCAACAGAGGTGGCACCAGCCATTCGATGTTGGCATACCGGCACACCACGTAATAGAGCACCGCACCCACGCCTGACGCCACGATACCTGCCAGTGTCGCCAGGACCATGTTTCCGCGTTGAGGCGAAGGTGAGTTGGCGGGATCAGTGTGGGCTTGGGTCATGATCGCTCCATTGCGTCAGGAAAATATCTCGGCCGAGGCCCGGCGTCGTTCAACTCTGCGGCGTCGGATCAGCCTGGGTAATGGCGACGACTTTTTCCAGCACCGCTGCAGCGCGGCCATCATCGATCGCGGCACGCGCCAGCGTCAAGCCATGCGCCAGATCGGTGGCTACATCGCCTACCACCAGGGCTGCGGCGGCATTGAGGCAGACGATGTCCCGCGACGGCCCCGGCTCCCCGGCAAGCACTTCACGCACACGCTGGGCGCTGGCATCGGAATCATCCACCGAAATCTCCCGCACGTCCACGGCAGCCAATCCCAACTCCCGCGCATCAACATCAAACGTGCGAATCTCACCGCGATGCAGATGGCTTGCCCTTGTCGGTCCCGTGGTGGTAATCTCGCCCAGTCCGACCTGGCCCGGCGACGGGGTCAACGTCAAGTGGCCGTGGACGATCATCGCGTGGTCCGAGCCCAGTTCCCGCAGGACATCGGCGATGATCTCGGTCAGGGTTGGGTCGTAGACGCCCATGACCTGCCGCAGCGCCCCGGCAGGATTCGTCAAAGGTCCCAGCAGGTTAAAAAGCGTGCGGAAGCCCAGGTCAGCCCGCACCGGCCCGGCAAACTTCATGGCCGGGTGATGCGCGGGAGCAAAGCAGAAACAGAATCCCGCCTCGTCAAGGCAACGGGTGAGCGTTTCGCTGGTCACACGCAACTTGAGGCCTAAACGTTCGAGCACTTCGGATGAGCCGCTGCGGCTGGTGACCGATCGGTTGCCGTGCTTGGCCACCGCCATGCCCTTGCCCTTCGCCGCGGCCGCAGCGACGAGGGCCGCAGCCGTGGAGATGTTGAAGGTCGTCGAGTGCGTGCCCCCCGTGCCGCAGGTGTCCACGATGCGAACCCCGGCTGGGGGCGTGACCTTCACCACGTGGCGGCGCATGACAGTCGCAGCCCCCACGATTTCATCGCGGGTGGCATGGCGAATCTGGATCATCGAGAGCAGCGAGGCAATTTGAGCAGGCGTCGCCTGGCCCGTCATGATGGCCTCGAATGCCTCTTCGGTGTGGGCCCGGCTCAGGGTGCCGCGGCTTGCGAGTCGCGCCAGGTGAGTCTTAATGTGCATGGTTGGCTCGCGGTGAATCTTTGGCGAGGATCAAGCCCAGGCGGTGATGGTCCACACCACCAAGGCTGCCAGCGCCATGTAGAGGATGATCTGGGCAGCCAATCCCGCGGCTTTGCGGGGCAACTGGCGCAGGTCGTCGATGCGCAGGGCTTTGTAAACGATGGCGATGGCCAGCGCCATGGGCACGATAAGCAGCAGCCAGAAGCGATCCACAGGCAGCGGCTCCAAGAACGGTCGCCAGGCCAGCATGGGCAGGAATGCTGCCACGGAAGTCAGGGGCCGCGAGGCGGTGGGGCGGTTGTCGGCGAAAGGAGCGGAGGAGGTTGGCGAGGGCGATCCATTGCCACCCTCGCCGGTGGCACCCGCAGCACCGGCGACGCCCGCAGCTTGGAGTGCCAGTGCTTTTTCACGTGCGGACTCTCGCCTCGAGGCTGAGGGGTCGCAGTAGATGACGTCCACGATCGCCAGCAGGTTCAAGAGCCCCGCCAGAGCGGTAAAAAGTACGCCTTGTTCATCCGGTCGTCCCAGGGAAGGCACGTAGGCCGGGTCGTTAAACGGATTGGGCTTGCCGCCGTAGTCCAGCCGATCATGGGTCCATTGCAGCGCCAGGGTTGGGGCGATGATGGCTTGGCCGAAGAACCAAGCGAAGTGTTCGCGACGGTCGATGACGCTGATTCCGCCGATGAGCAGGCCCCCGAGATAAAGCGACAGGATGGTCAGCCCGATGATGACGCCGCGGGCGCGCTGGCCTAACATCACATGGCCTAACCCGGGCAGGAGCCACCCCGCCAGTGCTTCGAGCGGGTGCCAACGGGGCAGGTTGGGTCGAACGGTCTGAACCATTGAAAAACTCCGGTCGAATTCGCCTCTGCCGCCCGGTTTGGCCCGATGGGCGGGTCTTGGGAGCGACAGTGGAAAAAACTGATATTGACAAACGCGTTTGGGCCGATAGTGTAACCGCTCAGTAGGGGCACGGCGAGAGGCGCCGATGTTGGTTGCCCGTGTCCCTGGCCCGATAACCCGCCATCCTTTTCGGAGGTCGCACCATGCTTGAAATGCTCCAATCCACCACCCCGACCCCCACTCTGGACCAGGACCGCACCGACTGGCTTTCGCCCAAATGGAGATTTGTCATGGTCGAAGATGAAGAAGAGTTTGAGGACGACGATCTTTTTGACGATGAAGACGATGAGGAAGATGACGATGAAGACGACTTCCTCGATGATGACGAGGAAGATGACTTCCTCGACGACGATGACGACGACTTGGATGATGAAGACGAAGAAGAATGAGGCATGCGGGCCGACGTTGCTGGAGGCTCCGCATCGCCCAATTCCGGCGAGAGGAGCCCGATGATGGACGCCAAGGCCCAGGACACGACGCGGTCGACGGTGGAACGCGGACCTGACCGTCGCCAGACGGTGGTGGATCGACGGCACCTGCCCACGGGTTTGGAGCGTCGGCGCGGTCCCGGCCGTCGCCGAAACGACTTCACCAAGGCCGCGGAAGAAGGCCAGATGACCGGCGAGCAGTTTTTGTTCATTGCCGCCATCGACGCCTACAAACGCGTCAACCAGGTCCCGTTTCCCTCCTGGACGCAGGTCCTCGAAGTTATTCGCCGACTCGGTTATCGCAAGACCTGCCCCAGCCAACTGAATCTCAGTAACTGCGAGGACTGGACGGAGCCCCACGATGCCGCGCCGTTCCCGCCACCCCAGGACGCCCAGGCGGCGCCCAGCGACCTGCCTGATGAGCGGGACTGAGCCGACCGTCGGGCTCACCGGCCTAACATCCTCAGCCCTTGGACCGTCGCCACGGCTTTGCGTTTTGGCCCGTCGACCAGGGGCCGCGTCCTCGCCAAGCCGCGCTCGACTAGACTATTGCGGTCATGCCCTGGACGCTCTACGCCTACATCACTAAAGAGACGCTTAAGTTGCTGGCCATGGCGGCAGCCGTGCTGGTGGTGCTGATCAGCGTGGCCGCGGCGATCAAGCCCCTATCCGAGGGCCTGCTGGATCCGCCCTCGCTCATCAAGTTTGTGTTTTACACATCGCCGACGATGCTGCAGTTCGCCCTGCCCTTTGCCGCAGCCTTTGCCAGCACGCTCTTGTTCTCGCGCATGGTGGCGGACAACGAGATCACCGCCTGTTCCGCCAGCGGCATGAGCTACGCCCTGGTGCTAATCCCCGTGGCGACACTGGGGCTGGTGTTGATGATGGGGCTCTACGTCCTGTCGAACTCGATTGTGCCGCGGTTTAACCAGGCGGCGGCGTCGATGGTTGAAAGCGATGTCATCCGCCTGATGGTCGCGGATCTGCGCAAAGGGCATGCCCGCAGGATGGGCAACATGGTCGTCTATGCCGACGATGCCGCCGAACGCCTGCCCACCGATGACGAGCGTGTTGAATCGTTGGCACGCGGTTCACGCTATGAGCCGTTTCGGGTCATCATGCTGCGGCGGGTGGCGGTGAGCATCCTGGGCGAGGCCGACATCATTCGGCGTGAGGGCACCGCCCAGAGCGCCAACATCTTTCTCTATCGCCACGGACTCAGCACTCTCGCCTCGTTCTACCTTGAGGACCCGGTCTATTTCGACACCATCACGGGTGATCTGGGGCGCGGTTCGGATTTGACCTATCTGCATCGCCTTGAGAGCCCGTTGTCGGACCAGCCGCAGTTCTTGAGCGGCGCCGCCTTGCGTGACTTGGCAGCGGACCCCGAACGCTTCGACCGCATCTTTCGGTTAAAAAGCGAGTTGGCCGAGGCGTTGGCGCGACAACGGATGCTGCAGTTGATTCGGGACGACTTGGCGCAGGGCCCGGTCCTGATGCGCGGCCCGGGCGAAGAAATCTACGAGATCACCCACGCCACAGTCATGGGCCAGGGAGAGGCCGACCCGCAGGCGTTGCCCGCTAATGAGATTCGACTCCAGGGCAAGGATGACATGCCCTTGACCGTGCTGGCTTATCGTGCCGTTGATGGTCCCCGGCGGCTGGAGCGGCGATTCGAAGCGGCCACGGCCCACATCACCGCACGTCAGGAAAGCTTCGACCACGAACCTCAAGCCATGGTCGAACTGCGCGAGGTTTCGGTGTTTGCCGGTAGCCGCACCAATGCCGCCAGCACTCAGCACGATCGTCACACACTGGCACCGCTGCATTGGCCCACGCGGCTGGTCGATGGCCTGCGGCGTAGCTCGACGCAGAATCTGCTGACCATCGCTCAGCAGCCCGGGCGAACCGCCACTGTCGACCAGAGCGCCGCGAAGTTGCAGGACGCCATCAGCCGCCTGCTTCGGCAGATAATCGCGCAGATGCATCAACGCGCCAACGCCGCCATCACTGCTTTGTTGGTGTTGATCCTGGGCGCCGTCCTCTCCATGACCTTCCGTGGCAAAGCCGCCTTGGTCGTTTACTTCTGGAGCTTCATGGCCACTCTGCTGGTGGTCATCCTTGGTCTGGCTGGCGAGACCGCCTGCCGCAACCCAAACTTCCCCCTTGCGGTGGGCGTGGGCCTCATGTGGCTGGGCAACCTGCTGCTGACGGGTCTGCTCGCGGCCGCATTCGTCCGCCTCCGTCGGACCTGATCCATCTGCTGACCGTTGCCCGCCACGAGCCGGTTTGATCGCACTGACGACATGAAAACACTGGACCGCTACATCACGCGAATCTTTCTGATGGACTTCGTCATCCTGGTGACGGTCATCATGTCGTTGTTCGTGCTTATCGATGTCATCGTCGATATCGACGAGTTCACCCAGGCGGCGGACATCCGCACGCCGATCTTCGGCAACTGGTTCCTGGCGTTGATGTACTCAGTGTTCGACTTCTATTACCCGCAGATTCTGCTGCTCTATGTGTTCTTCAGCGGCGTGTTGGTGGTGGGAGCGATGGGCTTCACGTTTTCCGCTCTAGCGCGGAATCGTGAGACGCTGGCGATGGTGACGGGTGGCCTGAGCATGTATCGCATTGCCGCGCCGGTGATCGTCGTCGGCACACTGCTCAACGCCGCAGCTGTGCCCCTCCAGGAGTTTCTCATTCCGCCGTTGGCCAACAAACTGGCGCGGGGCAAAGCCCAGGTACGTCTCGACACGGTCGAAACCTTTGCGGTGCAGTATGCGCGCGACGGCCAAGGCAACCTCTTCAGCGCCGGGATGTTCGACCCGCTGACTTCGACGATGGAGGATTTGACCATCCTTCAGCGCGACGAACTGGGGCGGATTCAGCGGAGAATCACCGCACGCCACGCCGTGTGGGACAACGGGGATGGCCCCTTGGGCTGGCGGCTCGAAGAGGGACAGTTTCTGGCCTACGAGACCGACGCCCAGGGCCTTTCGACGTCCGCGGCACGCAGCGCTCAACCCATCGACTTCTTCCCCACCGACCTCAAGCCGCAGATCCTCCTGACTCGGCGGGCCACCATTTATCCCCGCCTGCTGAGCATGCGTGAGCTGCTGGCCATGGCCGCCAACAGAAGTGCCGACACCGACACCATCCGCCGACTCACTCACGGGCGATTCAGCATGGTCGTCGTCAGCGTGCTGATCCTCGTGATGGCCCTGCCGTTCTTCCTTAACCGCGAGCCAGTCAATCTCATGGTCCAGGCCCTCAAAGCCATCGTCCTGTGCATGAGTGCCTGGGCGGCGGGATTGCTGGTGATGCAGGTGGGCGTGGGGCTCAACCCCGTCTTCTCCGCGTGGCTCCCCGTGGCCCTGCTCCTCCCTCTGGTGGCGTGGATGGTCAGTGGTTTGAAGACCTAAGCGGACGGCCGGCAGCAGTATCGATTCACAGATGCGGTGGCGCTCGTACGCATCTGCGACAACGTTAAGCACGTTAGCGGCCGCTATCACACAAGGCCGTTTGCCTCAACCATCGCGCTTTGGGCGAGCGGTAGCCGCAGGGTGAAGGTGGCGCCTTGGCCGGGGCTGCTCTGGAGGGTGATGGATCCGCCGAGGCGTTGGGCGATTTGCTTCACCGATGCCAAACCGATCCCCGTGCCGGGCTTGTCTGAGGTCGGGTCCAGGCGGACAAACAACTCGAAGACCTGATCCTGAACGTCCGCGGGAATGCCCGAGCCGTGGTCGCGCACCGAAAGGGTCAGATAGTCATCCTCGATATGCCCGGTCAACTCGATCGTGCAGCCGGGCTCCGGGCAGCCGTATTTCACCGCGTTTTCGATGAGGTTGCCCAGCGCCTTGTGCAGCAGGGTTTCGTCCGTACGGATGCGTGTCTCGGGAACGGTGACCACCACGCGGACCCCTGCCTGTTCGATCTGCTTTCGATACATCTGCACGGTCGTATCGACCATCTTCCGCAGTTCAAAATCGTTGAGGCGAGCCGGGGCACTGCGCAGGTGGTTGTAAGCCGACAGATCGCTGAGCATCTGCTGCATGTGGCTGCATTCGTTGATGCAAAGGTCAACATAATCCAGTTGGGGCGACTTACCCGAAGCGATCTGCTCGCGCAGGACCTGCAACAGATTCCGCACACCGACGACGGGCTGGCCCAGGTCGTGGCGGACGATGGCGAATAACCCGTCCATCTCCTCATTGGCCCGCCGGAGTTGCTGTGCCTGCGCGGCGGCGGTACGCTGGGCTTTGGTGCGTTGCGCCACCTCTAGGCGAAGCTCCGTGTTGACCTTCTCCAGGCCCGGCAGACTCAGGGCCTTGGGCATAATCGGCACCAGCGCGATGACCGTGGCCCAGGAGACGAGGGCCGTGGTGGCCTTGGCGATCCCGCTAACGCGGTAGGCCGGCCACCAGAACAACATCGCATCGATCAGGTGCGTCGTACCGCAGGCGAAGATGAACGCGCAGAAGAGCCAGAAGATCGCCGGGAACGGCAGGTCCTTTCGCCGCGCGACGAAATACGCCAGAACCAGGGGAATCGTCATGTAGGCCCCCCAGATCAGTACATCAGAGACGATGTGCATCCAGCCGTGCGGAGCCGACCAGTTCCCACACGTCCAGCGTGCGGGAAAGTCGGACGTATCGAACAGGTCGAATAAATCAAACATCGACGGACCCCCCTGGGTTGCCAGGTTCCTCATTCGCTATAGGGGTGAGCATTACTCCCGGATCGGGCTCTGTATTATACCCCGGCCCTCGACGATGTAAAACTTTTTATCCGGTAATTTCGCTCGCCCCGTTGGGTCTGCCCAATGGGCCGGGGGTCCGGGGCCGGGGGGGGGTTGCACGTACTGACTGCGACGGGGGGGATGGTGTGGGGGGCCGCGGCCCCACGGGTTTGGGGCACGCAGTGCTGCGGGTATGTACACCGTCGTCGGTGGCTTGCCGACCTTCCCAGCAGAGTTTTTGTCCAAGAAACAGTTGGGTCCTGCCAAGAAACAGTTGTATCCTGCCAGAAAACAGTTGTGTCCTGCCAGGAAACAGTTGTGTCAGACCAAGAAACTTTTGTGTTTGACGAAGAAGCAATTGCTTCAGACTTGGAAATCGTTGGTTTGGACTTCCAATGTAACTTTTCCCAGCGCGCGCCCCTGCCGTTCTGGCATAAATGAGGGCTTGTCGGGTACCTGCGGGGACGTTTTGGACGGTATGGACGGTTTTCCGGGTGGGGTTGCATGGATTGTGCCATCTGTGCGATTGAGTCAGTGGGGGACCGCGCCGATGAGAAAATTGGATGTTTCTCGCGATTCTTTCGTGAGGCGCATGCGTCAGCCTGCTTCCTCCCCGTTTGCCTGCGGACATCGGGAAAAATGGTCAGAGCTTGTAACCTTTTGCGATGTCATGCGTCTATCTCAGTGAGAGTTGTTACGTGGCAATAGAAATGCGGGGCGAAACGTTGTAAACTGGTGTCTCGCCGTAACCGTTACGGTGCCCGCCTGACCCTCGTTGTTGCCCAGCGACGTTATTTCCCGCCACACGACCGGAGGCAAGGCCCCATGCGCCGCGGATTTACCCTAATCGAACTGCTGGTGGTGATTTCGATCATCGCCATTCTCATCGGCATCCTGCTCCCGGCTCTGGGCGCAGCCCGTAACCGTGCCAAACAGGTTCAATGCTCCACCAACATCCGCTCGGTCATGGGCGCCACCGCGCAATATTCGCTGGAGAATAACGAATACCTGCCGTTCCCCAACTCCGAAGGGCGCGAGACCGGGGCCACGCCTCTTTGGTCGGGCGGCGGCTGGCTCTACACCTGGAGCCAAACGGGCCAGAACCGCAGCGCTTTCGACCCCGACGACGTCAAAACAGGCGTGATCTGGTACTACCTCGACTCGCAGCCAGCCTATCGCTGCCCCATGGACCCTTGGGATATCAACACCACCGGCGACGCACGCGCCATGACCAGCTACATGATGAATGCCTCGGTGCGCGGGTTCGTTAACGGGGTTGTTGCCAATTACCGCATCAGCCAGTTCAGGTCCACCGACGTCTCATTCTGGGAACCCAAAGACGGCGGGGATTGGAACGACGGCAACACCGAGCCTCAGAACGGCCGCACCAACAGGCACCTCGACGGCGTCACGGTCGCGTTTTTCGATGGCCACGCCGAATTCTGGTCCAATGATCGCTTTGACGAAGCTGAGGACGAATCGACCAAGGCCACACCGCTCTGGTGCGATCCGCAACACGCCATCGGCGGCGAGCGACCCTCGCCTTGACGCCTGAGGCTCTTAACGCCCCGAGGCCCGACAGCTTGCATCAACGTGCAATAACCTGTGTGCTCGACGCGTTAGGCTTTAGCGATGTTGTGATGCGTCTGGCGCGATCTGGCTTTGGCCGCCGGCGCGGAATATAATCAACGGACACTGCGGGGTGCAACCAGGGGGTGCAGGATCGGTTTCACGCTGCTGACCATAAAAAACTTTGGATTCACGCATGCATGCCATGTTGGCAAGCGACGTGGAACCGAATTCTCCTGGAGTTTCTCCATGTATCGATTAAGCGTAGTGATGTTGGCGATGTTGGGCATGTTCCTCATGGCTGCTGCGGTTCAGGCTGAGGATGTCGCCGCTCCCAAGCCCGACAAGAAGTCACCCCCGGTCATGGGCGAGGTCAAGAGCGTTGACTCGGCTGCCTCGAGCTTCGTCGTGGTGGTCGGCAAGGGCGAAAAGGCCAAGGAAGTCACGGTCACGGTCAATGCCGAGACCGCCTACTGGCTCGACGACGCCAAGTCCACCATGGACGACGTGCTGAAGGTCGGCCACAAGGTCAAGGTCAACCAAGTTGACGGCCTGGCCAGCAAGGTGCAGGCAATCACCAAGGTCCCGGCTCCCAAAGAGCCCAAGGAACCCAAGAAGGAAGGCGAGAAGAAAGAAGGCGGCGAAAAAAAGAAGGGCGATAAGGCCAAAGACGGCGCGATGTAAGACATCGACCTGACGCCCCGGCCATCACGGTCCCAGCGCAGGTAAAACGTCGATAAACCACAAACGTCGGGCCAGGTGAGCAATCACTTGGCCCGACGTTTTTTTGTTGGAAGCGTGCGTCAGTATTTGGCCATCGTCGGGTCAATCCGAAGTGCCCAGGCGTGAATCCCCCCGCTGATGTTGACAGCATCCAAGCCCTGCTGCCTCAGCAGTGCCGCGGCCTGCAGACTGCGAACGCCGTGGTGGCAGAGCATGTAATGTCGCTTGTCAGGATCGAGTTCCTCGGCTCGCGCCAACAGTGAGCCCAGCGGAATGAGGGTTGCGCCATCGATGCGACAGATCTTGTGCTCCGACGGTTGCCGAACGTCGATGACGTCAAAGCTCGCATGATCAGAGCCCGCCTTGAGCAGTTCGTGAAGTTGCTCGACGCTGACGGCGGGGATGGCCTGATTGTCCTGTGTATTCATAAATAGATCAAAAACATACGGTTGTGGTAGGTGCAATTGACGAATTGCCCCGGCAGAAAGTCTAGGCGCTTCGCGCCGGTTGGCCCCCCGACAAGGCGAAAAACACGTTGCAGGATGATTCCACCGAAGAGCTCGCGGCTGGCCTTGGTTTGCAACCCGGGGCAACGCGGTTTATGTTGCATGACTGCCCGCGTTCAGTTCCACCCCCATTGAGACAAACGATGTCCACCCCCCCCGCCCCGGTTTCCACTTTCCTCAAGCAACGTGTCATGACTCCGGGCCCCGTCGAGGTGCCCCCAGCCGTGCTGCTGGAAATGGCGCAGCCCATCATCCACCACCGCACCAAGCAATTTCAGGCCATCTTCAAGGACCTTTCCGAGAAGCTCCAATGGCTCTTTAAGACCACCGGCCCCGTGTTGAGCATCGCCGGCTCCGGCACCACCGCTTATGAGGCCGCCATGGTCTCGCTGGTCAAGCCGGGCAGCACCATCATCTGCGTGGCGGGGGGCAAGTTCGGTGAACGCTGGCAGGACATCGCTGACGTTTACGCCCGGATGCTCGGCCTCACCGTGGTCAAGCTCGACATCCCCTGGGGGCAGGCCGTCACCGCCCAGCAGATTGAGGCGGCTTTGAAGCAGCACCCCCAGGCCAGTGCCGTGACGCTGGTTCATAGCGAAACCTCGACCGCGACGGCGGTCGACGTGCAGGCGATTGCTGCGATCACCCGCCGCAGTGGCGCGCTGTTGATCGTCGATGGCATCACATCCGTCGGCGCGATTCCCGTGGAGATGGATGCTTGGGGCATCGACTGCCTGGTCACGGGTTCGCAGAAGGCCATGATGCTGCCGCCCGGGTTGGGCTACGTCGGGCTGGGTTCGCGGGCTGTGGCGAGGCTGAGTGAGGTCAAGGCGGATGGGTATTACAACCTCGACTTGCGTAAGTGGCTCAAGAGCTGGCAGAAGAACGATGTGCCCTTCACCCCGCCGGTGAGTTTGATCCGCGGGCAGTTGGTGGCGTTGGACATGATGCGGGCTCATGGGCTCGAAGCCATCTGGTCACGCACATCACGCTTGGCGCAGGCCACTCGCGCAGCGTTGACCGCCATGGGCCTCAAACTCGCCAGCGAGTCGCCGAGCGATTCGGTCACAGGGGCCTACTACCCGCAGGGCGTGGACGACAAGAAGTTCCGTGCGTCGATCCGCGATAAGCACGGCATCCACCTGGCGGGCGGGCAGGATGGCCGGGGCGGCGAATGGGAGGGCAAGGTCTTCCGCGTCAGCCACATGGGCTACGTCGATGGCGGCGACACGCTCGCGGCCATCTGCGCCATCGAAGCGGAGTTGGTAGCACAGTCCGGTGGCAAGTTCAGCCCGAAGCCCGGAGCGGCGCTGGCGGCGGCGGGCAAAGTGCTGGCGTAAGCGAGCCGGAACGAGCGGCGCGGCTTGGCACGGCGCGGCGTGATTTAGCGCTCTCGTGGCTTGTCTCGCGGACCGCGACCAGCTTAACGCAACTCCACCGACCAGTAAGCGTTATCCAGAAACGCCTGCCAGCATGCGTACTTGTCGCTACCCAGACGCAGCGAGATCACTGGGTTGCGCTTGGGCTTGTGAGGCCGACGGATCAGGTGCATGTGCGCCTGCTCGGGTGTGCGGCCACCCTTGCGGGCGTTGCAGCGCACACAGCAGCACACGAGGTTTTCCCAAGTGCTCTTGCCCTGCTGGCTTCGAGGCAGGACGTGGTCGAGGGACAGCTCGCTGGTCGTGAAGTGGCTGCCGCAGTACTGGCACTGGTTGCCGTCGCGGGCAAAGATGTTGCGGCGATTGAGCTTGACATCGCTGCGGGGCAGGCGGTCGTAGCCGAAGAGCCGAATGACCTTGGGCACCGCCAGGTGAAGGCGGACGGTGCGGACCCAGTCGTAATGATCGACGTCAAAGCCAGTGTCGAAGTCGTCGCGGGCCATGGACAGGTCGGTCCAACTGTCGAAGCTGTGGGGGGCATACGAGCCGTCATCGACGCGAATGACTTCGGCGAGGTTTCGCACGAGCAGGGAGAAGGCTCGGCGGGCATCGACGATGCGCACGGCCATCCACAGCCGGTTGAGCACCAGCACCTGCGAATTCAAACTGGCTGTTGCCACTTCCATGTCCAAACCTCTGGAGACGCGAGCCAAGAACCATCACATGAGTCGCAGGAGTTTACCCACCCGCCCGCAAGCCCGCAACGGTTAAGACGGTGTGTGGTGCCAGGCTCCGCCCCATTTCGGGATGGTCGGATGCATTGGCGATTGGATGTGGGTCTGCGTTTTCGGCGTTTACACCGGAAAGGGTACGCCCGCCTCCGCTGCATAATCGGGCAGGCCGCGGGAGGCCGGTACGTCGCGAATATCCATCAGGTAAAGATGGTTGCTCTGCGTGGCCGGGTCGCCGGCCAACAGCAAGACCCATCGCCCGCACGGCGTTACGTACGGATGGCCATGGGATTTCTGTCCCGTGCCATAAGTCGGCCACGGCCCGCTGAGGAGTTGCCACGACGGTTCGCCACCACCTGTCAGTTCGCGCAAGGTATAAAGCACCCGCCCGCCGTCGGCCACCCCGTCGGTCATCCAGTGATTGCCGGCAGGCACTGCGGCGACATGCCGACCAGGGAGATTGGGAACCGAGAATTCGACACGCCGATGGGTCCGGGGACAGGTCATGCCGCCATAGGATTTGCCTCCGCCTGCCGCTTCATACTGGACGCCGCGCCGCGTGGCGCTGTAGTGGCAGGTGTTGACGCGCGGCTGGTTCGGCGTGCGCAGGGCCGTGTACCAACCCCCTTCATAATCCGTCATCAGGAGCATGTGCTCGACAGGCAAATGATCGTAGGAAAAGACCAGGTGCCGGTCGCCGTAAGGGATAACGTGCTTGGTAAAAGCATTGATGCGCACCACGAGGTGATGTTCCCCCGTGTCGAGATCAAACCGAACCAGTTGTGTATCCGTGATCTCACGACGAGCTGCGCGACCGCCTGCTGCAATCCTCTCTACTTGTGCCGCATCTTTCGAGATGTAGAAGAAGTAGCGTCCGCAGGGTGAAGCGCAGTTCTGGCTCTTGATCGTCCGGCCCGCCGGAACCTCGAACAGCAGCCGGTCCTCTCCGGAGTCGATCCGCACGGCGCGGTACGCGGCACCGGTGCTGTAGATCAGTTCCCGGCGAGCTGTATTGAAAACCGTGGGTTCACCCGGATGGGTAAAATCCGGGGTTGGTGTGACACGTGCGAGCTCGCGCCGCTCGCCCGACAGCAAGTCGACCACCTCCCATCGCACTTCGCGGATGGCGTCCTCCACGACCTGGTACCGCTGATACACCAGCCAGCGGCCGTCGGGCGACAGCGACGGAATGAAGTAATACAGCGCCTGGCAATATTCAGGACCCGAGGTGAGCTGATAGGCCGCGCGCCCGGTGCCGGGAACCTCTTGGCGAGGGAATTGAACGGCGATGCATTCCGGCGACAGCGCATCCACATCGGCCACACCTGCGACATCATCGGCCATCGGCGTCTGTGATGGATCGTACTTCTTCTGCATGACTTCGTAATCCCGGCGGTCCAGACGAGTTTCGGAAAGTCCTAACCTGAGGCAGTATAGCGAGGAGTACCCGGCCATGAATGGACGGGTTTGGAGGCGGCTGCTTTACAGCGTCAGCGTGGTGATGCGCGTGTTGGTGTAGATGCACAACTCGCCCGCCACCTCCATGCTGTGGAGGACGATTTCCTGGGGTGTCATCTGCGTATGCTGGACCAGTGCCCGGGCTGCGGCTGTGGCGTACGCGCCACCGCTGCCGATGCCAAGGATGCCATCCGTCGGTTCAATGACGTCGCCCGTACCGGAAATCACGAGGCTGCAGGATCGATCCGCGACGATCAGCAGGCTTTCGAGTCGGCGGAGCATGCGGTCGGTCCGCCAGAGTTTGGCCAGTTCCACCGCGGCCTTTTTGATGTTGGCGGGAGAATCTTTGAGCTTGGTCTCGAAGCGCTCCAGCAGAGCAAAGGCGTCGGCGGCGGCACCGGCGAAGCCCACCAGCACACCCGCATTTTCCGCACCGCCCAGATCGAGCTTGCGAACCTTGACCGCGTCGGCCTTGGCGACCACATTCTGCATGGTCACCTGGCCGTCGCCAGCGATGGCCACCTGGTTGCCTCGCCGCACCGAGAGAATCGTCGTGGCGTGAAAAGTCTGCATGCGGCCATTGTAGCGGACGCCGTGCTGCGACCGGTCAACCCCTGCACGTCGCCGACGCCCGGCACCGCGTCACGCGAGCCTCAACTCACCACAGGTTCGTGCCCCACCAGCCGCTGGTAGCTGTCACGCTGGCCCAACTCCTGGTAGAGCAGATAAGCCGAGGACAACTCCCGATCCTCCGTTAGCGCCACCCGCAGCCGCGGCGAACCGCCAGCCACGTTGGACGCCAGGGCACGCAGGCGAATCCGCAGATCGCGGTCGGCGGTGATAATCAGCACATTCTCACTGGCCGCAAGCTCCAGGCCGTAACGCATGAGCTGGAGATTTTCGCCACTGGAACGCCCGGGCTCGAGTTGCACATCCAGCATTCGAATGGCGTTGCGTTCCTGAAAGCGCTCGATCCACGTCAGGGCCTGCCTCGCGGCAGCGCGGCGGTCCTCGCGCACGGTGGCATCATTAATCTGAAACGACAGCGCATCAAACTGCTGGCCACTCATGGTCACCGGTTGCCCCGTCGCATCGCAGGCTTCCAGCAGGACCGACAACAGGTGGTCGTGGAAGCGGTCGGTCCAGATGGAGGAGTCGATGAGAATCGTGCGTCCCGCCAGCAAGTCGCAGAGTCGGCGCCAATGAGCGGGAATCTCGGCCCGCACCTGCTGACGGCTGGCTTCCTGCTGCACCAACTCCGCCTGTGCCTCGGCGACCACAGCCGCCATGACCGTGCGGTGGTAGTAAAACCATGTCACCAGCGCCGCCACCACGCCGAAAAGCACCAGCATGGCAAGCACGACGAGGAAGATGTGCTCCGTGACCTTGGCAAAGGCCGGTAGCCCCGCCAGTTCCAGCGCCAGGAGCCCCATGCCCATCAGCGACATCAACAACACGCCCGCAGCGACGAGCAGGGCGATGAGAAGTCCGATTCGGCGATCATTGGCGTCGGGTGGGGGTGGCATAATGATCCTGGCAAAGCGGTGTCGGGAACCTGTCACTTAATATCGTCGCTTTGCCGTTCCAACGCCAGCGGGGATGTGCCAACGAGGCAGCCCGGAGCCGCCTACGAGGGGCCAACGAGACGCCCCGCGCTGCCGTGCGACCTGCCAGGAGTCTGATCTCAGATTTCAGATCTCAGTTTTCAAAGTTGATTTCAGATCTCAGATCTCCGCTCCACCTACGTCGGCTGGAGCGATCGCGCCACGCCTGCGCAGCCCAAAACTGAGCCCGGAATCGATTTTCTTGGAGTCGCCGCCCACGACCGGCCGATGGTCACTTAGTCCTCGAAGAACCCACTAAAAAAGGAGCTAATCCCATGAGCAAGATTGCGATAATCTCACTGTCAATTGCGGCGTTAACCCTTGTCGGTTGTGCGGGCAATTCGTCCAGTTCCTACGCCCCAGCACCCAGCCAATCGCGGGTGGCCTCCACGCAGCGCGTCAACTGCCCGCCGGGCGGGACGTTCCAAGTCTGCAGTACGCTGACGGTCCTTCCCGCCGAGTCGTCCACAGCCAGCGCCATGCGTTTGCGCTACTGAGCCTGACTGCCGCTGAGCCTTAACGCCACCGAGGCATGTCACCGCCACTACGGGTGCTGCGTGACCACAGCCTGCACTTTGATCGGCGGGGCTCGTTTTAGTCATTCGACTACAATGCCCCCATGGCGGGCAACTCCTTTGGCCAGGTCTTACGCATCACCACCGCAGGCGAAAGCCACGGGCCGGGTAACGTCGTCATCATCGACGGCTTGCCCCCCGGCTTGGCGTTGACGGAGGCTGATCTGCATACGGACCTGGCGAGGCGGCGTCCCGGGCAATCCAAAATCACCACCCAGCGTGATGAAGCCGATACGCCCGAGATTCTCTCAGGCGTCTTTGAGGGCAAGACCACCGGCACCCCGGTAGCGATCCTCATCCGCAACCAGGATCAACGCTCGCGCGACTATGAAGAGATTCAGGACAAGTATCGCCCGGGCCACGCCGACTTCACCTTCGATGCCAAGTTCGGCTTCCGCGATTACCGTGGTGGTGGACGATCTTCAGCGCGTGAAACCACCGCCCGCGTGGCAGCTGGTGCCGTGGCCAAGAAACTCCTTTCCGAGCAGTTCGGCGTCAGCATCGTCGGCTTCGTCAAACAGGTCGGACACATCGTCGCCCACATTGACCAGCCCGAGAAAGTCACGCTCAAGCAGGTCGAGGCCAACATCGCCCGATGCCCCGATCCCGAAGCAGCCGAGCGAATGATCCAACTCATCGAGCGTCTGCGCGGGGAGCGAGACTCGGTGGGCGGTGTGGCGGAGATCGTCGCCAACGGTGTCCCGGCCGGGTGGGGCGAGCCCGTTTTCGACAAGCTCAAAGCCGATCTCGCCAAAGCGCTCTTCAGTCTCCCAGCCGTGGTCGGCGTGGAGTACGGCGCTGGCTTCGGCGTCGCTTCCATGCGCGGCAGCGAACACAACGACGCCTTCGTCCCCAGGCCCGAAACGCCTCTGGATATGACCGCCGTCAAACGCATCACCACTCTGACCAACCGTCACGGCGGCATGCTCGGGGGCATCAGCTCCGGGCTCCCCATCATCCTCCGCTGTGCCGTCAAACCCACTAGCTCACTGCCCCAGCCCCAGCCCACCGTCACCCGCGCCGCCGAGCCCACGACCATCGCCACCAAGGGACGCCACGATCCCTGCCTCCTGCCTCGCTTCGTGCCCATGGCTGAAGCGATGGTCGCGCTGACCTTGGCGGATCACGCCCTGCGGCACCGGGCCCAGATCGGCCCTTAACCCGGGTGTCGCGAGATTGCCCGCGCCCATCTCGGCTCGTGGTGTGGTCACGTCGCCCAGCGCCGCGCTGAGCCCAACAATAAAACAACCCCGGCTAAACCGGGGTTGTTTGTTTTTCGTGAATCGATCGCGCGTCAGGCTTTCTTGGCTTCGGCGGGAGCTTCGTTCTTACCCTCTTCCTCGTCGTCAGCTTCCTCGTCCTGCCGCTTCTCGACGGGCTTGTCGCTTACCACCCAGAGCTTAATCTCAGTCTTGAGGTCCGACGCGAGCACAATGGGAATGTGGTAGCTGTCGAGCCGCTTGATCTGCTGGCCGATGCGCACCGCACGCTCGTCGACCTGGAAGCCTTCCTCCTGCAGTGCCGTGGCGATGTCGTGCTGGGACACGCTGCCAAAGAGAATGCCCTGATCGTTGGCGGAACGCTGCAGTGTCAACTCGTGGTTGGCGACTCGGCCGTGGAGTTCCTCCAATGCCGCGCGACGCAGCTTCATGTCCTTTTCAGCTTCGGCGCGACGCCCAGCGAGGCGCTTGATATTGCCCGCGGTGGGGTCCGTCGCCATGCCTCGGGGCTGGAGGAAGTTGCGGGCAAAACCCGGGCGAACTTCCACCACATCGCCGACGATGCCGGTGCCTTCAACGTTTTCAGTCAACAGAATCTTCACGTACTTAGCCATGGTGTCCTCGGTAAAAGAGGGTGAGTTAGGCGTCGGGCTGCGAGCACATGTCGCAGTCCACGACGTCAGCATGAGATCAGGTTGTCATCCGCAGGCCGGGCCAAAGACCCGTCAGGCGGCTTTCATGGTTCATTCGTCTGCGGAACTCAGAACGGGATATCGCTTTCGTCGATGGCCTGGTGTGGTTCCTCGTAAGGTGGGGGTGCCGCCTGTCGCTGCGGTGCACGTTGTTGCGGCGCATTGCGTGGCGAGTAGTTGCCGCCCGAAGCGGCGCGTGGTGCTGATCCGCCCGTGGCACCTGCCGGTGGCCCACCCTCTTCGCCCTCTCCGCCCCGGCTGTCGATGAACTGAAACGTCTCGACCACCACCTTGAGCTTCGAGCGGTTCTGGCCGTCCTTGTCCTGCCACTGGTCAAGCCGCAGGCGGCCCTCCAGATACACAGGGCGACCCTTACGCAGGTACTGGTTCAACACCTCGGCGGTGCGACCCCAGGCTTCACAATCCACAAACGTCGTCTCTTCCTGCTGCTCGTTGGTCTGCGTGTTACGCCAACGACGATTGATGGCCAAACCAATGTTGGCCACCGCTGTGTTGGTGTTGGGCGTGTAACGCAGTTCGGGGTCCCGCGTCAGGTTGCCCATGAGCATGACCTTGTTGAGGTTGGGCATAGGGTGCTCTCCGGATCAAGGGCGGTTCGCAGTCGCGGGCTGCTGCGTTCAGACTTCCTGTGCATCCTCAAGATTCACAGCCAAGTCGTTCTTGCGGCCACGTCGGGGACGCTCTTCGCTGGGATCGCCCACCATTGCGTCGATGGCAGCTTCGCCATCATGCTCGGGGGCTTCACCCTCTTCAGTATCACCACGAAGACGTGCTTCGGTCTGGGCGCTGGTCTCGTCACGGCGGGCGCCTTCAATCTCGGGCTCGCCCACATGGTCAGCCTTGAGGATCAACGCCCGCTGCACCTGCTCCGAAAGATTGCAGTCGCGGTCAATGGCGATGACCTGATTCGTCGGGGCATTGAAATAAGCCAGCAGATAGGTGCCGCGCTTCTGGCCGCGGACAGCGTAAGCCAGCTTGCGCTCATCCCATTTCTTTAAGAGCACGATCTCGGCCTGATGGCGTTCAAGGATGCCCTTGACATGCTCAGTGGCGGCGGGAAGATCGGCGGCAAAGTTCTGATTGAGGAGAAACAGGCCTTCGTAAAGGCGGGAGGTGGGCTGAGTCATGTTCGTTCGAAACTCCAAAAAACTGGCGATTTTGAGCTCGGTGGCCCCGACTACACATCGGGACGCCGGACCCCGCGCATTGTGCCCATGGGGCTTGACAACACGCACTCGGGCCGAGCCATGCCAGAAGGAAAAGTGTACCGCGCCGCCCCCCACAGGGCAAAACCGCGGTTACCTCGCAATGAAATCCGCGAATTCACGGCCCGACGGCCAGCCGCACCCAGCCGTCACCGCACGGCCTGACGGCCCCGGCATCAGAACAGGCTGGTATTATTCGGATCGCGCACCGGGCCACTGTAGGTGGCCGAACTGAAGCCCAGGATCGGGAACATGATGGGCGAGAATAGCGCCAGCAACACGCCGAACACCGTGTCCTTACCGAAGCTCTTGGCTAGTTCGATGCACATCAGGATCGCCATGATCACACCCAGCACAGGCACCAGCAGGAGCACTCCGTGCCACGATGGCCGACCGACGATCTCTGCCAGGATCATGCCATTGTAAACCGGGACGAAGGCGGTCCAGCCGGGCTTGTTGGCCTTGGCGAAAACTTTGAACATGCCGACCGCCGCGACCACGAAGATCGCCAGGAACATGAGCGGAAAAAGACAGCTACAGCAGCAGGCAAAAATGCCACCCTCGCTACCATCGTTGTACTGCGCCAAGAATATGAGTTGAGTCACGCCCATCTCCTACAGTAGAGGAAGAACGATCATTGAGAGAAATCTGACACGCTGAAGGACCCATTGGGATGCAGTCGGGTCAACACGAGCTTAAGCTATCGCAAACGTTCATACAACGCAAGGCAACCCATGCGATTCGGAGCGGGCATGGGTCAGCCTCAAGGATAGTTGGTGTCATGTCCTCATCGCCAGAACAAACAACGCCAGGTCAACCCCAAGTGCCCCCAACAGGGCAACCCGTGAGGCGTCGGCGCAGGGGGCGAGTCGTGCTCGTGTTGCTTCCGCTTTTCCTGGTGGTCGACGCGACGCTTCCACCGCGGTATCAAATTCTCTCCAATGCAGCGATCCTCGCGATCGACGGCTACCAAGCGATTGGCCGCCCGCTGGTACGCAAGGTCGTGGTCTGCCGCTTTCAGCCATCGTGCTCCGATTATTCCCAGCAGGCCTTTGGAAAGTACGGCTTCTGGCGCGGCGCAGGTCTGACCGTCCACCGCTTGTACCGGTGCAGACCACCGACGCCAATAGGAACAGTCGACGAGCCGTAGCCTGCGGCCGGGCGATTAATCATCGTGCTGAACGGATTATTAATCCCGGTCCTTTTCCGTTCACTGAGGCGTGAATTCGAAGTAGACGAATCAGTGGTCGATTCGTTGCAGCATCATGACGTCGTGTTTGTCGCGGGGGCATAGGACTTTGAAGTGTCCGCCGTTGCGGCGTATGTCGTTTAGGAAGTCGTCGCTGGTGTAGGTGCCGTGGAGTTCGATGATGATGTTTCGGACCCGACTGATCCAAGGGGCACAGTTGGCGAAGACTTCGCATTCAGCGCCTTCGATGTCGCTTTTGAGCAGGTCGATTTCATCGTTGGCGTTGCCTTTGGCGAGGATTTCTTCGAGGGGCATGGCGGGAATGGTATCCACGGCGGCGTCGGCGTCCTGCATGCGGTACCCCCATTCGCCCCCGTTACGGTTCAATGTGACGCTGCGGGCCGAACTCGCAACGCAAGCCTGAATCAGTACGGAGCGATGGCCCAAGTCTGCGGCCTTGGCATTCAACGCATACATGCGGCAATTATCCTCATCGGGTTCGACGGCAATCACCTTACAGTTGGGATATTGTTTGCAGATATAACGGGTAAACAGCCCGATGTTGGCTCCTAAATCCAAGATCTGACGGAGTTGGCCCAAGGGGTAGGTCAGCGGGACGCGGTACTCGTCATCTACGAATATTTCGTGTAGCACCAAAAAATCGGTGGTGTGGACGCGCAGGTGGAACGGACTCGTGTCATTGATCAATCGTACGGACCAGGGTTGTTTGGCAAACGGAACAAGCGGCCTGCGAAACCGCAGACATGCTCTCATGTAAAAATATTTTAGAAAATCGGGATAGGTAGTGAAGTGCTCATGCTCGGCGAGTGCGAGTCCAAGACGATGAATGAAGGGACTCATGTGAACTTCCATTTTTTGGACAAGGAGCTTGGAGTACTTCCGAGGGTTTCAGATGATTACACCAAAGCCGCCATTGGGAAAGCGGCGCGGATTCGGCTCAGCGAGCGCACGCAACACCGCGCAGTCGCCTGCAAACGCGAGAGGATGTTAGCGGGAAAGCCCAGGAAGGGCGACGGTTTGTGAAGCAGTTCCGATAGGTGTGATCTGAGCCAATGACCCCGACGGGATTTGAACCCGTGTTACCGCCGTGAAAGGGCAGTGTCCTAGGCCTCTAGACGACGGGGCCGATCATTGGGTTTTTCGCCGATGGGTCAGGTGGTGGCCAGCCGGGGGCTGTTCCGCCGTTGCATCGCGAGCGACACATTCTACGGACATTGCCGCCGATGGCAAATCCGAGCTGTGACGTTGGCGAGGCGTCGGCGGGGGGCGCTGGGGCGTTGGGGCCATCGCATATTGGAACGTTGCACGCGGCCCGCCCTCGGCCGTCAGACGCTCTTTGCGTACGTCGCGTCAGATTCAGCGACCTGCCACGCCGGCCCGCGACGTTCGATGCGGCGATAGAGCGTGTCGCGCTCCACAGGCTCGAAGCCCGCTTCACGCACGGCGCGGCTGAGGTCGGCCACCGTCACTTCCTGATGCGTGTCGCTCCCGCCCACCTTCGTGATGTCGTACCACACCACTGTCCCGTCGATGTCGTCGACGCCGAACTCCAGGGCAAGCTGCGAAAATGCCAGCGTCTGCATGATCCAGAACGCCTTGATGTGCGCGAAGTTGTCCAGAACCAGCCGACTCACCGCCAGCATCTTCATGTCGTCCAAGCCGCTAGGGCCGGGCAGGTGCTGCAATTCCGAATCGTCGGGGATGAACGGCAGGGGGATGCACGTCTGGAAGCGGCCCGGCAGGTTCCGCTCGATGGCGCGGTCCTGGGCATCACGCAGCATCATCAGATGTGCCACGCGATCCGCCACTGATTCGATGTGGCCGTAGAGAATCGTGGCGTTGCTCATGAGCCCCAGTTCGTGGGCAGTCTCATGCACCTCCAGCCAGCGGTCGCTGCGAATCTTGCCTTTGAACGCCTCATCATGCACGCGGTCGTCAAAGACCTCAGCTCCGCCTCCGGGCAGCGAGCCCAGTCCCGCCTCTTTCAAGTCCGACAGCACGCCACGAATGTCACGGCCCCGGCGATCGATGCGCGCCAGGTGGACGATCTCCACAGCGGTGAACGCTTTGATGTGCAACTGCGGAGCCGCGGCTTTGATGGCACGCATCATGTCGGTGTAGTAGCTAAAGGGCAGCTTGGGGTGCAGCCCGCCAACGATGTGCATCTCCGTGGCACCGGCGGCAGCGGCTTCACTGGCCTGCTTGCCGATCTCGTCGAGGCTCATTTCGTAAGCGCCCTGCTGGCCTTCCTTGCGGTAAAAAGCGCAGAACTTGCACGACAGCGCACAGAGGTTGGGGTAGTTGAGGTGGCGGTTGATGTTGTACCACGTGACGTCGCCATGAAGCCGACGTCGCACCTGGTCGGCGAGTCGGCCGATGGTCCAGATGTCGGGGCTGGCCATGAGCGCCATGGCGTCGTGCGCGTCGAGACGCTGGCCGGCGTCAACTTTGGCGGCGATGGGTTGAAGGGCGGTGTCCATGGGGAGATAATGATAGGACTTCGTCCCGCGCATCGCCGGACATCAGCCGCGCCTCAAAGGAGTTTCGTCGATGTTGACCACTTCAATCTCAATCCAGGACGCTGTGCACGCCGGGCAACTCACCGACGGGATGAACTTTCAGCAGCGGGTTTGGGCGTTGTGTGCCCGGGTGCCTCGAGGTCAGGTCGTGTCGTATGGCGATATTGCTCGCAAACTCGACGCACCCGCTGCGGCACGCGCGGTGGGCAACGCGCTGAATCGCAACCCCTACGCCCCGGCAGTGCCATGCCATCGCGTCGTCGGCGGCGATGGATCGTTGACAGGCTATGCGGGTGGGCTGGAGCGCAAGGCGGCGATGCTGGCAGAGGAAGGTGTGCCGATGCGGGGACCACGCGTCGATCTGACGCGCTGTCGATTCAGGCTGTAAAAAGGGCGAAATTGCGAATGCCGCAAATCGCCAACGTCATAACCGCAGCGAAAACTCAAGCCGCAAGACGTTGACCAGCACTGATGAGATAGTCGTGAAGGCGACGGCGATCCACGTGCTCGCTAAATCCCTCGATGCTCAAACCCATGCGGACCGGGCCCGGCTCATCAGCATCATCATGCAGCCGAACCACTCGCCCACGACCGTTGAACGTCATGTGCTGGGCACCGGGCAGCATCGCGCGGAATTCGACGGTCGTGCCGGGTTCGAGGGCTTGGTCCAGTTCAAACCGCATGCCCGAGGCGCTGATGTCATAAACATAACCCGTGCGGGTAAATCGGCTTTCATCACTTCGGCGAACACGCAGCAGCGTGTAGGGAGCAGGCAACTTAAGGCGAGGATGGCGACGAGCGTCAGATGCGGCGGGGGGGACGGGGGGGGCCGAAAGAGAAGAAAGTTGTGACATGGGGCGCGTCTCCAGCAGCGCGATCATGGCGCTGCTAGCCCATCTATCGGTCACACCTACTACTCGGTTTAGCAAAAGGACCAAATAATCCGGTCTTGACGTATCCACATTATCGGCCACGCCGATTTGCAGGGGCTTGGACTTGCTCGTCGCCGCGCGTCGGGCGATGATGCCGCGTATGAAGCACGTCCGAAAACCCGGGGAACTCCGCACTACCAGTATCACCGCCACGCCGTCTGGTGCCGCGGGCAGCGTCATCATCGCCATGGGTGACACGCGGGTGCTGTGCACCGCCTCGATCGACAGCGACCTCCCGCGCTGGATGGCGGGCAAGCCGGGGGAGCCGCCTAAGCGGGGCTGGGTCACCGCCGAAT
>JBGSTK010000025.1:0-5639 GCA_041736565.1 Phycisphaeraceae bacterium | reverse complement strand
AAACGCGGCGACTAGCTGGGTAGTGGAAACTCTCCCGGCCACGCAAGTAATCTACCCAGCGAAGCGGATCACCGATTGCGGTCAAGGCGCGGTAGTAACGTGATCGCGATCCACTGGCGGAGGTGGCATTGGCGAGCGTGTCGCAGAGTCGGCGCCACGGGCCGCGGGGTATCGCCAACACGCGTGGGTCGTCGGTAGTTCGCTGGCCGACCGCCAGCCACGCCTCGCGTCCCTTCGCCAGGAATGCATCGTGAAGTTGGCGTGCGATAGCCTCGGCTCCGCCGGCGCGGTCGGCGGTGTTGACTTGCAGAATTCGTTGAGCGTGCGTCATGGGGCCGCGATTAGTTGTGGAACAAAGATAACGCAGAAGAGATTCATGTCCGAGGGGAGTTCAGTCCACATTGATAGGCCCAAGTTGAGCCGATGGACCGTAGTAAGTGAATGGCGCTGCCCATGCGTGCCGCTTGCGATTTAGCCATCCCCCGCAGGTATTTGCGTCGCAATTGCTCGAACTCGGCGACGCCGGTTTCCTCGACCCACGCCAGCGATTTCTGCTGATCATGGGTACGAAAGGCCCCCAGGAAACGCGGGATGCGGTGGAATTTCGCGCCCGCAGCATGGAAACGCAACACCAGATCCCAGTCCATGGCGAATTGTAACGAGGCATCGACATACCCCCCCGCCGCTTGCCAGATTAGCCGACGCCAGAACATTGTTTCCTGCGGGACGTAGCACCGCCATAGGATCGCGCCCCGCCAATGACTCGGGAGCACCCACCGCCCCACATCGCGGCCTTGCTCATCGATGATGAAACGATGGCCGTAAACCACATCCACATCGGGGTGGTCACGAAAAAACTGCGCGACACAGGCCAAAGTGCCAGGGAGGATCAAGTCATCGCTGTTGAGCCAGGCCATGATCTCCCCGGTGCTGTGAGCAAAACCACAGTTGATGGCATCTGACTGGCCCGCATCGGGTGCCGATTCCCAGTGGGTGAGATCCGAGGCATGTCGTTGAATGACGTCAACGCTGCCATCTGTGGAGCCGCCATCCTGCACGATGTATTCCAGTGGTTCGTATCCCTGATCCAACACACTCCGCAGCGTGGCCTCTAAAAACGGCGCCTGGTTGAACGAAGGCGTGACGATCGAAATGCTGGGTCCAGGGGGACCTTCGAATGCTGCGGGGGAAGCCACACGAAGTTCACGCGGCGGATAATGGCGAAACGACCCCAAACGAAGCCCGACAGGCACGCCCAAACGTTTGACAGCAGCCGTCACCTGCCGACCCCATCGACGGCCAACCTTCGGATTAGTCTGGCGTCCTTGCATCATGAAAGCTTAACATGAGTCCAGTGGCGATCTGGCAGGATCGTCCGAGCGATTCAGTCCGCCCCGCGCCCGAGTTGCGGACGCAGCATCCAAAGGAACATGGGCCCGCCAATCAGCGCGGTGAAGACGCCCACCGGCAACGTGCCGATGCCCAGCAGTAAGTCGATGCCAGCGGAGATCACATCGGCCAGTATGACCAGCGTGGCACCGATCAGGGCGGCACCAATCAGAAGCGGGCGGTGTCGCGGACCGAGCATGAGGCGGGCGAGGTGAGGAGCGATCAACCCCACGAAACCGATGGGTCCAGCCAGGATCACCGCTCCAGCCGCCAACACGGATGCGACCAGGAACAACATCGCACGCAACCCCGCGAGGTTAACGCCCAGACTCACGGCTTCGGCATCCGAAAAAGTCGCGACATCCATGGCCCTGCCTAGCCGAATCAACAGCGCCAGTCCGACCGCCACCGTCAGTGCGACGGTTAACACCGTTGTCGGCGAAGCCGTCTCGTTGATGTAGCCCATCATCCAGCGACCGATGTCCTCCTTGAGCCCCGCAGGTCCCAGCACGTAGTTGCAGAACATGATGATGGCGGCGTTGATCATGCCCAGCACGACGCCGGTCAGGAGCAGTCCGAGCGGATCGACGACGCCCCGACGGCGACTGGCGAAAAAGACGATGGCCGCAGTAAGGGCAGCGCCGAGGATGGCGCCGATCTGCTGGCCACCTACTCGGCCCATGATCTGATAGGTCACGAGCCATTGCGCCAGCACGCCGACGGCTGCACCGCTGGAAATGCCGAGAATGAACGGCTCCGCCAACGGGTTACGCAGTAGCGTCTGAAGCGCCACGCCACTGATCGCCAAGCCAGCACCGACTAACGCGGCGATGACGAGGCGCAACATTCGCGTGTCCATGGCCGTCACGGGCGACTGCGTATCCCAGAGCCATCGTGGGGCCAGCACGTGCCCCAAACTTTCAACAACAGAGCCCTCGGGCCAACCCACTGCCGCCGAGCCCAGACACAAACGCAGCACCGCTACAAGGAACAAGGCCAAAGCGGGGATCAACAGCAGCCGCCACCTGACCTCGGCGAATCGCGCGTTGTGGTTACTGGAATCAGGGGCGGACATCGGGAGTGGGCACCTGCGTTGGCGAGGGGGGCCGAGCAGCATCGCCCGACGTCGAGTCAGGCTGCGATGGTTCTTTCGGGTCGGTGTTTACCGGGCCAGTGTTTCCCAGGCTGGTGTTCTCGGCAACGGCGCTTGACCGGCCTCCGGCACCATCGGTCCCGATGGCCGCAGCAAGGTACTCTCCACTGCCATCAGGGCGTCTATCTTTTCAGTCAGGCTTGGGTGGAGAGCTTTAGCCATATCAGCCGCAATCGACGCGACGTTGGTCGAAGGCAGAAGAATCAAGGGGTCGTTGAGCACGTAGATGCGGCCGTTTTTCACTGCCGGGATATCCAGGTCACGGAACAGCACAAATCGCACATCGGTCGCCAGGTCCTCCAACGGCGGCCCCCCGGGAGAGAGGTACAACAGTACATCCGGTGCGGCTGCGAGCAGCTTTTCGCGGTCGAAACTCGGGGCTCCCACGGAAGCACTGTCGGCAGCGTTAGTGGCATTGACATTATTGAGCAACTCACTGTGCACCGTGCCCGGCCCCAGTGCCACAGCGGGACTCGTCGCCAGGAGCAGCAACACCCGCGGCCGCGTAGTATTCGAGGTCACCTCACTCAGTTGCGCCAACTGTGTAAGCATCCGCAGCTTGACCCGGCTGGCGGCCAGCGGCACGCCCAGCAACACCCCGAGACTGGGCACTTTCTTGTCCAACCCCTGACCTGTCAGTTCCGTCTCGTCGAATAGAATCTTGCCCACTTCGTCCAAGTTCAAGGGCGACGGATAGGTCCCAAGCACGAAATTGTTGCGGCGGGCCAATTCGGCCAGACGAGCGTCGTCACCGTCTTTGACAGCCATACTCAACACGTGTGTGGGACGAAGCCGCAGCAAGGCCTCGGTATTGATGTCTAACACATCGCCCACGGCGGGGAGATTTTCAGGAGCCGCATTGTCGTTCCTGGCGGTGCCGACAAGCAGTTCCTTCTGGCCCAGATCAACAACCATTTTCGTCAGTGCCGGCGAAAGCGTGACGAGCCGCGCCTGGGGCAGATCCTCCGCACGAGTGAGCGATGACTGAGGATCGGGCTGACGATCGCAGGAACTCAGCAGAAGCACGCCCATCAACAGATATACGACCAACGACAAATGTGACAACCGCGACATTGGCGAACCTCCCATAACAATTGACTCCAGTTCATCCCCTCAACGCGCCGCATGATGCTTCGGCGTTCATTTTCCCGCTGCTTCCGACACCTTTTCATCGGACGCGGTCGCAGCCGACTCCAACGCCACGGCTGGCTTAATGTACACCTCATCGAACTCTGTACCATCGGCCGCTCGGCGAAGCAACAGATAAACCCAGGTGGTGGCAGCCTGAAAGTAGGCAATGGCAAAGGCTGCCAAAAGGCCCACGCAGGCTGTGACCCACAGCCACACGACGATGGCTGCGACCTTGCCACTCATGCCCAGCAGCGCCAAGTCAGGCCAATACGCCAAACGCCCAAAGTCGGGCAGGGGCAGTATCGCATCAAAACGATTAGCGCCCAATGAGTTCCCGCCGTCCCAAACGCCCAGGCGTACGAAACCGGCCGTCACCAGAATCGTCAGGAAAATAATCCCGCCCATGAACAAGTAACAAATCGCGCCATGCACCAGCGCTACGAGGGTGTAAAAAGCCCATCGCCAAGGGCGACCCAGCACATAATTAAAAGATCGGCTCACCGCATCGAACGCGTCAGTCCCTTCGACGGCGATGGCAGGCTGCATGAGGCTCACCCCCGCTGCGGTCCCGATGAGCAGCAGCGCCATCAGCCCGCCTTGCAGCAGTGCCAACCCGAAGATCACCCCGCCCAGCACATCCAGCACCGGAATGTTGAAGAACACCAATCCGCCCAAGGTTAGGAGCAGGCCGATGACCCCCACCAGAATCAGCGGCATCAGCGGTGCCAGCGTCAGCCAGACCCAGCGTCGAAACGCGAATCTCAATGCCTCGCCCGCGTCCCCAGCGCTTCCCGTGCAGGCATGCAACGCGTTCATCCGTGCCAACGCACCGCCCAGAAGCGACCACAGCAGGAGGCTATACAACAGATACCCCAGGAAGAATCCCCGATGCACATCAAAGACCCAATGCGGCACGTCGAAAAGCATGACCCGCAGCGCACCCGCGACGGTGTCCGATGGGGCATCACCATCACCCACAAGCTCGCGCAAACCAAAGTTGAGAGAAGTCGCCGCCGCAATGAGATGCTCAAAGGCCTGCACCTCAGCACGCAGCGCCGTCTCAAACACGCCCCCCGGCTCCAGTGCCGCCAATTCCCTCAGTCGTTGGCGACGTTCTTTGTGCAGTGCCTCAACCTCGTGCGGCTTATTGTCAACGGCCTGCAACAGCTCAAACTGCTGGCGGTAGTGGGCATCAATCAAGCCCCGCAGTCGGCCGAAGCGATCAGGGCCGTCGATTTGCCGCAAGTCCGGCCCTCCAACATCAACGCTCCATCGCATCGCCTGGCGTAGTTGGCTCTCAACGCGGTAATCGCTGTCAGCCCGCCATCGCTCAAAGTCGGCGCGGGGCTGAGTCACGTACTGGCGCATTTCATCGGGATAAACTTGCACGCCCCAAACCGCATCCGCAACCATGCCGCCCAGGTAAAGCAATAACACCAGCAGCAAGCTCAGGAGCAACTTGGGCGGATGAACCGCCATGCGAAAGCTGCGAAACAGCGCCAGCCAGGGGAACACCCCGGGCCAGTCGATCTCCTCGATACGCAGTCGTTGATTCGGTTTACTCATAAGTTCCCCGCAGTCGGCGACGCTCGGGGCTCACCTGACAGCGGGACCATCATAAAACAAAGCGGACCAATTGCCCAAAGCAGTCGCAGTCACCTTGTTCCCCCCCCGCCCCCCCGGCCCCCCGCCGCGCTGCGAAAGAGCCGCGCACAAAGTAAGCGGACACTCAACCCCCTCTACCGCGCCTCGCGGGGGAGGGTTGGGGTGGGGGCGCATCATCAACGATTGGCTGGACTTCCCCACATTCGGTGGGCGCGCCTCGGGGTTAGTTGAGGTTGGCCTCGAACGTTTCGGGGCTCTTGTAGCCTAACGTGCTGTGTAGTCGTTTGCGATTGTACAACTCAACAACACAAGACCCACATTACCGAGATGCGCGAGGTGTGCTATCCCTGGCATCCTTGGT